>JBKJKT010000129.1:0-20356 GCA_046597415.1 Ramlibacter sp.
AAGGTCCTCGGACGAGTAGCCAGCGAAGTTGCTCTCCGTTTGCGCGGCAAACACAAGGCCATTTATACGCCTCACGTCGACACCGGTGACTTCATCGTCATCATCAACGCAGCCCAGCTGCGCGTGACCGGTGCCAAATCGACCGACAAGATTTACTACCGTCACTCGGGTTACCCGGGCGGTATTACTGCCACCACGTTCCGCGACATGCAGGCCAAGCACCCCGGCCGCGCACTCGAAAAGGCCGTCAAGGGCATGCTGCCCAAGGGGCCCCTCGGTTACGCCATGATCAAGAAACTCAAGGTGTATGGCGGTGCAGAGCATCCCCACAGCGCCCAGCAGCCTAAAGTGCTGGAACTTCCTGATGCCCAGATCGGAGCGAGAAAATGATCGGTGATTGGAATAATGGTACTGGCCGCCGCAAGTCCAGCGTCGCCCGCGTCTTCATGAAAAAAGGGACCGGCAAGATCACCGTCAATGACAAGGACATCGAAGAGTTCTTCGGTCGCCAGACGTCGATCATGATCGTGAAGCAGCCCCTCTTCCTGACGAACCACGTTGAAACGTTTGACATCAAGGTCAACGTTCATGGCGGCGGCGAGTCCGGCCAGGCTGGCGCCACGCGCCACGGTATCACGCGTGCCCTGATCGACTACGATGCGGCGCTCAAGCCTGCACTGTCGCAAGCCGGTTTCGTGACGCGTGACGCGCGCGAAGTGGAGCGAAAGAAGGTCGGCCTGCACTCTGCACGTCGCCGCAAGCAGTTCAGCAAGCGCTGATCCGCACCGCATCGGGGGATCTACCTCCCACACAAAGCCGCACAAGTTCGCTTGTTGCGGCTTTTTTCTTGAGACCTGTCAAACCTATACTGCTGAGATGAGATTCAAGCTGCTGCGCCGACGGCTCACCATCAGTGCTCCCAGGATGGCGGTGCGAAGCGCAATGCCCTGGCCACTACGCTGGGCCGGTGTGGCGATCGTGCTTGGCTTCTGCGCAGCAATCAGCCTTTGGGCGTTTGAATTCGGCAAAAGCATTGCGGGTCTTGAGTCCGGCGCCCGCGAAGAATTGCAGCGCCTGCGTGGCGATGCCGCCAAGCTGCGCGAAGAACGTGACAAGACGCAGTCGGTCTTGAACACCTCTCAGAGCCTTATCACTGCGGAAAAGACCACGCAGGAACGGCTGACCGCGCAAATCAGGGCCCTGGAGCTAGAGAACCGGGCGCTGCGCGATGACCTGGGGTTCTTTGAACAACTGCTGCCAAGTAGCGGTGCCGATGGGCTGGCCATTCGCGGGCTTCATGCGGAGGTGGTCGCCGGCACTCAACTCAAGTGGCAGATTCTGGTCATGCAGCCGGCCAAGAATGCTGCCGAATTCAAGGGCAAGCTCGACATCAACGTCTCCGGAATGCTCAACGGCAAACCGTGGACCATGGAACTTCCAGGCGGATCTCAGCCGTTGCAGTTTAGGCAATACCGGCGCATCGAGGGAATGCTCGTTTTGCCAGACCAAGCCGTGGTAAAAAACGTATCGGCAAAAGTCATGGAAGGCGCGTCCACCCGCGCGGTCCAGAGCGTAAAGCTGTAACAACCGTTGTCTGGAATAGAACCATGTTTGGAAAGAAAGCCCAGCCTCCCATCAAGAGTCTCATCGCACAAGGCAGCCGGATTGATGGCAACCTCCAGTTCACCGAGGGTTTGCGGATCGACGGTGAGGTTTTCGGCAATATCAGCGCGACTTCCGACGAACCCAGCATTCTCGTTATCTCCGAGCAAGCTGTCGTCGAGGGCGAGATTCGCGCAGACCACGTGATCATCAACGGAACTGTTCGCGGGCCGGTTTATGCGTTCGAATTGCTGGAGCTCCAGCCGAAAGCCAATATCACCAAGGGCGAAGTGCACTACCGGGAGCTCGAAATGCACCGTGGAGCCATCATCGCTGGGCTGCTGGCGCCGCTCGAGGGCGACGAAAAGCCCTTACTCAAGCTGGCGACAAAGTCGGCCTGACCTGTATTCTTGACCAGATCGCTGTACTATTGATGGTTAGTGAACGCACCCGGAGTATTCCCATGAGCGCAGTAGCCGAAAACATCGAAGCAGAAATGCCCCCGCCACTAGTCTTTACCGACAGCGCTGCGGCCAAGGTAGCAGACCTGATCGCCGAAGAAGGAAATCCCGAACTCAAGCTTCGCGTTTTTGTGCAGGGTGGCGGCTGCTCCGGTTTTCAATACGGTTTTACCTTCGACGAAATCACCAACGACGACGACACGGTAATGACCAAGAACGGCGTCTCATTGTTGATTGATGCGATGAGCTACCAGTACCTGAACGGCGCCGAAATCGACTACAAGGAAGACCTTCAGGGAGCGCAGTTCGTGATCAAGAATCCGAATGCCAGCAGCACCTGCGGGTGCGGCTCCAGCTTTTCGGCGTGACCTGACCCCCTCACCGGGGATAGATGCAACCCAACACACGGGCGCCTCGGGCGCCCGTTGTGCTTTCCAGCGACAGCTTTTCGCGCCTTGCGCACTTTCGAGCCAGCCATGCGAACGCAGCAGCTTCGACCTGTAACGGCGGCAGCCCGCGCTGTGCACTCGACACGACACGAACTTCGTGCAGCAGCGCCTGGAGCCGATGCATGAGGTGATCGTTGAGGGCTCCGCCGCCACAGACGACGAGTTCCGCCGTCTGGTGCTGTTCCCTCAGCACATCCCTTGCACACGCGCGTGCGGTCAACTCGGCCAGGGTAGCCTGCAGATCGGCAGGTGCAATCGTGTGGCCACGCGTAATGTCTTCCAGCCATTGAATGTTGAAAAGGTCTCGCCCGGTGCTCTTTGGGGGGAGCCGAGCGAAGTAGGGTTCTTTCAGCATGGAATCAAGCAGATGCTCGTCCGCCTGCCCGGTGGCTGCCCACGCGCCGGACGCGTCGTACGGCTGTGACAGGTGCTTCACCGCGAGAAAGTCCATCAGGGCATTGCCCGGTCCGCAGTCGAACCCCTTGACCGTTCCGTCAGGACGCAGCAACGTCACGTTCGAAATGCCGCCGATGTTGAGTACGGCTGTAGCCACGCCCAGACTGCCGAACCAGGACTGGTGGAAGAAGGGAGCAAGCGGCGCGCCCTGGCCGCCTGCCGCGACGTCTCGTGACCGAAAGTCCGCGATCACGTCGATTCCGGTCAACTCCGCCAGCAGGGCTGGATTGGCGAGTTGCAACGTGTAGCCGGTAGCGTCGAACTCTTGCGGCCTGTGGCGAACTGTCTGCCCGTGCGCCCCGATCGCCGCCACCGAGTCTGGCTTCAGGCCGGCGGAATTCAACAACTCGTGGACCACATCGGCGTAGACACGCATCAAATCGTTGGCTGCCAGGGCTGCCCGGTGCATCTCGTTGTGGCCCGCTGAATTCAGCGAGAGGAGTTCGTCGTGAAGGGCTGCCGGAAATGCCGCGCACGTGTGATGCGCTACAACGGGCGGCGTGCAGGAGAAATCGGCGAGAACGCCATCCACGCCGTCGATTGAAGTGCCGGACATGAGTCCGATGAAGAGATCCGACATGCGGCGATCGTAGCCGCCCGGCGTGAGCCGGGGAGCATTCTCAGTTGGCGCGAGCCACAGCCGTCGTCGATCCTGCTGCTGCGAGCTGAGCGCCCATTGAGCGGGCGAGACGCTCGAACGCAGGACGCGCCGAGGCCGATAGCGGTACAGAAGCGCCGTGCTTGGCCATTTGAACCGGATCCTGCTGAGCACCATCAACCCGGAATTCGAAGTGCAGATGCGGGCCGGTAGCCCAGCCGGTTGCGCCGACGGCGCCTATGCGATCGCCGATATTGATCTTCTGGCCCAGGCTCACGTCGATCCGGCTCAGGTGGGCATAAAGGGTCTGGGCGCTCGCGTTGTGCTTGACGATGATGACATTGCCAAAACCGTTTTGTTGCCCGGCGAATTCGACGACGCCATCGCCGACAGTACGCACCGGCGTTCCGGTCGCTGCGCCGTAGTCCACCCCTAGGTGAGCTTTCCACGTGTTGTGGATGGGGTGCATGCGCATGGCGAAGCCACTGGTCACGCGGGAGAACTCCATGGGCGAGGCCAGGAATGAGGTTTCGAGGCTCTTGCCGTCCAGGGTGTAGTAGCTACCCTTGCGACCGGCTTCCTGGAACCACATCGCCTGATGGGACTTGCCCTTGTTCACGAATTCGGCCGAAAGAATACGCCCGGTCCGCAGCGGCTCACCGTCGGCCTCAAGCGCTTCATAAACGACATTGAGGCGATCGCCGCTTTTGAGCGAGCGATGGAAGTCGATATCGCTACCAAAGATTTCGACCAGCTGAATGATGATGCTCTCGGGAATGGCAGCTTCGTCGGCTGCGGCAAAGAGGGAGGTGCGAACTGTCGCACTGGCCATGCGTGCCGCAGAGACCATGGGGGCCATCTCGATACGCGAAACAAACTGTCCGGTCGCGGACTTCTCGATCGTGAGTCGCTTGAAGGTGGCCTCTTCGCCCGTCGCCCAGCGTGTCGTCAGTTTTTGAAGCTCGTGCGAGTCGTTGACTTCGATCGTGACGTTACGACCCGACGCGCCCAAAACACGAGTCCGGAACGCGTCATTGGATCGCAGGAAGCTCAGTGCCTGCGCGTCCGCGACACCTGCACGCGCCAGAAATGATTCTGCGGTGTCAGTGGCGCGGGTAGTTTCAGAGCGATAAAGATTGAAAGCGTGCAAATCCAGCGTCTTCAGCTGGTCGGCAAAAGGCAGAGGGGCGACCGACTCAAGAACTTCACGCACCACGGGTTGGACTTCCGGTTCATCGGAAGCAACGGCGAGAGCGCCACCGCCCGCGCATAGCATCAAGGCCGCGATGGCGGCAGTGACTTGTCGAGGGTGGTGTTCAAGTGCATGTACTGCGCGAGAGAGAAGTTTTTCACCAGCGGCAATGAATCCGTTTTTCAAACTGTCGTTCCTGCTATCGGGGGATTTCCTGGGAGTAGCCCCGAATAGAATCGGGGAAACATGAAAGCTGGACGGAGTATATAGGCGCTGTCCTACAGCTGAGCCAAAAAACCCTTATGAATCAAGCGCTTGTTACAAAATACCCTTTAACTGATCGAGTTCGCGAGGCTTTCGCTATCACTCTGCGCGGTACGCAAGAGCTAATACCTGAAGATGACTGGCTAAACAAGCTGGCGCGCTCCGAGGCCACCAACACCCCGCTTCGGATCAAGTTCGGGCTCGACCCCACGGCTCCGGACATCCACCTGGGGCACACGGTTGTCTTCAACAAGATGCGCCAGTTGCAACAATTGGGTCATACCGTCATTCCCCTGATCGGGGACTTCACCACCACGATTGGCGACCCGTCCGGACGCAACAGCACGCGGCCCCCGCTGACTCGCGAGCAGATCGAATCGAACGCCAAGACGTATTTCGACCAGCTGCGCGTGGTGCTTGACGTTGACAAGGCTGAAGTTCGCTACAACAGCGAGTGGAGCGACCCCCTGGGCGCACGCGGAATGATTCAGCTGGCCGCGAAGTACACGGTGGCGAGGATGATGGAGCGCAACGATTTCCATGACCGGTTCAAAGAAGGCACGGCGATCAGCGTCCACGAGTTCCTGTATCCGCTCATGCAGGGTTACGACTCGGTTGCCCTGCGCAGCGACCTCGAACTGGGTGGCACCGACCAGAAGTTCAACTTGCTGATGGGGCGCCACCTGCAACAGGAGTACGGCCAGGAACCACAGTGCATCCTCACGATGCCCCTGCTGGAGGGCATTGATGGCGTCGAGAAGATGTCCAAGAGCAAGAACAACTACATCGGCATTACCGAAGATGCGAACACCATGTTCGCCAAGGTGCTTTCGATCTCCGATGATTTGATGTGGCGCTGGTACACATTGCTGAGTTTTCGCAGCGAATTGGAAATTGCGCAGTTGAGGGCGCAGGTTGAAGGCGGGCGCAATCCCAAAGAGGCCAAGGTGATGCTCGCGCGGGAAATCACCGCGCGGTTCCACAGTGGACAGGCAGCGGATGCGGCAGAGCAGGACTTCGCCAATCGCAGCCGCGGCGGTGTGCCTGACGAAATTCCAGAGGTTTTTCTCACCGGTGCGCCGATGGGAATTGCGCAACTGCTCAAGCAGGCGGGCCTTGCGCCGTCCGCGAGCGAGGCCAGCCGGCTGATCGACGGAGGCGGGGTGCGCGTGGAATCCGCCGTCGTGAGCGACAAGGGGCTGAAGTTCGGCGCCGGCAGCTATGTGGTCCAGGTTGGCAAGCGCAAGTTCGCCAAGGTGACGCTCGATTGAACTTTGCTATGCGGCTTCCTAGCGGGCCCCCGCTCTCTCGAGCATCTCGACCATCTCCCCGTAGCCGCGTGTCCTGGCCAGTTGCAATGGAGTCCGACCCTCACGGTCGGTCAATTTCAGGTTGGCACCAGCGTCGATCAGCGCTGCAAGCGTCGCCCGGTGACGCAGGCCGCCATTGCCCAGGACGATGGACTCGATGACAGCGGTCCAGTGCAGGTTGTTGACCAGATCGAGCGGCGCACCGGCAGCAATCAGCTGCCGCACCACGCCGTCGTGTCCCAGGTGGGCTGCTGCGATGAGCGCAGAACCGTCATACCGACTTGTGACCTGCTTCGCGCTGGCGCCGAGGGAAAGAAGCGTTCGAAGTGTTTCTTCATCGTCGGCAACCGACGCGATCGTCACGCAGTCATACCGGTCGCGCTCCAGCGCGTTGAGGTCGGCACCGGCGCGGGCAAGCGCCTGGATTGCATTGCGCTGCCGGGCAAAAGTTGCGACGTGAGCCGGCGTTCGGCCGTATGAATCCCGTGCATTCAAATCTGCCTTCGCAGAAACCAGTCTGGCGATCTGCGCGAGGTCGCCGTGGTGAGCGGCTGCATGCAGCCCGGTATACGCTTGGGCCTGGGACGGCGTGGGTCCGACCTGCGCGACGGCTGTACTGGACGCAACGGCAAGAAGTGTCGCAGCAAGCATTGCGCGGATCTTCTTCATTGACACATGATGAATCATCATCGGCTCCAGGTGGTTTTTTCGCGCAATGCTACCCATCCATACGGGGCGGCACAATCTGTTTAACCCAATCCAGGCGAGGCAGGAACCAACTTGATTGCCCTCATCCAGCGAGTCAGTGAGGCCCGCGTTGTAGTCGGCGGTGAATCTGTCGGGAAGATTGGTGCGGGACTGCTGGTATTCGTTTGCGCAGAGCGCGGCGACACTGAACTGCAAGGCGACAAGCTTCTGTCCAGGATACTCAAGTTGTGCATCTTT
Organism: Ramlibacter sp.; assembly: GCA_046597415.1. Taxonomy (GTDB): domain Bacteria; phylum Pseudomonadota; class Gammaproteobacteria; order Burkholderiales; family Burkholderiaceae_C; genus Ramlibacter. The sequence goes on from JBKJKT010000129.1 coordinate 7,278, forward strand.
AATGACGAGGCTGGCAAGATGAATCGCAGCGTTCAAGACGTCGGGGGCGGTCTGCTGATCGTGAGCCAATTCACGCTGGTGGCAGATACCTCTGGCGGTAACCGGCCGAGCTTTACGAATGCGGCCGCGCCCGAAGACGGCAGGCGGCTCTACGACTCCTTCGTGGAGCGGGCCAGGTCGGCACACCCCGTGGTCGAGACCGGCCGGTTCGCTGCCGACATGAAAGTCCACCTGGTCAACGACGGGCCCGTGACCATTCCACTGCGGATCGCCTAGACGTCAATACGGATTAGGAAACCCCAGCGAGCCCAGCAGGAAAATCTCCAGGGCTTCCATTTCGAGTGCACTGTACTCATCGGTCTCGTGGTCATAACCCTGCGCGTGCAACGTGCCGTGCACGAGCAAGTGGGCGTAGTGTTCTTCCAGCGTCTTGTGCTGTTCGGCCGCTTCGCGTTCGATCACCGGGCCGCATAGAACCAGATCCGCTTCCACCCACGCATCGTGCGCGTACTCGAAGGTCAGCACGTTCGTTGCGTAGTCGCGGCCCCTGTACTGCAGATTGAGTGCACGGCCCTCCTCCTCGCCAACGATGCGAACCGCGATCTCGCCGGGGTGCCTGAGTGCCGGCTCCATCCAGCAAACAACCTTCGCCTTGCGAAGCAGTGCGCGATGTGTAGCCGAATTCGGAAACCGACCGAACTGCAATACCAGGTCCAGCTTGAGATGCATCTTCAGGTCTTGCGGGCCTTGTCGTACGCGTCGACGATGCGCGCCACCAGAGGGTGCCGCACGACATCGGCACTGGTAAACCGTGTGTGTGCAATGCCCTTCACGCGCTTGAGGATGTGCTCGGCTTCGACGAGCCCCGAAAGCTGACCCTTGGGGAGGTCGATCTGGCTCACATCGCCCGTCACGACGCACTTCGAACCAAAACCGATGCGAGTCAGGAACATCTTCATCTGTTCGGGGGTCGTGTTCTGTGCCTCGTCCAGGATCACAAATGCATTGTTGAGCGTGCGGCCCCGCATGAACGCCAGCGGCGCAACCTCAAGCGCCTGGCGTTCGAAGGCTTTCGTCACGCGCTCGAACCCCATCAATTCATACAGCGCGTCGTAAAGCGGACGCAAATACGGATCCACCTTTTGCGTCAGGTCGCCTGGCAGGAACCCGAGCTTCTCGCCCGCTTCCACAGCAGGGCGAGTCAATACGATGCGCTGCACCGCGCTCCGCTCAAGTGCATCGACTGCGGCTGCAACTGCAAGGTAGGTCTTGCCAGTGCCTGCTGGCCCGATGGCCAATGTGATGTCGTGTTTGGCGATGTTGTCCAGGTACACGCTCTGGGTGGGTGTGCGCGCCTTCAGGTCGGTACGCCTGGTGTGCAGAACCTGAGATCCGTCATCCGGGACCCCCTCGTCGCCGGCCACCATAACCTGCACCTTGTCAGCCGGAATCGGCCGCCCGGCCATTTCGTACAGGGCCTGCAGCACCTCGAGAGCGCGCTGCGCATTGGCCTTGTGCCCATCGACCTTGAACTGCCCATGGCGGTGAGCGATCTTCACCTGCAGTGCGATTTCGATGGTGCGCAAGTGCTCGTCTGTCGGCCCGCAAAGGTGTGCCAGGCGGTTGTTGTTGGGCGGGCTGAACGAATGTCGCAGAATCAAGGGATGGGCTTTCCGGGAGGTGGTGGAGTCAAAGGGCTGATTGTCGGCGCAAACCGTACTGTGCGGCTGTGGTTCGCCTCACGTCGTCGCAGACTGGCGCGCCGGACTCCCGAGACGCCGGCGCAAGGACGCCTTTTGCCGGTGTCGCATCCGCTACCATCGTGACGTGACGAAGCGCTGACCATCTAACCGATAACTCCATGACTGAGAGCCGAACTTGATTGGTCGTTTGCAGGGCCTGCTGGCCGAGAAGAATCCGCCGCAACTGCTGGTGGATTGCAACGGCGTCGGCTATGAGGTCGATGTGCCAATGAGCACCTTCTACAACCTTCCGAATGTCGGCGAGAAGGTGAGCTTGCTGACGCATTTCGTGGTGCGTGAAGACGCGCAGATCCTGTATGGATTCGGTTCGGCCGGCGAGCGTGATGCGTTCCGGCAGCTGATCAAGATTTCTGGCGTGGGACCTCGCACGGCATTGTCTGTCTTGTCCGGGATGAGCGTAGGCGACATAGCGCAGGCAGTCACGGCGCAGGACGCGGGGCGCCTGGTGAAAGTGCCGGGCATTGGCAAGAAGACGGCCGAGCGGTTGCTGCTTGAACTCAAGGGCAAGTTCGGTGCGGATATTGGCGCAGGTTCTACGTTCACGACGAGCGATACGCAGACGGATATCCTGCAAGCGCTGGTCGCCCTTGGCTACAGCGACAAAGAGGCCGCCGCGTCGCTCAAGGCCCTCCCAAAGGACGTGGGCGTGAGCGAAGGTATCAAGCTTGCCCTGAAGGCATTGGCGAGATAGCGAATCAGGTGCGACGAACGTGAGCATCCAGACCGACGACTTCCAGATGCCGCCATCCAGTCGGGTGGTCTCGGCAGCGCCCGCCTCCCCGAACGAAGAGGCGGTCGAACGGGCATTGCGCCCGAAGCTGCTTGATGAATATGTCGGTCAGGCCAAGATTCGCGAGCAGCTCGAAATCTTTGTCGGTGCCGCAAAAATGCGCGGCGAAGCCATGGACCATGTGCTGCTGTTTGGACCGCCAGGATTGGGCAAGACCACGCTCTCGCACATCATTGCGCACGAGCTGGGCGTGAACCTGCGCCAGACCTCGGGGCCAGTGCTGGAAAAGCCCAAGGACCTGGCCGCGCTGCTGACCAATCTTGAAAAGAACGATGTGCTCTTCATCGACGAGATACATCGCCTGTCGCCGGTGGTGGAGGAAATTCTTTATCCCGCGCTGGAGGACTACCAGATCGACATCATGATCGGCGAGGGGCCGGCAGCACGCTCCATCAAGCTCGACCTGCAACCCTTCACGCTGGTAGGGGCAACCACGCGCGCAGGGATGCTTACCAACCCGTTGCGGGACCGCTTTGGCATCGTCGCCCGGCTGGAGTTTTATACGGCCGAAGAACTGGCGCGGATCGTGACGCGAAGCGCCGGGCTTCTCAAGGCCCCGATGGACGAGGAAGGTGGAATCGAGATCGCTCGACGTTCACGTGGAACCCCCCGCATTGCCAATCGACTTCTGCGTCGTGTGCGCGACTATGCAGACGTCAAGGGCACGGGTCGGATTTCGCAGGAGATCGCGCAAAAGGCGCTCGCGATGCTCGATGTCGATCCGCAGGGATTCGACCTGATGGACCGGAAACTTCTCGAGGCGGTGATTCACCGGTTTGATGGTGGGCCGGTAGGGCTCGACAACATCGCGGCCAGCATCGGCGAAGAGCGCGACACCATTGAAGATGTGATCGAGCCTTACCTGATCCAGCAGGGCTATCTGCAGCGCACGCCGCGCGGACGCATTGCGACGCTTGCGGCATTTCGTCACCTGGGCGTTGCGCCGCCCAAATCGGCGGGCGAGCTGTTCAGCGAGTAGCCGCTTTCAAGGCTGTCATGCCGGACTCGAGCCGGCATCCATGAACGATGCGGGCGCTACCTTGCGATTGGCCCCTTGTGCCACTGGCGTTGAATTGCACGCAATCAACACTTGTGCCAAGTAATACGTCGCCAACACAAAAAACTGCGCCATCGGAAATGCAATAGCGAACTTGTTAATTGCCAGCAGTGAATCACTCACCATGAAAAAACCCGCGCCCACGGCAACCGCTATCGACGCGTTGTCACGTAGCACCATGGCCCGCCCGATGGCCTGCGCCGCCATCAGGGCGATAACGACGACATAGGCAGCGACTGCGACCCTCAACACCCCACTCAGCCCATTGAAAAGAAATGCGTACATTGCGCCGCCCAGACCCAATGTCATCAGCATTGCACGCTTGTCCGGGAACCACGGCACAGCCGTCTTGAACAGTGCGAAGTAGCAAAGGTGGGCAATGAGGAATGCGACAAGCCCCGGAATGAAATAGCCGGGGAACATCAGGAAGCAATCGCCAGCGAGCGAGAACGCGAGGCCCGCGACGAGCAATTGTGCAAAGCGGTCCCCGGACTTGAATACGCTCATCCGGTCGGCCACGCATGCGATTGCCAGTAGCATCGCGAGGGGCTTGAAAATGCGGTGCAACTCGATCAGCCCCTGCGCACTGGTCACGGTCGCGAGTGCGCAAGCTTCGATGAGAAGCGCCTGCATGATCGTGAGCCGCCTCTGCAGCGCTGCGCCCACCACCCAAAGACCGGTAGCCAGTCCAGCCAGCCAGACCGCCGATTGAGAAAGCGGCATGCCGTCTGCGTGCCATAGAAAAAGGGCTACGCCCTGGAGCAGCAGGGTGAACTGGATCGCGCCAAACCAGACAACGGCCGGGCTCATCGGCGGGTGAAACCGTTCGACCTTCGAGATCTCGAACGTGGGCCTGGGAAACCGTGCAGCCACGTCCGCTGGCCGCCAGCCGGGCGGCTTGATCCAGACCAGCAGCTTGTCTTTCCAGCTGCGCGCGCGCCATGAGTCTTTCGCCAGCGCCCAGTACACCTCGGCGTTGGACCAGAGCGGGTCCCAGCTGTTCAGGGGGCTGCGCGTGCCATACACGCACTTCTCGTCCTCTTCCTTGAAACTGCCAAAGATCCGATCCCAGATGATCAGCACGCCGCCGTAGTTGCGATCGAGATACATGTCATTGACCGCGTGATGCACGCGGTGGTTTGACGGCGAACAGAGCCAGCGGTCGAACCACCCCAGCTTCGGCACATGTTCCGTATGTACCCAGAACTGATACAGCAGGTCGATGAGTGCCACCACACCGAAGACAAGGGGCGGCACACCCGCGATTGCCATGGGTACGTAAAAAACCCAGCCGAAAAGTGCGCCCGAGCTGGTCTGCCGCAGCGCGGTCGAGAGGTTGTAGTCCTGGCTCTGGTGATGCACAACGTGCGCCGCCCAGAAGAGCGCCGTCTCATGCCCCGCGCGGTGCAGCCAGTAGTAGCAGAAGTCGTAGAAAACCAGGGCCAGCAACCAGCCGTACCAGGCGGTCCAGAAGGCCTCGTTGTGCCATAGGGAAACCAGGCCGTACACCGCCGTATAGATGCCCACGCGAAAGAGCCGCGTGAACACAGCGCTGATCTGGCTCAACATCCCCAGGCTGATGCTGTTGACAGCGTCGTTGAGGCGATACGTGTTGCGCTTTCGGTACCAGCCCCACGCGAACTCAATAGCAATGAGGCCGAAGAAAACCGGTGTTGCAAGAACGATGATCTGGCTCGGACTCATGGCCCGATTGTCCTGCCTTCAGGTGAGAGCGCCCCGAGCGTCAACCCTGAGGATGCGTTCCACCGTTCCACTGCGAAGACCGCCGGTAACGCCGATCATCACGTCGTGCAGGTTCACCGTCGGGTCGCAGTGGCCTGGAATAAGCCAGAGGAACCGGCCTAGCGCCGGAAGGCGAATGCTTGCGCCGCCTGTGCGAAGGATGCCGTGTTCGTCGCCACCGTTGCTGTACTCCAGCGCCGCTTCTGAATCGAACGTGTGCACGCGCGGCAAACCTGAATCGATGGCATGGCTCTTGTGGCCGGCGTCGCAAACAGCGTGGGTGTCGCTTGTGCTGATCACCTGGGTCTTCACGAAGAGGGCGTGTTCGAAGTTGGGCTGCGCGGGGTCGCGTTCGTTTTGCGCGTAGTCGGCATCCATGAAGAGAAAAGAGCCGGCCTGCAATTCACCATAAACCCCGCTAGCGGCTTCGCACACCATGCTACCGGTACCCGCGCCGGTCACCAGTTCGACCGGAATGCCTTCGGCTTCGATCAGCTTTCGGGTGTGTACGACATCATCGACCACCACTGCAATTGCATCGCGCCGTTCGCGAGCCCCGCGCAAATGCTGGGCCTTGCCGTGGTAGGCCTGCAGGCCCGCGAAACGCAGGGCAGGGTGCTTGCGAATTTCGTGAACCAAAGGCACGGCTGCCTCTCCTGGGGTTACGCCGCAGCGTCCCTGGCCGACATTGAGTTCAACAAAAACATCGACGATCGCGCCCGGCGCATTGGCCTGCTGGACGCGTGCTTCATTCATGGCCGTCGCCAGGCGCGAGACGCCTTCAATGCTGTCCACGGCAATTGCCAGCTTTCCGTTCTCAGTCGCAAGCCTGTGCGCGAGCGCTGCAACGCGTGCGAGCTTTTGCGGCGCAATCACTTCATTGCTGATGTAGACGTCATTGACGCCTCCGGCGACCATGATTTCGGCTTCGGCGGTCTTCTGCACGCAGACGCCCACAGCTCCCGCCTGCATCTGCAGCCTTGCGATTGCCGAGCTTTTGTGCATTTTCGCGTGCGCGCGCCAGCGGACATCGTGCTTGCGCGCGAATTCCGCCATGCGAGCAAGGTTGCGCTTCATCGCGTCGAGGTCGAGGACCAGCGAAGGCGTGTCGATGGCGTGGACGCTCTGACCCACAAGGGCCAGGAGCGAATCAGAAACTGGTGTTTTCGTCGGAAGCTTCATTGTCCAGGTGCTGGGTATCGGACCAGCCGACCAGGGTGAATCCCTCGGGAGTCCACAACAGGCGGTTGATGGCCCCGTTGGGAAGCTCCCAGGTCCTCGGCGAATTGACTTCCTGGCCTGTCGCGATCCGGTAGAGAGTATCAAGCACCCCGCCATGCGCGACCACCACGATCTGTTCACCGGGGTGCCGCTGCGCAAGGGCCTGCATGGTTTTCATGACACGCTCACGCAGCTTGAGTAGCGATTCCCCGCCTTCGGGCGGCTCCCATTCCGGGATGCGTTTGCGCCAGTTGTGTGCGTGATCGGGCCAGCTTTCGTGGATTTCGGTGAAAGTCTTGCCTTCGAACATGCCGAAGCCGCGTTCGCGCAGACCCTCATCGGGCACGACCGGAATGCCTGCGACTTCGGCGATGGATTGGGCGGTCTGCTGAGCGCGGCCCAGATCGCTGGAATAGACGGCCGAAATGTCTTCGCTCGCCAACGCCTCACCCACTCGCCGGGCTTGCCAGCGGCCGGTGTCGTTGAGCCCGATGTCCTGCTGACCCTGGATGCGTGCGTCTGCATTCCACGAGGTTTCCCCGTGGCGCACGGCAATGATTCGGGTCGCTTCCATCCACCTTCATTCTAGAAGGTGATACAGACTTTGCGAGGGCAAAAAGTGCCCAAATGTTCGGCTCTGCTATTTACCGGAAGGCCCAGGAGTGCCGACCGTCACTTCGATCCTGCGCGGACCTGACGGCGGCTGGGGAAAGCCCTGCAGCGCCGCGTCGAACATGGCAGGAAACACGCTCCTGCTGTCCATCCAGGGACCGTCGTGAACCGAGCGGCTTTCAAACACCACCTTGTTCGTCGAAAGCTCGCGCACCACAATCGCCGCTTCCCGGTGAAACCAGGGTGATTCCATGCGGCCCATGAGCCCAAAATGGCTGCGCCGCCCCCAGCGAAAACCACCGCCCCACATCGAATCCCACGGGTCTGCCCATGGCGAGGCAATGCGCTGCGTGCGACCGGTCAGCTGTACGGTGTATCGGGCATTCGAATCATCACGGCGCAATCCCGCTTTATGGAGCGCGCCATCCGCAAGAGCTTCAAATTCAGCCTGACCGGGTTCCTGCTGCGACGGCAGCCGCTCGAACCGGTAAGTCGGCGCGGCCGGCACGGCCTGCAAGGAGGAAAACGCCTGTACGTTGCTGTCCACAACGAACGTCGTGGCGCAACCGGCCAGGGCCACAACCATTGCACACAGGCCCGCAAGTTTGAATGCGAAGTGTTTCATGATCATTTATGACATGCGGGGCTCTGCAAGTGTTCCCGCAATGCGTCCTTTCGAACTCTCATTGTGTCCCCTGTCTACAATTCCTCAAACACCGGGCAGGCGACATGAAAGATATCGAGTTCAACAAGCTTCGAAAACGGATCCGGCGACTGGTCGGTGAGGCCGTTGTGCACTACCAGATGATCGAGCAGGGCGATGTCGTGATGGCGTGTCTTTCCGGCGGGGCTGACAGTTATACGATGCTCGATTCGCTGCTGTATCTGCGCGAAGTTGCCCCCATCGATTTCGAGGTGATCGCGGTCAACCTTGACCAGAAGCAGCCCAATTTCCCTGCGCACATCCTGCCCGAGTACCTCACGCGGCTGGGCGTGTCCTTTCGCATCATCGAGCAGGACACCTATTCCATCGTCAAGGACAAGATTCCCGAGGGCAAGACCACCTGTTCGCTCTGTTCCCGGCTGCGCCGCGGAATTCTCTACAACACGGCTCAGGAAATCGGCGCGACCAAGATCGCATTGGGCCATCACCGCGAAGACATCCTCGAGACGCTCCTGCTCAACATGTTCCACGGCGGCACCCTCAAGGCGATGCCACCCAGGCTGCTTTCCGATGATGGCCGGAATGTGGTTATCAGGCCGCTTGCTTATTGCAAGGAACGGGACATCAAGGCCTATTCGGAAGCGATGGAATTTCCAATCATCCCGTGCGACCTGTGCGGCTCGCAGCCCAACCTGCAGCGCCGCGCCATGAAGGACATGCTGACCGAGTGGGACCGCAAATTTCCCGGACGTGTGGACAACATGTTTCGTGCGCTTGGGCATGTTGTCCCAAGTCACCTCATGGATGCGAAGCTCTCGGGCTTTGGCAGTGCCCGGCTCTCCGACGAGAGTGGCGACATGAGCACTTGGCTCGCGAGTGAAGATGCTGCAGAGCGTGGGGTCCCTGTGGCAATTCCAATACGACTGGCCGCGACCACGCCCTAGTCGCGCGGGTGCGGTGGCAGCATCCCCCACCACGCCTCTTTTTTTGATACTTATGTATCTTATTGGAGCGCGGTGTAGTGAATAAGCTGGATTCAGCGATGAACAGGAACAGGTTCATTGGCAGCCATTCACATCAAGAGGACGACCATGCCGCCTTTCACCCGGCACTCAGACGCACCCCAGGCGCCTGCGATCCGTGCGACCCGAATTGTTCCTTCAGCACCTATGCGTTCGGTCACGCTCTTCGTGTGCGGCGCCGCAAGGTCCGTCGCCGGATTTCTTGTTCGTATCCGCGCCGGACAGGCGGGTCCGAGACGTGTCCAGCTCGCCATACCGGATTCGCTGGTCAAGCCTCTGGAGCGACAGATGCTCCGGGACTACTTCACCCGCATGAGCAACGGCGCGGATGTCGAATTTCTGATTGCTTACTGGAGCTTCACGTCAGACCGCAACGGGCTGCAGCGGTTTGAGCAATTTCGAACAATCATTGACCGGTTCATACGAGACAACGCCCTGCGCCCGGTCAGCCTGTCACCGGCGTGCCGCCTGCATCTGCTGGACGATTGGGTAACCCGATCGTCAATTGGCAGGGTCGGAGCCAATGAACCTGTTGTCGCCCTCGAGGCGGCAGTGCTGGAAATCCTGGCACAGGTCCAGCCACAAGGTTCCAAGCTGCCGTGGCCTGCCAGGTCGGGATGACATGTGAGTGCGGGTGGCAGCGCTGCGCTACCCAACGCGCTCGAGTTCAGCATTGAACTCGGCAGTGCGATTCACATAGTTTTGCGCCGCAGCGGCGAGCGCGGCAACCTCTTCATTGGTGAGCGCCCGCACCATTTTTCCGGGTGCACCCAGGATCATCGACCGTTCGGGAAAAACCTTGCGCTCCGTGACCACGGCGCCGGCGCCCACGATGCTGTTGGCGCCGATCACGGCCCCATTCATTACCACAGCCTGTATCCCGATGAGAGAGCCATTGCCGATGGAGCAGCCGTGCAGCATCGCCTGGTGTCCGACCGTGACGCCCTCGCCGATCGTGAGTGGGTAGCCCGGGTCGGCGTGGAGCACGGCGCCCTCCTGGATGTTGCTCGACGCGCCGATCCGGATCGGTTCGTTGTCCCCGCGAGCGATAGCGCCGAACCATAAGCTGGCGTGCTCGCCGACGCTCACATCGCCCACCAGTGTTGCTTCAGGGGCGACAAACGCGCTCGGTGCAATTGCGGGCGACTTGCCGCGAATCCGGTATAGGGTCATGACAGATGCCTTTGTTCAGGAGCGTTCAAGAATACCGCGCCTGCACCGCACGACCTAACAGCACTTCAAAGTGCACTGACGCTTGGTGAGGTTGTGCTCCGGCCAGCTCCGTAGTCGATCCCCAACCTGCGAATCGCAACCACAGCCTGGGTGCGGTTGACGACGCCGAGCAACCGGAAAATTGCGGTGAGGTGGGTTTTGACGGTGATTTCGGCCAGGTTCAGGCGCATGCCGATTTCCTTGTTGGAATGCCCTTCCATCAGAAGCGTTGCGATCTCCTGTTGGCGCACGGTCAGCCCGCGTTCTACATCGTCGCCCAGTGACAGGGAGCCTGCGGGGCGAATCCACTTCTGCTCGGGTAGCGAGTCGGTGAGCGCGCGGTGCACGACATCCCTGAGCGTTTCCATCGAAACGCTTTTGGATACGACGGTACTCGCTCCAGCCCGGGTTGCGGCCGCGATTTCCTGCCGATGTTCCGACGCAGACACGACGACAATCTTTGCCTCCGATGCGCGGCGAAACAGGCTGATCGCGTCAACTCCTGCGGCTCCGGGCAAGCCCAGGTCCAGGAGGATGAGATCCACGTTTGTTTCCCGCACGCGCGCCAGCCCCTCTTCGGCGCTGGCGGCAGCGATGACTTCGCTACACGCCCGCGATTCTTCGACGAGGCTCACGAGCGCGCGTCGAAACAGGGGATGGTCGTCAACCACCAATACGATCTTGTCCATCTCATCGCTCCTTTGCGAACAGAAGTTCTTTCAGCGAACCGGTCAGTGCTGCAGCCTCTAATGGTTTGTAAAGCACCCCTATACCCAACTCCCCTGCTTCGGTCTCCACCATCCCGCCGGTAGTATTTCCTGTGACAAGTACCGCCGGAATATCGAGATTGAATTCGTCCCTGAGCTTGCGAATGACCTGGGAGCCCTTGCAGGCGTCGTTAAGTTCATAGTCGCAAACGATGGCGTCTGGCACGCGGGTAGTGTCAGCAAGTAGCCGTGTGGCTTCCAGCCCGGACTTTGCGCAGATCACTTCGCAACCGGCAACCTGCAAGATGAACGAGGCGGCCCGCAGGATCGACTGTTCGTCGTCAATCAGGACGATGAGCCGGCCTGCAAGGGATCGTTCCGCGACCGTCGCTGCAGGGCGGCCGCGGGAAACGTGGCTAAGCGGCAGGTCAACGGCAAACATCGAACCCTTTCCGGGCGTCGATCGCAGGGTTATCGGAAGGCGAAGCGCAAGCGCCAACCTTCGAACGATGGCCAGACCGAGGCCGAGCCCTCCGGTCCGATCGTGCGGGCGGGATGGGTCCAGCCTTCGGAACTCATCGAAGATCGCCTGCTGCTCCGACTCGGGAATGCCTTTGCCCGTGTCATAGATCGCAAGGCGCAGGGAACTGCCGCGAACTCGGCAAGTTACCAGCACACGGCCCCCATTTGGGGTGTAGCGAACGGCGTTGCTGACAAAGTTCAGCACGATGCGCTCCACCATCACGGGGTCGCTGTAGGCGTGCGCTGTACAGGGCCCCACCTTGAGGCGAATGCCACGCGCGACTGCCAGCGGATGGAACTCCTTTTCAACGCGGGACATCATGTCTCCGACGCTGAAAATGCCAAGTGCTGGAATCACCTGATGTGCGTCCAGCCGGGAGATGTCGAGCAAGGAACGGAACATGTCGATCAAGTCGTGCGTACAGACCCGGGCATCTGCGACGACGGATCGGGCGCGCTCTGGCAGGTCGAGTTGCGCCAGCCCGTCCAGGTAAAGCGAGATGGCGTGCATGGGTTGGCGCAGGTCATGGCTTGCCGAAGCAAGGAAACGCGACTTGAGCTGAACGGCCTTTTCAGCAATTTCCTTTTGTTCCTGCAGCATGGCTGACAGCCGGTTTCGCTCGACATCCATGGCAATAAGTTTTGCAAAGTTGTCCCAGTTCTTTCGCAGCAGCCAAAACGTAGTCAGCGCGTGGAGGGCTATCAGCAGTATTCCGACCTGCGCGATCTGTGCTTCCTGAGTCGATACGAACACGAAGATCGAACCCGCAATCAGCGGCGCCGAAAACGCCACCACCGCCCAGGGTGCGAAATACCAGTTTGCGGACGCGTGTGTAGCGAAGATCAACGACGTGGCGACTGCTACCAGGGCCAGTTGGGGCTCTTCGGGCGAAGCCCATGCCACGAGCCCTGCAGCCCAGCAGAAACCGCACAATGCGGCGGAGTGGGCAAGGCGTCGAATGTTTTGCTTTGAATCGATTTCTGTCGGGGTGCTATCCCGCAGGCGGGTCCAGCTGACAAGCGAGGTCCAGACAACCGCTGCCATGGTGACCTGCCAGGCGGCGGCCATCCACCCGAGGCCGGAATGGATCTGCACCATCAACGCGAGCGCCATCATGCTGACCATGAACGCCGCATTTCCCCGCAACCGAGCGACCATCGCCACGGACTGGGCGATCCGGATCTGTTCAGGATGCTGACATGCGAACCAAGCGGTCATCGAATCAAGCCCGTGAAACTGCGGCGGGCGTGTTCGTGAACACGCTACCTTGCCGCTGGCCACCTCCCTGTGCGTTCATTCTTGCATAGGGGGCATCGCACGCAAGGCTGGAAATGCACACTTTCTTGTCCATACCCCGGTCCCCCATCCTTCCGTATAGGGCGTGCTGGAAACTGCTGGCGCATGACGCGAGGAGGTGTTAAACCTGCGACTTCTTTACCGGTTTGCCATGAACAAATGCTTTAGCCGAATACTTCTGGTGGACGACATGCCGTCGATCCATGAAGACTTTCGCAAGGTTCTGACGCCGCTGCGTGGCTCGGCCTCACTCGATGAAGCGGAAGGTGTGCTTTTCGGCGCCACGACAGTGCAGCGCTCGGTATTTGAACTCGATTGCGCTTCCAGTGGCGAAGAAGGCTTACGCTTGTTGAAGTCTGCCAGCCTTGAGGGCCGTCCCTACGCGCTGGCGTTTGTCGATATGCGCATGCCACCTGGTTGGGACGGACTGACTACGATCGAGCATCTTTGGCAGGTAGCCCCTGATTTG
>JBKJKT010000166.1:0-17918 GCA_046597415.1 Ramlibacter sp.
TGCCCTGTTGCTGATAGAACGATTCACGTTCTCGCACTGCGTCGGCGTATTCGCTGCTATCGAGAATCTCGCGCGCGCGCCGTGCATCCAGTCCCGCTTTTTCCACCGCGCCGACGAGCACGTCCTTGTCTTCCGGGCTCTTGCCATCAGTGAAGTACGTTGCGAGCAGAGCCTGTTTCAACGCGTGCTGGTAGCCACCACCTTCGAGGCCGGCCCAATGCAGGAGCCGATGCGCATTGAAGGTGTTGTAGACTCGCCCGCGCCCCTCCTTGCGAAACTCGAAACCCAACGCCTTGCCTCTTTCGCGGATGGCGTCGCGCGCAACCTCCTGCTGTGCAGGAGTCGATCCGTACTTTTGCGTCAGGTGCTCGGTGATGTCCTGTCCACCGGGCGGCATGCCGGGGTTGAGCTCGAAGGGCTCGAAGTGCAGCGTAGCCTCGACCTCGCCATCCAGACGTTTGAGGGCTGTTTCCAGCGATGCCAGGCCGATGGCGCACCAGGGGCAGGAAACATCGGAGACGAAATCGAGTTTGATGGGCGTGGTCATGCCGAATACTCTACATCAGCTGCCCACGCTGCCGGTGATAGGCAGCACGACACCGGTGATGTAGCTGGAGCACACCGGCGAGGCGAGGAACACATAGGCCGGTGAAATCTCTTCGGGTTGAGCCGGCCGCTTCATGTCGGTGTCCTTGCCAAATTCCGTGGTCGCCTTCGGTTCCTTGTCTGCGGGATTCAGGGGTGTCCACACCGGCCCCGGCGCCACAGCATTCACCCGGATTCCCTTGTCGATGAGATTGCTGGCGAGCGACATCGTGAAGGCGTGAATTGCGCCTTTGGTTGCCGAGTAGTCGAGCAGTTGCGCGCTGCCCTGCAGACCTGTGACCGACCCGGTGTTGATGATGCAAGACCCCTGCTTCAGGTGCGGGATTGCCGCGCGGGCCATGTAGAAGTAGCCAAAGATGTTGGTGTGGAAGGTCATCTCCAGGCGTTCATCGGTCACATCCTCCAGGCTGCTTGCATGCAGCTGGAAGGCCGCGTTGTTCACCAGGATGTCCAGGCCGCCAAACTTCTTGACGGTCTGCCCGACAGCGTCGGCGCAGAACTTCGAATCTCTCACGTCGCCCGCAATCAGCAGGCATTCGCGACCTTCGGCTTCGATGTAGCGCTGCGTTTCCTGGGCGTCTTCGTGGGAGCTGAGAAAGACAATCGCGACATCAGCTCCTTCGCGTGCGAAAAGAACCGCCACCGCGCGACCAATTCCTGAATCACCGCCCGTGATGATGGCGACCATGCCCTTGAGCTTGCCGCTGCCGGCGTACTCGGACGCGAGAAATTGCGGCTTGAGCTCCATATCGGCTTCGAGTCCGGGCTTGACCAGATGCTGGGCAGGCAGTGGTGGTGCGGGGCGCTTTCTCAATCCGGTCTGGACAGCTTTTTTCGATTCGGTTTCCGATTTCTTTGCTTGCGCCTTGTCCCTCGCGTCCTGCTCGCGCTGCATCTCGCGATGCTGGGCCACGGTGCCCTCAGCGCCCGTAGAGTGGGTCTTTTTCGGCTTGGCTGTTGCCATTACGGCTCCTTCGTCATTCGATGGAGCACGATGGCACGCGGTGTTATCAGGCCCTGTCAAACCACGCGGGTGCGGCGTGTAGGACTTTGCCGACAAGGCCCTGAGCTGCGCTAAAGAAAGGACGAGGCGATTGGGGTGACCGGTGCGATCACATCGGCGTTCTGCGCGCGGTGACGCAGCGCATGCTCCATCACAACCAGGGCAAGCATCGCCTCGGCAATTGGCGTGGCTCGAATCCCCACGCAGGGGTCGTGCCGACCCTTGGTCACTACTTCAGTGGCCTGGCCATCCACGTCAATCGTCTCGCGCGGGCTGATGATCGAACTGGTGGGCTTGATCGCAATCGAGATTTCCAGGTCCTGCCCGGAACTGATCCCGCCCAGCGTGCCGCCCGCGTTATTGGTACGAAATCCGCGCGGCGTCGGTGAGTCCCCGTGCGTCGTGCCGCGCTGCGTCACGCTGTCGAACCCTGCGCCGATTTCCACACCCTTGACCGCATTGATGCCCATCATTGCGTAGGCGATGTCGGCATCGAGCTTGTCGAACAACGGCTCGCCCAGGCCAACCGGCACCGATGAAGCAGTCACGCGAATCCTCGCACCGCACGAGTCGCCGGACTTGCGCAGGTGGTCCATATAGGCCTCGAGCTGCGACACATCTGACACCGGGGCGAAAAATGCGTTGTTCGCGACGTGCTCCCAGCTTTCGAACCCGATGGCGATATCGCCGATCTGCTGCATGCAGCCCCGGAACAGCGTGCCGTACTTTTGCGCAAGCCACTTCTTCGCGACCGCTCCCGCTGCGACCATGGGCGCCGTGAGCCGCGCCGATGCTCGTCCTCCACCGCGCGGATCGCGCAGGCCGTACTTCTGCAGATAGGTGTAATCAGCGTGACCCGGACGGAAGGTGCGCGCAATCTCCGAATAATCCTTACTGCGCTGGTCCATGTTGCGGATGAGCAGGCAGATCGGCGTGCCGGTGGTGCGGCCTTCATAAACGCCCGACAGGATCTCGACCTTGTCTTCTTCCTGGCGCTGGGTGACATGGCGGCTGGTGCCTGGCCGGCGGCGATCCAGATCGGGCTGGAGGTCGGCTACAGAAAGTTCAAGCCCGGGGGGGCAGCCATCAATGACGCAGCCGATTGCAGGGCCGTGCGACTCGCCGAAATTGGTGACCGCGAATAGTGTGCCGAAGGTATTGCCGCTCATGGCGGGGATTATCCCCGAGCAAGAGCCCTAGCCCGTCTGCTGGTCTTCCTCACCGCCCGGCCAGTCGCGGATATAGGCCTTGAGCATCTTGTTTTCGAAGTTCTGGCTGTCCACGACTGCCTTGGCGACGTCGTAGAAGCTGATCACGCCCATGAGCATGCGCTTGTCCATCACCGGCATGTAGCGCGCGTGACGGTCCAGCATCATCCGGCGCACTTCGTCCAGTTCGGTTTCAGACGTGCAGGTAAGCGGATGGTCGTCCATCGCGGTGCGCACGAGCGTGTTGCCCACGGCACCACCGTTCTTCACGATGCACACGATCAGCTCGCGAAAGGTGAGCATGCCGGTGAGCTCGCCGTGGTCGATGACCACCAGCGAGCCGATGTCCTTCTCGGCCATGATGTCGATTGCACGTGACAACGGCTCGTCGGGCGCAACGGTGTAGAGCGTGTTGCCCTTCACGCGAAGGATGTCGCTGACTTTCATGACTGTCTCCTGAAGTGCGGGTGCCGCTGCCCCGTGGAACCAATATAGCCCACAATGCGGGGCAGTTCCATAGAGCAGACATCCGAGCTGGCTCAGACCCAGGAGAAGCATTTCATGCCCGGTTACTCAGACCCCGGCTTCGACACGCTGGCGCTTCACGCAGGCGCACAGCCCGATCCAGCAACCGGCGCGCGCGCCGTTCCGATCCACCTCACCACCTCCTTCGTTTTTGAATCGAGCGACCACGCGGCGGCGCTCTTCAACCTGGAGCGCTCAGGTCATGTCTATTCACGCATCAGCAACCCGACCAATGCTGTGCTGGAACAGCGCATCTCGGCCCTCGAAGGCGGCGTCGGTGCGATCACGACCTCCAGCGGTCAAGCCGCCCTGCACCTGGCAATCGCAACCATCATGGGTGCGGGCTCACACATCGTAGCCAGCTCTGCGCTTTATGGCGGCTCGCAGAACATGCTGCACTACACGATGCGGAGGTTCGGCATCGACACGACGTTTGTGAAGCCCGGGGATATCGACGCGTGGCGCGCAGCGATCCAGCCCAACACCAAACTCCTGTTTGGCGAAACGGTCGGCAATCCCGGCCTGGATGTGCTGGACATACCGACCGTGAGCGCCATCGCGCACGAGGCAGGCGTTCCGTTGCTGGTGGATGCGACTTTCACCACGCCTTACCTCATGAAGCCATTTGACCTGGGCGCCGATCTCATTTATCACTCGGCGACCAAATTTCTCTCGGGGCACGGCACCGTGATCGGGGGATTGGTGGTTGATGGCGGATCGTTTGACTGGGAGAAATCCGGCAAGTTCGCGGAGTTGACTCAAGCGTATGCAGGCTTTCACAATATGGTCTTCACCGAAGAATCGACGGTGGGTGCATTCCTGCTGCGTGCCCGGCGCGAGGGGCTTCGCGATTTCGGCGCGTGCATGAGTCCGCACACCGCCTGGCTTATCCTGCAGGGCATCGAGACGCTGTCGTTGCGGATGGATCGCCATATGGCCAATACGCGCAAGGTCGTCGAGTTTCTGGCCGCGCATCCGCTGGTTTCCAGGGTAGGGCATCCGATGCTCGAATCGCATCCAAGCCATGCGCTGGCGAAGAAACTCCTGCCACGCGGGGCGGGCTCGGTGTTCAGCTTCGACGTCAAGGGCAATCGTGAGCAGGGCAAGAAATTCGTGGAGTCCCTGAAGGTTTTCAGTCACCTTGCCAACGTCGGTGATTGCAGGTCGCTCGTCATTCACCCTGCGAGCACCACGCACTTTCGGATGACGGACGATGCACTTGCCGGTGCTGGCATCACGCAGGGCACGATCCGGCTGTCGATCGGCCTGGAAGATGCGGACGATTTGCTGGACGATCTGAAGCGTGCATTGAAGGCGGCCGAGAAGGCAGGGGCCTGACATGTACGTCAAAGTCCAGGGCCACAACACCTACTGCTACACCGGCGGCAAAGCCTTCGATGCGTCCCGGCCAACAGTCGTCTTCATCCACGGCGTGCTCAACGACCATAGCGTGTGGGCCCTGCAGACCCGCTACTTTGCCAATCACGGCTGGAACGTGCTTGCGCCCGACTTGCCGGGGCACTGCAAGAGCGAAGGCGAGCCGCCCCAGTCCGTGGAAGAAGCAGCAAAGTTCGTGTTCGACCTGCTCGATGCAGCGGGCGTGAAACAAGCGGCCCTGGTCGGGCACAGCTTCGGTTCACTCATAGCACTGGAAGCGACGGCCACGTCGACCGACCGCGTGAGCCACCTCGCCCTGGTCGGCACCGCCTTCCCGATGAAGGTTTCGCCCGCCTTGCTAGACAGCTCGCTCAATACACCGATGAAGGCCATCGACATGGTCAACATCTATTCGCACGCCACGCTCGCTCCGCCGCCCTCCTCGGCGGGACCCGGAACGTGGCTGTACGGAGGCGGCCGGGCATTGATGCGTCGCGTGCTGGCCAGCAACCCCAGGGTCAATCTCTTCCATCGCGGCTTCAAGGCTTGCGATGAGTACCAGGGCGGTGACGATGCGATTGAAAAGGTGAAGTGCCCCGTGCTCTTCCTGCTGGCCAGAAGCGACTCGATGACGCTGCCACGCATGGCCCAGACGCTGCAAGCCCGGTCGCCCCGCTCCAAGACGGTGATGGTCGAGGCCGGTCACCAGATGATGGAAGAGGCTCCTGACCAGGTCCTCTTTGCGTTGACCGATTTCCTTGACATCAAGAGATGAGGGCGCGGCTATCGCCATGGATCCGACCATGAGCATCATCTCCACACCGCCCATGGCCGCAGAACGCGCACGCGAGATCGCGCGCGCTTTCGACCTGCGTGCGCTACCCGCCGACTTCTACGCAAACCCCTACCCTGTCTATGCATTGCTGAGAGACCAAGAGCCCTTGAAGGTGATGCCCGACGGATCGATCTTCCTGACACGTCACGAAGATCTGGTGGCCGTGTACCGCGATGCCCCGTCCTTCAGTTCGGACAAAAAGGTGGAGTTCACTCCGAAGTACGGCGCGGGCTCGCCTTTGCTGGAGCATCACACCACCAGCCTGGTTTTCAACGACCCGCCCCTGCACACGCGCGTGCGGCGATTGATCATGGGCGCGCTGACACGCCGTGCAATCGCGGACATGGAGCCGGGGTTGATTCTTCTTGTCGATCGCCTCCTCGACGCCATCGGGCACAAGGGCGGCGGTGACCTGATCGAAGATTTTGCGTCGGCGATACCGGTGGAGATCATCGGAAATCTGCTGGGTGTTCCGCACGAAGACCGCGAGCCCCTGCGCGGCTGGTCGCTCGCGATTCTCGGTGCGCTCGAGGCACGGCTCACGCCAGAACAGGAGGCACGGGGCAATCGAAGCGTCACGGAATTCCTTGCCTGTCTGCGCCTGCTTGTCGCCGAAAGACGCAAGAACCCTGGCGACCCCGAACACGATGTGCTCACCCGGCTGATCCAGGGCGAGGCCGGCGGCGAGCAATTGAGCGAGATCGAGTTGCTGCAAAACTGCGTGTTCATCTTGAACGCAGGCCACGAAACCACCACCAACCTGATCGGTAACGCCCTGGTGTCGCTGCAGGAGTGGCCGGATGAGCGACTGGCACTGCACGCAGCCCTCGCGAATACAGGCGGCGACGCTCAGTCCGCTGGAGAAATCATGGCGGCTGCCGTGGATGAATTTCTGCGTTTCGAGTCATCGAACCAGCTGGGCAACAGGCGAGCGGTGAAGCCGGTTCGCGTCGGCGGTGTCAAGCTCGCCGAAGGAACTCTGGTGACGCTGTGCATCGGAGCGGCCAACCGCGATGGCGCGCAGTTTGCAAACCCCGATGTGCTCGATCTCACCCGGCAGGACAATCGCCACCTTGCGTTCGGCTTCGGGATTCACCAATGCGCCGGGCTGAGCCTGGCTCGCCTCGAAGGACGCATTGCCATCGGGCGATTCATGCGCCGCTTCCCCCATTACAAACTCACCGCCGCCCCCGAGCGCGGCGGACGCGCACGATTTCGCGGGTTCTTGCACGCGCCGTTCGCAGTGGCATAGATGCGCGTCAGATCACATCCTTCAGGTACAGATTAGAAAGCTGTCCGCTTTTCCAGAGCTTGTCGGTCGCGTCGGAATGAGGCAGCAACAGGTGCCGCATCAGCGGCTCCATCTCCGTGGATTGAATATCCGCAAGCATCACGTAACGCGTGCCCTCCCCGTCATCGACTTCGTTCACTCGGCCCACCCAGTCGAGCGCCACCAGCGTCTGGAGCACGGGTTCCAGCTGCAAGGCCTCCACCTGCATCGCTTCCACCAATTGGGGTGCACTTAATCCGCGTGCTGCGGTGTTGCGCGCCTTGTCGAGTAAGCCCAGCACTTCGACGGCCAGCTGAAATTGCCAGCCGTGCGTTGTGGCTCGCCTGCGAGAGCCTGCCATCATCACCGGCAGGTATGCCGCAATAACCGCGCCCAGCAACACCACAGTCCAGGCCACATAGATCCACACCAGCAGGATCGGCACCGTTGCGAATGCACCATAAACCGCAGAGTAGGTCGGCACGGTGCTCAGGTAAAGCGCCAACAGACGCCGCGCGACTTCGAGGCCGATACCCGCGAAAATCGCACCGACCCACGCATGGGTGTTGCGCACCGGCGTGTGTGGCACGAAGCGATACAGGGCAGCGAGACCAGCGGTGACCAGCACGAACTCAAGGATGTCGAGCAGCACTCGCACGGTGCCGGGCACCGATGCCACCAGTCCTTGCGAGCCCGAAAGCGCCCACGCACTGACGCTGATCGAAGCGCCGAGCAACAGCGGCCCGAGCGTCATCACCGCCCAGTAAATCACGACTCGCTGGTGCAGTGGGCGAGGTCGTTTCACGCGCCAGATGGCGTTGAGCGTCTTGTCGATGGTCAGCACCAGGGCCAGTGCAGTGACAAACAGAACCGCGAACCCCACTGCGCCGAGGCGGCTTGCTTTGCCAGAAAACTGGGTGAGATAACCCAGCACCTGCCGCGCGATGGCATCCGGCATCAGGCTCTGCACGAGCCAGGACTGCAGCGAGCTCTCCAACTTTCCGAAAACCGGGAATGCAGTGAACACGGCCAATGCCACGGTAATCATGGGTACCAGAGCCATCGTGGTCGTGAATGTCAGGCTGCTGGCCGTCAGCCCGAGGCGGTCTTCCCGAAACCGCTCGAACAAGGTCAGGGCAGAAGACTTCCAGGGGAAATCGGAAAGCTCCCGAAGGAAGCGGGCAAGGTCGGCGGTAAGCTGTCGGAATTCCATCGGTCGCTATGATGCCACTGGCATGGACACCACCGATTCTCCGCAACGCACCGGCGAAACCGTCACCGCCACACGCTGGCTTGCCGTCGGCAGCCTGCTCGGGCTCATCATTCTGGGTGTCGCCTGGGAGCTATGGCTGGCGCCCCTGCGGCCCGGTGGCACACTGCTTGCGCTGAAGGTGTTGCCGCTTTGCATTCCGATCGCCGGTCTGCTGCGCAATCGCATGTACACCTACCGCTGGGTCAGCCTGCTCATCTGGCCCTACTTCACCGAAGGCGTCGTACGTGCCTATCGCGCAGATACGGTCACCACGATCCTCGCCCTGATCGAGATCCTGCTGTGCCTTTCCCTGTTTGCCGCCTGCGTGCTGCACATCCGCACGCGGCTTTCGAAAGCCCGAATTGAACCCGCTGCCTCATCCACTCATTAGGGAACTTCGCGCCGCGCTTGGGGATGCGAACGTGCTGACCGAAGGCGACCTGAGCGCCTGGGAACGCGATTGGCGCAAGCGCTCGCACGGCAAGGCGCTGGCGGTTGCACGCCCTGCGTCAGTGGAGGAAGTCGCGCTCGTCGTGAAGGCGTGCGCAAAAGCCGGGGTGTCGATCGTGCCGCAAGGAGGCAACACCGGGCTGGTCGTCGGATCGACGCCGGATGAATCGGGTACGCAGGTGGTGCTGAGTTTGCAACGGATGAATCGGGTGCGCGCACTGGACGGGGACAACCTCACGGT
Source organism: Ramlibacter sp. (assembly GCA_046597415.1). Lineage (GTDB taxonomy): Bacteria > Pseudomonadota > Gammaproteobacteria > Burkholderiales > Burkholderiaceae_C > Ramlibacter. The sequence goes on from JBKJKT010000166.1 coordinate 8,768, forward strand.
CACAGTCGAAGCGGGTTGCATTCTTCAATCGGTGCAGGAAGCCTGTGCCGAAAAAGGCTTTTTGTTTCCTCTCAGCCTGGCCGCAGAAGGCAGCTGCACGATTGGCGGCAATCTCTCGACGAACGCGGGCGGAACGCAGGTCGTCCGATATGGAAACACGCGCGACCTGTGTCTGGGCCTGGAAGTGGTTACGGCGTCCGGCGATATCTGGGACGGTCTTTCCGGCCTGCGCAAGGACAACACCGGCTACGACCTGCGCGATCTGTTCATCGGCAGCGAAGGCACTCTCGGCATCATCACGGCCGCGACGATGAAGCTGCATCCGCTGCCCGCTTCGCAACTCACGGCCTGGGCCGCAGTGCCGACGCTCGACAATGCTGTGACGCTGCTTGGCATGGCGCATCGAACCCTCGGGGCAGGCCTCACCGGTTTCGAGGTGATGGGCCAGTTCGCCCTCAGCCTGGTTGCAAAGCACTTCACGCAGATGCGGGTGCCGCTGTACGAACAGTCACCGTACTGCGTGCTGATCGAAATCTCGGACCACGAATCGGAAGTGCATGCGCGCACGCAGTTCGAGCGCCTGCTCGAAACAGCGATTGAAGAAGGCATCGTGACCGACGCGGTGGTTGCCGAGAATCTCGCGCAGGCGCACCAGCTCTGGCATATCCGCGAAAGCATCCCGCTGGCGCAAGCCGAAGAGGGGCTGAACATCAAGCACGACATCTCGATTGCGGTGTCGCGCATCCCCGAATTTTGCAGGGTGACCGATGCGCTGCTGCAGCGCGAGCTGCCGGGCATCCGGCTCGTCAACTTCGGGCATCTGGGCGACGGCAACCTGCACTACAACGTGCAGGCGCCTACGGGCCGTGACATGGCGGCTTTCCTGGATGAAAACGAAGATCGGGTGAACACGCTGGTGTTCGAATCGGTACGTGCGTTCGGCGGCTCGATTTCTGCAGAGCACGGTGTGGGCAGCCTGAAACGCGACAAGCTCGAACATCACAAATCGCCAGTGGCGATGAGCATGATGCGGGCTATCAAGGCGGCGCTCGACCCGGCCAATACGTTGAACCCTGGGCGAGTGCTGCGCATATAATATGCGCATCCATCTTGGATCTCTAACATGCTCAAATTCGACAACGCGCCCAAGAAGCCGACCAATCTTTCGCTCAATTCCAAGGTGCTGGAAGCAGCACGCGAAATGGGCATGAATGTTTCGCAAACGGTTGATGAATTGCTGGCCGCTGAAGTGAAGCGAAGGTACTGGGAACGCTGGAACGAAGACAACAAGGAAGCGATTGCGGCGTACAACGCACGCATCGCCAGAGAGGGCCTGCCACTGGCCAAATACCGAAGCTTCGCCCGCAGTCTGGGTGACGGAAAGAAAGACTGATCTTGACCCGGTTCGATGTGTACGCCAATCCTGATGTCGAAGATCGCAAGCTGATTCCGTTCATGCTCGACGTCCAGAACGACTATATAAGCGGCCTCGAAACACGAGTGGTGGTTCCGTTGCGAACGGCAAGCCACTACCCCTATCGCGCGAAAGGCTTGAATCCTGAGTTGAGTGTGCAAGGAAAGGCTGTTGTCATGGAAACATCAGCCCTTGCAGCAATCCCGTCAGGTGAATTGCGGCGTCCGGTAGCCAATCTCTCGGCAGACAGGCTCACAATTCAGGACGCACTCGACAACCTCTTTGGTTCGTATTGACATGGCTATCTCCCCAAATCCCGCCCGCTCCCAATATGAGGACTTCATGCGCCATGTTTATGCGCATGGCACACCTAAAACCGACCGTACAGGCACAGGCACGCGCAGCGTGTTCGGCTACCAGATGCGGTTCGACCTGAACGAAGGCTTTCCGCTGGTGACCACCAAGAAGGTTCACCTCAAGTCGATCATTCACGAACTGCTGTGGTTCCTCAAGGGGTCTAGCGACAACAACTGGCTGAAGGATCGGGGCGTCAGTATCTGGAACGAATGGGCAAACGACGACGGCGACCTCGGACCGGTTTACGGCGTGCAATGGCGCAGCTGGCCAACACCCGATGGCGGTCATGTCGACCAGATCGCGGAAGCGGTGAAGACCATCAGGACCCATCCGGACTCGCGCCGCATCATCGTGAGTGCATGGAACGTTGGCGACATTCCGAAGATGGCGCTGGCGCCGTGCCACGCGTTCTTCCAGTTCTATGTAGCGCCATCGGAGTTGGCTGGCGCCCCGGGCAAGTTGTCGTGCCAGCTTTACCAGCGCAGTGCCGACATCTTTCTGGGCGTTCCATTCAACATCGCAAGCTACGCCCTTCTCACCCACATGATGGCGCAGCAATGCGACCTGGACGTCGGTGACTTCATCTGGACCGGCGGCGATTGCCACATCTACAGCAATCACCACGAGCAGGTCGAATTGCAACTCTCGCGCACGCCCTACCCCTACCCCACGCTGAACATCAAGCGAAAGCCCGCGTCCATCTTCGACTATGAGTTCGAAGATTTCGAGGTCACGGGTTATGAAAGCCACGGTGCGATCAAGGCGCCGGTCGCCGTCTAGGATTTCTCACCGATGAAATTGGGATTGATTTATGTCCGATCGCGCAATGGCGTTATCGGCAAGGACGGCGTTATGCCGTGGCACCTGCCCGAGGACATGGCGCATTTCAAGCAGGTCACCATGGGCGCGCCCGTCATCATGGGTCGCAAGACCTGGGAGTCGATCCCGCTGCGGTTTCGTCCGTTGCCGGGTCGCAAGAACATCGTGGTGACGCGACAGTCTGGCTGGACGGCGGAAGGCGCGAGCATGGCCTCCTCGCTCGAACAGGCGATGGCCCTGTGCGAGGATCAGCCTCGCGCCTGGATCATCGGCGGCGGTGAGATCTATGCGCAGGCGGAACCGTTGGCGCACATCGCCGAAGTCACCGAAATCGATGCCGACTACGAAGGCGATGCTTTTGCACCACAGCTGGGCGGACATTGGCAGGAGGTTCACCGCGAATCGCATGTGTCCATCAACGGGCTGGCCTACAGCTTCGTGAGCCTGCAGAACAACGACATCATCCGGGATCGTTGAAACGTTCCCGCGAATTACCGGCTGTTTTAAGGTCGCCATGAAGATCACCACCTGGAACGTCAATTCACTCACCGCGCGCCTTCAGCACGTCCTGGACTGGACAGCAGCCAACCCCGTCGATGTGTTGTGCCTTCAGGAGCTCAAGCTCACCGACGACAAGTTTCCACTGGACGCTCTGCGAGATGCAGGCTATGCGCACTGCGCGGTGTTCGGGCAGAAAACGTACAACGGTGTCGCGATCCTGAGCCGTGAGCCGCTGCGTGATGTCGTGAAGAACATCGTGGGATTCGACGATGAGCACTCGCGCGTCATCACCGCTTCAATCGACACGCCTCATGGTGAGTTGCGCCTGGTCAATGGCTATTTCGTCAATGGCCAGGAGCCCGGCTCAGAGAAGTTCGCGTACAAGATGAACTGGCTGGGCGGACTGAACGCGTACATGCGCGGCGAGCTCGCAAGACACCCGAGGTTGATGCTGGTGGGTGATTTCAATATCGCACCTGAGGATCGCGATTCCTTCGATCCCGTCGGGCTGAAGGACACGATCCACCACACGACGGAAGAACGCGAGCATTTCCGGCAACTCGTCGGGCTCGGCCTGTGCGACAGTTTTCGACTGTTCGATCAGCCCGAGAAAAGCTTCAGCTGGTGGGACTACCGGATGCTGGGTTACCAGAAGAACCGGGGATTGCGCATCGACCAAATCCTGGTGAGCGATGCGCTGAAGCCGCAAGTCAAAGGGTGCGCAATCGACCGTATTCCACGCAAGTGGGCAAAGCCGAGTGATCATGCGCCGGTGACGGTGGAGATCTGAAGCTACTCCAGCCCCAGCTCCTGGATCTTGCGCGTGATCGTGTTGCGTCCGATTCCCAGTTTTTGCGCCGCCTCGATCCTTCGCCCGCGTGTATTGGAAAGTGCAGTGAGGATCAGCCTGGATTCGAACCGCTTGGTCAGCGCTTCCCAGACGTCGTGGCGTCCGCTCACGAGCAGCTCCAGCGCCTCCGCCTCAAGGCCCGACTCCCAGCTTCCCGGGTTGCCCGGGATGGGTGCGCCTGAAGCCGCAGCTGCCCGTGGAGTTGCTTCAGCTGTCGCAGCCACCGCGGTATCGCCTGCGCTCGATGAGCCTGGAGCCGGAGCTGGCGCATCGCCAGACACCGCGAGCACTTCCGGAGGCAAATCCTTGGGCTCGATTACCTGGGCGGGCGCCATCACCGTGAGCCAGTGACAGATGTTCTCCAGCTGGCGAACATTGCCAGGAAAACCGAATGCAGACAAACGCACCAGCGCAGCATCGGAAATCCGCTTGGGCTCCACGCCCAGCTGCTTGGCGCTGACTTGCAGGAAGTGACGGGCCAGCATCGTGATGTCTTCGATTCGCTCGCGCAGTGCGGGCAGGCGCAGGCGGATCACGTTGAGACGGTGGAACAGGTCCTCGCGGAATGCGCCTTCTCGCACGCGCTGCTCCAGGTCCTGGTGCGTTGCTGCGATCACTCGCACGTTGGCCTTGACTGCGTTGTGACCGCCCACGCGATAAAAGTGACCGTCGGACAACACGCGCAGCAGACGCGTCTGCAAGTCGAACGGCATGTCGCCGATCTCGTCGAGAAATAGCGTTCCGCCATCGGCCTGCTCGAACCGGCCGCGACGCATCGTCTGCGCGCCGGTGAACGCACCGCGCTCGTGGCCGAAGAGTTCGCTTTCCAGCAAGTCCTTGGGTATCGCCGCCGTGTTGATCGCGACGAAGGGACCCCCTGCACGCGGCGAGTGCTTGTGCAATGCGCGAGCGACAAGCTCTTTGCCGGTGCCCGATTCGCCTGTGATCATCACCGTCACATTGCTCTGCGATAGACGGCCGATCGCGCGGAATACGTCCTGCATTGCCGATGCCTGGCCCAGCATTTCAGGTGCCGCCACCATGCGCTCTTCCGCGACCTCCTCGCGCTGGCTTTCTTCGACAGCGCGCCGGATCAGCTCGACCGCTTTGGGCAGATCGAAAGGCTTGGGGAGGTATTCGAACGCGCCGCCTTGAAAGGCCGACACCGCGCTGTCGAGATCCGAGAACGCCGTCATGATGATGACGGGAAGGCCAGGATGCTTTTCCTTGACCTTGGTCAGCAGGTCCAGGCCCGAACCTCCGGGCATCCGGATGTCACTCACCAGCACCTGAGGGCAATCGTCGTCTTCGCCGGAGTCCAGGGCCTGCAGCACTTCGCGCGGGTTCGTGAAACTGCGCGTGGGAAGGTCCTCCCGCAACAGCGCTTTTTCAAGCACGAAGCGAATGGACTGGTCATCGTCAACTATCCAGATCGGCTTCATGTATGTTCTCGTTGCCTCAGGTCATCACTGTCACTGTTATCTCTTTTCAGGGCAAGGGAATCAGGATCTTGAAATCCGTCTTCCCCGGCACGCTATCGCACTCGATCAGGCCGTGGTGCTGCTGCACGAAGGTTTGCGCCAACGTCAGCCCCAGCCCCGAACCGCCATCCCGCCCCGACACCAACGGAAAAAAGATCCGGTCCCTGATCGACTCCGGCACGCCCGGCCCGTTATCGATGACATGCAATTCCAATGCCAGTCGGTAGCGTTGCTTGCCAAAAGTCACCTGCCTTGAAATTCGCGTTTTGAAAGTCAGTTGCGCATCGCCTGCCGCAATGCGTTCTGAAAGCGCCTCACATGCGTTGTGCGCGACATTGAGCACGGCCTGGATCAACTGCTCGCGGTCGCCACGAAACTCCGGGATCGACGTGTCGTATTCGCGCACGAACTTCAAGCCGCGCGGAAACTCCGCCAGGATCAGTGAACGAACCCGCTCGCACACTTCGTGGATGTTTACGTCGCCGACAACATGGGGACGCCGGTGCGGGGCGAGCAGGCGATCGACCAGCGTCTGAAGTCTGTCGGCCTCATGAATGATGACGCGCGTGTACTCTTTCAAGTCTTTGGAGTCGATCTCCATTTCAAGCAGCTGCGCCGCGCCGCGAATGCCGCCCAGCGGATTCTTGATCTCATGCGCCAGATTGCGGATCAATTCCTTGTTGGCCTGCGCCTGGTCGATGAGGCGTTCTTCGCGGTCCTGCTTGGCCTGGGCTTCGAGTGGCAGCAACTCCACGACAAATTCATGCGCTCGCTCGGTCTGGGCGACGACGACATGCACAGGGACCGCGTCATAGCCCTGACGTTCAAACCATGCGTCGTAACGCAGCGCGGCGAATTCGTTGTTGCTGGCGCCCGCGAGCGCATTGCGCAGGAGGTGCGGTTCGGTAAAGCACAAGGTGAGATCCGAGCCTTCAATGGCGCGGCGGGAAATGCCGAGCGCATCTTCGAGGGCGGAGTTGGCAAACAGGACGCCGCCGGACTCATTGACGACGGCGACCAGTGTGGCCAAAAGGTCCAGCGACTGGAACCGGGATGTGAGGGTGGCTTTCGGGGTCAAGTCCCGATTGTCACTGAAGTATGTGACGTTACTTGACGCGGGTCAGCTCTCGACGGATGCCCGCGATGTCGCTCTCATTGCGCGCGATGCTGGCCTTCAATTCCGCGACACGGTCGAGGTACTTCTGGTAATTGCGATGTTCGGGTCCCTGCTTCTCGGGCTCGCCATTGTTGTATTCCTTGACCAGCTCGATCTGGCGGCTCTCGGCCCTTTTGAGTTCGGATTCAAGGATGGCGCGGGCATCGGAGTCGCGGGCGCGTTGTTCTTCTCCGCCGACGCGGGCGTTCGGTCCGCCAGATGTTTGCTGCACGGCTGCCACGCGAACAGGTGACGCAGATGCGGCGTTGTTGCCATTGACCCGTGTGCCCTGAACGACCGTGATGTTGCCGCCTTCCATGGTCTTGCAGTTCTTGGCCCTGGCCTCTGCGATGTCGTTGGTGTACACATTGCCGGAGCAACGGTAGATGGCCTGGGCGTGGATGGTTGATGCCGCCATCAGGGAGACTGCCGCGACCGCAACCGTCGCGGCAAACCTCGCGATTTCGAATGGGATGAAAGAACTTCGCTTCATGACTGCTCCTGGCACAAGTGCCGGGTATGGCCTTTCAGTATCGCGCAACTCATCAAAAATGCCAATTAAGGCCTTGATTCACAAGGACAAACGATCGCAGCCGAGGCTTTTGTCTCGATCATGAAACACCAAAGGCCCCGAGTGGGGCCTTTGGCTACTGGTTGACTGTAATTAATTACAGCGAGTAGTACATGTCGTATTCGACCGGGTGCGTCGCCATGCGAAAACGCGTGACTTCCTGCATCTTCAGCTCGATGTACGCATCGATCATCGTGTCCGTGAATACGCCACCCTTGGTCAGGAAGCCGCGTCCCGTGTCCAGGTAGTCAAGTGCCTGATCGAGGCTGTGGCAGACGGTCGGGATCTTTGCGTCTTCTTCTGGCGGCAGGTGGTACAGATCCTTGGTGGCTGCTTCGCCCGGGTGGATCTTGTTTTCCACGCCGTCAAGGCCAGCCATCATCAACGCCGCAAAACCGAGGTACGGGTTGCACAGCGGATCAGGAAAGCGCGCCTCGATGCGACGGCCTTTCGGGCTGGCGACATACGGAATGCGGATCGAAGCCGAGCGGTTCTTGGCCGAGTAAGCCAGCTTCACCGGTGCTTCGAAGCCGGGCACGAGGCGCTTGTAGCTGTTGGTACCCGGGTTGGTGATGGCATTCAGCGCACGGGCGTGCTTGATGATGCCGCCGATGTAGTACAGCGCGAAGTCGGACAGGCCCGCATAGCCGTCACCGGCGAAGAGGTTCTTGCCATCTTTCCAGATCGACTGGTGTACGTGCATTCCCGAGCCGTTGTCGCCAACGATCGGCTTGGGCATGAAGGTCGCGGTCTTGCCATAGGCATTGGCGACGTTGTGGACCACGTACTTGAGCAGGATCGTCCAGTCGGCGCGCTGCACGAGCGTGGAGAACTTGGTGCCGATCTCGTTCTGACCCGCGCCCGCCACTTCGTGGTGGAACACTTCGACCGGGATGCCCAGCGATTCGAGGATGAGAGAGATTTCGGCGCGCAGGTCTTGCGTGCTGTCGACCGGCGGAACGGGGAAGTAGCCGCCCTTGACGGTCGGGCGATGGCCCTTGTTGCCGCCTTCGAGCTTCTTGCCGGTGTTCCACGGTGCTTCGTAGTCGTCGACCTTGAAGAACGAGCCGGACATGTCATTGCCCCAGCGTACGTCGTCGAAGATGAAGAACTCAGGTTCCGGGCCGAAGTAGGCGGTGTCGCCCAGGCCGGATGCCTTCAGAAAAGCCTCGGCGCGGCGCGCGATGGAACGCGGGTCGCGGTCGTAGGCCTTGCCGTCGCCCGGCTCGAGCACATCGCACGACATGAACAACGTCGTCTCTTCGAAAAACGGATCGATGTTGGCGGTGTTGGGGTCCGGCATGAGCAGCATGTCGGAGGCTTCGATGCCCTTCCAGCCAGCGATGGACGAACCGTCGAACGCATGGCCCGCGGAAAACTTGTCTTCATCAAAATGCGAAACGGGCACGGTCACGTGCTGCTCTTTGCCGCGGGTGTCGGTGAAACGGAAATCGACGAATTTGACTTCGTTTTCCTTCACCATCTTCATGACGTCTGCGACGTTCTTGGCTGCCATCAAGTATCTCCTGGTTGCGTGGTTGTCAAATCGTATCGCGTTCGGGAATGCAGATTCTGTGCCAAAGCTGGTGCATGCCGCAGCGCCCAAAGCTGGTCGATTGTCCCCGACTTTGACTGCTTTTCGCTACGCGCCTTGCGTGGTTTCGGATGAGCAATGCACCGTTTTTGCGCGTTACCATGGATGCACCTTCTTGGTGCTTCATGGTGATCGCACCAATTCGGGGCCTAGCCTGGCACCGAATGCCTCCAGCCCTTCGAGCAGTTGCGGGTAGGCTGCATCCACAAGAGCGGGGTCGCCCTTGACGCCGAGATCGATATGCCTTCCGTACTGGGGATGATCGACGCTCGGAAGGCTGAAGACTTTGACGCCGGGATGGCGGCGCTCGATGTCTTCCATCAAGGGCGTGAGCGAAGCCTCCATCGCGCCGAAGACAATCACCGATCTTTCAAGGTAAGCCTTCTCGCGAAACAGCGCGTGGTAATG
>JBKJKT010000203.1:0-27314 GCA_046597415.1 Ramlibacter sp.
TGAAGCCCCAACTGCTACCGGAAAGAGTGGCCACTCCGACGCGGGCGTTGTCGCGGAAGATGGCGATCACTTCACCAGCCGCGAGAGTGCCAGTGAGGCTGCCGCTCAAGGAGGGAGCGGTGTCGTCGGTGCTGCCGCCGTTGCCCACTGGGCCGACGAGCGGCGCTACATCGTCGTTCACCGCAGTGATGGAAACAGCGACCCCGTCGCTTGGCCCAGAAGCACGGGTGTCCACGGTGATGGCCTGGCTAGCAGTGCTCTGTACTATGTCGCCAGGGTTGATGACTCGAGCCTGATAGACGAAGCTTTCCCCGTGCGAATTGGGATCCACGTAGCTCCACTGACCGTCAGCCAACACGACGGCGTCGCCCCAAGTAGTACCGCCATCACTGCTCACCTGCAAGCGTTCTGTGGGGCCGAGTGACGCCACATGGCCGCGCAGCGTGAGCGTCGTGTCGTTGGTGATGAAGTCAGAGTTGCTATCACCAGTGTCCGTCGAGATGGCGTCTATCCATATCGTGGGCGGGTTGCCTCCTGCGTTGCTGTTCGCGGGGGCATCGGACGATGCGTCACGCGTGAGTACCGCCCCGGCAAGGAACAAGGGAATGAATAGTGGAATCGTCGCCCAGAAACCGTCGTCACTGTCCTTGTCGGATGTTCCATTGCCCGCCTCCACTGACAATGCTTCAACATTGTCGGCTGCTATCGTCAGGTCGCCTTGGCCATCTGGAATCGGCGTGCCCATGTACGGTGGCGATCCGGAGAACAGTTCTCCGCTGAGAAGCCCGGACGCGCCCGGGCCTTGGGCGTATTCGCCCATGACTTGCCCCGCCACGAGCGTCCCACTCACGTAACCTTCGGCCACGGTGCTTCCGCCTGCTACAGTGCCGACAAAGACTTCTGCAACGTCGCCCGTGCTGACAACCAAGGTCGGCGCAGCTTCGGCCACTTGCGGCGTGTAAAAACCCTCCAGAACCACCGACTGACCATCGTCGAACGCCAAGGCGAGGGCGCGTCCAATGCGCTTGCGCGCGATCAACGCAGCTTGCGGCGAGTGCAGGTTCAAGCGGTCGGCGGCTTGTACGGCGATGTCGGCCGTAACGGCGCCGTCGATCGCTTTGGAGGTTTGGGCGCGCTCGCTTGCGGCGGCTTTGGACAAAATCTTGGTTTTCATGGGGTTCTCTGAGAGGAAAATTCTTTGGCAATGAAAGTCTGAAACGACTTAGCGTTCTCGCATCGCCTCGGTTGCTTTATTGAGCGGTTTGAGCAGGTACTGCAGGACGGATTTCTGGCCGGTATGAATGTCTACCGTCGCCACCATTCCGGGGAGGAGGGGCAGCGATGCGCCGTTCTTGCGCGACACCAGGTTCGATGCCGTCGTCTTGACCCAGACACGGTAGTAGTAGCGGTCTCGGTGAATATCGTCCTGGAGCGTGTCGGGTGAAACTTGCGACACAACCCCCGGCATAGATCCGTGAATGCTGTAGTCGTATGAGCTGAACTTGACGGACGTGGCCAGGCCTGGCCGTACGTGCGCGATGTCGCGCGGATCGATGCGAACTTCAATGCGCAGCTGATCGTCGAGCGGCACGATTTCCATGAGCTTGCCGCCGGGTGCCAGCACGCCGTTTGCGGTGGTGATCTGCACGTCCTTGACGATGCCGCGAACGGGTGAATGCAGCGTCGAACGCGCCACGCTGTCGGCCCGCGCAAGCTGTACCTGCGAGAGGCTTTCGAGCTCGGCGGCCGCCTTGGCCAGCTCCTCGCGCGCCTTCACGGCGTATTGGTTGCGCGTCTCGGCGGACTTCGAGCTCAGCTCGGCGATGGCGCGGCGCAGGCGCACTACCTCCAACTGACCTGCTGCCCCCTTGGCCACCAACGGCTCGGTGACCGCAAGTTCCTCACGAAGACTGCGACTGGACTGCTCTAGCGCTTCAAGGCTGGTAGCGAGTGCGGTGCGACGCGAAGCCAGCAACGCCAGCTCGCGCTGGAGGAGCGCCTTGTCGGACTGCACGTCTTCGGAAAATGCCGGCGTGCCGTTGCCGATCTCGGCGACAAGGCGTGCGACCTGAGCTTGGAGGGAGCGCAGCCGGGCCGCGCTTTCGCCAGCGGCCGAACTGGCCCGTGTCTTGTCGAGCTCGGCCAGCGGCTGGCCTGCCTGCACGATGTCGCCTTCCGTGGCAAGCAGGCGCGACACAATGCCGCCCTCCAGGCTTTGGATGATCTGTGCATGCGACGAAGGGACCACCCTGCCGCCTCCCACAACCACCTCGTCGAGTTCCGCTGCCCACGCCCAAAGAAGAAGCGTCAGGAGCGCTGCCAGAGCACACCAGATCACCCCAGCGCTCCACGTGCGCTCGCGTGTTCGCTCAACCTGGCGCAGGACCAAGGGCTCGTTCATGCAATTACTCCGGTACCCGAACAGCAGTGTTTGCAGCCCGTGGTGGTTGCAGCAAGGGAGCAACGCGGACCGCAGCGGTTGCGGTGGCGGTTGCGGCTGCGTTGGGCTTGGTATTTCCGGCAGGAGCTCTGTTCTGGGGATGGCCCGCAAGCTTGGCAAGCACCTCGTCGCGCGGGCCGTCCAAGACGATGCGCCCATCATCGACAACGCAGATGCGGTCTACCAACTGCAACGCCGCCATGCGATGGCTCACCAGAACGAGCGTGCGGTCGCCCATCCAACTTTTCAGCCGCCCGATGGCCAGCGCCTCTGCGGCATCGTCCATGTTGGACGTGGGCTCGTCGAGCATCAGCACCTGAGGCTGACCGATCAGCGTCCGCGCCAGCAGCACGAATTGGCGCTGACCACTCGACAGGCCCTGACCACCTTCGAAGATCGGTATGTCCAGACTGCGCGTGCCGGCGGCGGCCAATTGCTCGGCGCCGGCCAGGCGCAACGCCATGAGCATGTCCTCGTCGCTCGCTTGCTCATGGCCCATCGCGAGGTTTTCGCGCATGGTGCCGTAGAAGAGCCGGGACTCTTGCGACATGTAGCCGATATGCCGACGAAGATCATCCACCCGGATTGCGTTGTACTCTGTGCCGTCCAGGGTGAGTGCACCTTTTCCCGGTATCAACAGCCCGGACAACACCCGCAGCAGCGAACTCTTGCCGGCGCCAACCCGTCCGACCAGCGCGACCTTTTCACCGGCGCGGATTTGCAGGCGGTCGATCGACACCACAGGTGCAGCGTCGGGTGAGTATCGAAACTCCAGGCCCGCCGCGGCTATCGCTCCGTCGACCTTCTCGCGGGTGGCTTGTCCTGTACTGCCAGTGGAGTCCGTAGGGCGCTTCAACAAATCGTCCAGGCATTCCTTGGCGACTTTGGCCTGCTGCCATCGGCTGAATACGACACCCATTTGAGCGAACGGAGCGATCGCGCGGGTACCCAGGATGGAGCAGGCCGTCAATGCACCGACGGTCATCGATGAATCCATGACCTGGTAGGCACCCACCACCATGATTCCGAGCCAAACGAGTTGCTGCGATTCCTGTGTCCACGCCAACAGGGATGAGGCCAGAAAGCGCGAACGCTGACTGTTCTGCGCGCATTCGGCATTGCAGTCATTCCATAGTGCATGGAACCGCTTCTGCGCACGCATGGCCTTGATGTCTTCGATGCCCTCGATCGATTCGAGGAGGATTGCGCTGCGCAGTGCGGAAGCCCTGCTGCTGCTGCGGGCAAGTCGCGCCATCGGCCATTGCGCGATCAGGCCAGGAATCGCAATCAACGGAACGGCGCACAGCGCCACGGTCGCGACCGGCGCGCCTCCGATGAGATACAGGACAAACAGAAAAAACGCTGCGAACGGGATATCGATGACCGCGACGGTTGTCGTCGAAGTGATCAACTCGCGGATGGCGTCGATCTCGCGCAACTGGGACATGAAGCTACCGGTAGACCGAGGGCGCGCATCCAGTCGCAGTGCAAGGGCATGGGCGTAAACGCGGGCCGAGATGGCCAGGTCGGTTTGCTTGCCGCTGTGGTCTGCATTGTGGGTGCGCGCGAGCTTGATGACCAGGCTGAAGGACAGCGCCAGCGCGACACCCAGGGCGAGGATCCACAGCGTGGATAACGACTGCGCGGGAATGATGCGGTCGAACATCTGCATCGAGAAGAGCGAACCTGCCAGCGCCAGGCAATTGATGGTGAATGCGCCGACTGACTGGTGCATCAGGCTTGGCCAATGCTTAAAGTATTCCTCCAACACCCAGTTGGGCTGGTGGGGCGCCATGAATTCGTTAGCTCGCGCGTCCTGCATTACGGTGTCCTGTTCGGGGTGGTACCGGCAGCCGCCGCTGATGGGACTGGTAGGTCGCGCGGGCCAGTGCCCGCAACACTGGCGGAGGGCAGGTGAGGCGCTGTCATCATTTCGGAGAGTTCATCGTGCAACCCATGCAGCTTCGCCACCAACACCATGCGATCGAATCCAAGGCTTGCGAGCGCGATCTCCGCTGCCAGGACCTCCTGGTGGGTGTTCAGCAGATCCAGCACCTGGCGCCGGCCCGCCAGGAACTGGTCCAGGAAGTTGCGCCTCGTCGCGGCGGTGCTTTGGGCTTGCGACTCTAGCAACGGACGGCGCATTTCAATGCTCTGCAGTTCGGCTTGGATGCGCCGGAAAGCGTCCTCGGCGGTCTCGCGTACGGACTCAATGCGATGGCGGGCGGCCTGGACGTCGGCGCTGGCAGAGTCGATACGCGAGTCCATGCCCGCCTGCAGCGCATCCATGCTCAGCGTCAGATTAATGTTTGCCTTCGAATCGGGCTGACCGCTGGTGCCACGCGAAGCCTGGAGGTGCACGGACGGCCAACGCGCCGCCTTGATGCTCTGCACGTGGTAGACAGCCGCCTCATGCTCGGCCTCGGCCTGGCGTACGCCGGGCAAAATCGAAGGGTCCCATGCCGATGCAGGTCCATTTCCCATCAGGGATGCGGGCGCGGCCAGAATGGTGTCGTCAATGGGTCCACCCGAGAGCATGGACAGCTTGGACAGCAATTGATTGCGCAGGAGGCATGCCGTCATGCCGGTCGCTCGGGTCTGCGCAAGACGTGCCTGTGCGAGTTCAACCTCGCCGGTACCCACCAGCCCTGCTTCCGCGCGCAAGCGGAGGATGCGAACTGCTTCTTCGAGGGCGGCCGAAGCTTCGTGGTGCAGGTCCGCCATCCTGGATTGACGCGCCGCGTTGAGCCAAGTCTCAACAATGTCCAGCGTGATGCGATTGATCGTGTCGCGGTGTTCCTGAATCCTGGCCTCTTCGCGCTTGCCCGCTTCTTCGATGAGGTTGTCGGTCTTGCCGAAATCGTGCAGCAGTTTGGACAGCTGCACGTTGGCTGCCGCGGAGAGCTTCTTGCCGCTGCCGGTACCGTTAGTCCCGCTGGTGGCCCCAACTCGAAGCTGCGGAGAGTACGCGGAGCCAGCAGTCTCCACCTCTGCCCGCGCTTTGCGCACCTGTGCGAATGCCCGCGCTACTTCGGGATTGCTCAGCCGCGCTCTCTCGACCGTCTGTTGCAGCGTTGTTGCGGGCGCAGGGCTGCCAGCGCCCTGGACTTGAGGCTGCGCGGAGCGCGGGCACGAGTTGTTGGGTTCAAGCGCCTTGGCCGATGTCTTTTCGGCCGCTGTCGGCAACAGGGTCGGCAACACCCGCATGCTCAAGCTGAGCTTCAACTTGAATTCGTCTGCTCCGGTGGGCAAGGCCCAGGGCTTGTCGGATGAAACGATCATCGCGAAGGCCAATACCGCTGCCCCGAACTGTCGACTCGAGAACCCAGTGCCTGAATAAGAGGAGATGGCGGCGAACATGAAGGATGAGGTCTGTCGAAACGGAGTGGCCGGCTGGCATCAGCCTCGGCACCCACGGACAACAAAGCAGTAAGCACGTCTTTGGAAGCCCAACGCACGACAGTCTCAGTTGGTCGTCATGCCGGCCGGTGGGAACTCTCGACGGTAACTTTGTACCGGCTGACGCGCTATAGACTTTGGGATAGCATCGAAACCACGATGCCACCGACGCATCTGCGGATTTCTGCGGGGACCTCGCTGCTGCGGCGGTCAGGTCCAGCACAACTGGTGTTGTGCGTTAATTGGAAGCGCTCGCGTCATACACGGGCGACCGCGTACGCATGATTCCCCAGGTGCTCGGGCACGTGCGTGTACTCAAGTGAGTAGCAACAGACCCGTCAACGCCGGCGGATCGGGGCGACCCAAGCGCATGGCTTGGAGCCGCGTTGAACTTTGCCTATGGATTACGGCTCAAGGCCGCAATGACAACGTTCTGATCTCAATAGGTCCCCGGATAAGCCCCCCCATCCGTCAAGACGTTCTGCCCCGTGATGTACCCCGCGTGCACGCTGCAAAGAAATGCACACGTTGCCCCGAACTCCTGCGGATGACCAAAACGCAGCGCCGGAATCGTTTTGCGCCGGGCATCCATCAGCTCCTCAATCGGCTTGCCGGTCTTTTGCGCCGCACCGGCCATCGTGCCTTTCAGGCGATCGGTGTCATATGCACCGGGTAGCAGGTTGTTGATCGTGACGTTGGCAGATGCAAGCTTCGACGTGCGGGCAACACCTGCAACGAACCCGGTCAACCCGCTGCGCGCGCCATTTGAAAGACCCAGGATGTCGATGGGCGCCTTCACCGCGCTCGACGTGATGTTGATGATGCGCCCGAACCCGCGAGCGGCCATGCCATCGACGCAAGCCTTGATCAACTCGATCGGGGTCAGCATATTCGCATCCACCGCCTTGATCCAGGCATCACGGTCCCACTGCCGGAAGTCACCGGGCGGCGGGCCCCCGGCATTGGTCACGACGATGTCGAATTCGCGGCGCTTTTCGAAGACCTTCTCCCGGCCTTCTACGGTCGTGATGTCCACTGCAACGTGCTGCACCACAGTGTCAGGCGGCCGACCCGGGTCGGCGAGCAACTGCTCGACCGCCGACTCCAGCGCCTCTGTCCCGCGCGCGACCACCAGGACGTGAACTCCTTCACGCACCAGCGCCTGAGCACACCCAAAACCCAGTCCCTTGCTGGCTCCGCACACCAGCGCCCACTTGCCCGCTATGCCCAAATCCATAACAATCCACCTTCCTTCAAGCTCTACAGTAGTTTCAATGCGATGCGCACATCATCGGCCATTTTGATTGCCTGTTGGGCGGTGGCGGTCTCTGCCAATGCCCAGGGGTTCAAATTTTCCAATCCGCCCGACGGCGCGGAAGCAGACGCCGCAATACAGGCCCAGCGCGAGGCAAGAGTATCCGCGCAACTTGCCACCCCGTGTCGCGACCGCATCCGCAATCGAAAAATCATGGTGCTGATCGCCGAAGAAAAAAACGGCGTGATGCAGGCCAAACAGAGCGGCTACAGCCGTCACGTCGATTCGATCAACACGCGTCTGAAGGGCCTGGGCCTGAAGACCTACTCGGCCGAGGAAATCCGCAGGCAGGTGGCGCAGGAAGAGATCGACGCCTATTTCAAGAACGATCCAGACCGGGCACTGAGCGCCTCGCGCAGGATGGCGGCTCAATATGTGCTGCGGGGCGTCATCGCCAGCAAGGCCACGCGCAACGCCATGGTCAACGTCAACACCGTGAACATCGACATGCAGTTCACGCTGACCGATTCTGCAGGCCGCCCTGTTTCCAGTGCCGCTGCAAGCAACGCGAGCTATTCGGGCAGTGACACAACGGGCATGGCTCTCACCCTGATCGAAGAACGGGCCGACGAAGTCGTGGCACGCCTCTACAGCGATTACTGCCGGAACGCAAAGGGCCGGTGATCACCGGTCCGATCTTTTACTTTGGACAAGAGAAAACCATGATGAGCAAAACCTGTCTTTTCACCGCTGTCGCAGCACTTGCAACCGCTTCGGCGTTCGCACAACCCACCTTTGGCAATCCATCGCCCACCGCAGGCAGCAGCACCTCGCAGGCCGCCAATGCGGCAGCTGACCAGGCCGCCTACGTCGAAGTCTCGTACGCCAACAAGGACAGGAAAGGTCCTGCGCTGGTCGTGATTCCTGGCGAAATCAAAAGCAACAACGCGAGCTTCATGCAGAAGTTCACCGCCAACAACATCGCCGACTTTGGCGAGCTCGAACTGTCAACGGCAAATTTCGTCGTGCTCGAGCGTTCAAACCTGGGCCCGCTGCTCAATGAAGTCTCGCTGGCGTACAACCTCGGCGATGTGAACGCGGCGCGCAAGACCATGCAGGTCGGCCGCTTGAAGACGACCAGGTGGGTCGTCAAGTTCGACATTCTCAAGGCCGAGCAGATTGCCGAAAACAAGAAAGGCTTTGATGGCCGCGCCGTGGGTGGCCTCGTGTCCATGTTCGGTGGCGGCATGGGCGGCTTGGCTGCGGGGCACGCGGTTGGCACGGTCAAGACCGAAGAGGCCACAGGCGTGTGGCTGATCGGCATGCGCTACAAGATCATGGACGCCAACACCACCGAGCAGGTGGCTCAAGGCTACAAGGAACTCAAGATGGAGGTCGGCGCGGCCGCCACGAGCGTGATGGGCGTTTCCCAGAGCGCCAAGGGCGGCGTCGGACTCGACACCATGGTGCAGCGGCTTGTGCAGACCGCCGTCTGGGAAATCGACAACAAGTACAAATAAGCCGGCGGCCGCAAATGAACAAGCTGGGCAAATACCAGATTCGCCGCACCCTGGGAAGGGGCGCGATGGGCATTGTTTATGAGGGCTTCGATCCCGTCATCGAGCGAACCGTCGCCATCAAGACCATCCTGCCTTCGCAGCTCGCCGGCGCCGAGATAGTCAGCATCATGGCGCGCTTCAAGCGCGAAGCGCAGGCCGCAGGTCGCCTGAATCATCCGGGTATCGTCGCCATCTACGACTACGGCGAGGGAATCGCACAGGACATCAGCGACGAAGAAGCCACCATGATGGCTGACCCATCAAAGACTGTTCAGCGCGTCGCGTTCATCGCGATGGAGTTCATCAAGGGCCGCGAGCTCAGGGATTTCTTCGCGAAAGGCGAGCGCTTTGCGTTGAAGGAAGTCGCGCGCATCATGGGCGAAATGCTCGATGCACTCGACCACGCGCACTCACAGGGCGTGGTGCACCGCGACATGAAGCCTGCCAACCTGATCCTGCTGGACAACGGCCGGGTCAAGGTGGCCGATTTCGGCATTGCGCGCGTCGAGGCTTCCGAACTCACGCAGGCCGGCACGATCATGGGCACGCCCAACTACATGTCGCCCGAGCAGTTCATGGGGCATCCGGTCGATGGCCGAAGTGACCTGTTTTCGTGTGGCGTCATCCTCTATCAATTGCTCACGGGAGAAAAGCCATTCACAGGCGAGACCTCGACCACGATCATGTACAAAGTGCTGCGGGAAGAACCCGTTGCGCCTTCCAAATTGAATGTCTCGCTTGGCCCCGCGCTGGATTTTGTTGTGAAAAAGGCGTTGGCCAAATCGCCAGACCAGCGGTTCCAGAGTGGCCGTGAATTCGCACAGGCGTTGTCGGATGCAATTGCCGGACAGATGCCGGCGACGGCCTCCATTCAAGCCGCAGCCCCTTTGCTCTTTGAAAACCAGGCGGCCGCTCAACCGAAGCCAGTAATGAGACCGGCGAAATCTGAGGCGCCACCGGTTTCTGCTGCAGCAGCACGCCGCTCGCCAGCGGGCCTGTGGGTGGCCGGTGCAGCAGCAGCAGTCGCGGTGGTGGCCGTCGGGTACATCGCACTCGCGCCGGACAAGAAGCCCGAGGGAACGCTGGCCGGGACGACAGCGGCTCCTGCCGCTGCCCCCGCCCCAGCTACTGCTCCTGCTGCGCCTGCCCCGATAGCAGAGGCGCCGCCCTCCGAGCCGGGCACCATGGTGATCAGCGCTGTCGGCATGGTCGATCCGCAGGATGCACGCTTCAAGGGCGATATCGCTGCAGCCCAGACCGAGGCGCGCGATAGCGCCAAACGGCACCTCGTGGAAAAGGCACTCGCGCTCTATGTTGACAAGTCATCGCTCGACAGCAATTACAAATTGCTCGAGACGAAGATGCTCGCCAACTCCGGCAGCTTCATTCGAACAGTGCTGACCGAGCACCCAGCCAGTGCGTCGCCGGGCGGATTGGTCGAAATGCAGACGCGCGCAGTTGTGAACACGCGCGAAGTTCAGCGTTCGCTTAATCAGCTTTCCCGCGAAGAACGCGTTGAATTCATCCGCAACAAGGGTGATCCGCGCATCTCGATTCGCATCGACATCGCGAACGCCGGGGGCAGCATTGCACGGGAGCGCTCGCAGCTTGCAGAAAACGTGCTCAAGGAACGGATCAAATCATTTGGATTCCGTGTGTGGTCGGCCGATGGCGACAATCCGCAGGCCGCGAATGCCCAGCCCGCAGACTTCGCGATCAGGGGCGAAGTCAAGGTGAAACAGCTGTCGATGAAGTTGCCTGCGTCGGGACTCACGATCACCAAGACGGCCCTCACCTCGTGGACGCTCAAGGCGATAGAAACTGTGACGGGCGAAGAGGTCTACCTCAGCACCAAGCTGCCGACGGGCCAGACCTGGGCAAGCGAAGAACATGCGCTGGCGGATATCGGCAAGCTTGTCGGAGACGAGTTCTCCGGCAAATTTTTCCTGCAGCACTTCGCCTTCCGCACCCAAAAAACCAACCTGATCGTCACAGGTCTGGAGGGAAACGCAAGCGCCGTCATGTTGCGTGAGCTGCGAGGATTACGCACCGTGCTTGACGCGCAGTCGCTTGGCGATAGCGGTCGTTATCAGATTCAGTTGCCGGAGGGTAACGCTGGCGACATCGTTTCGGTGTCGATCCTGAAGCCGTTGAATGCAAAGCTGGGGATGGATTGCTTTTCGGTCGTGGGCGCGGCTGGCACAGAAGTAAAGGTCAACTATGCCGCCACCTGCAACACCGCTGCGGTGAAGGCAAAGCTGGAGGGGGGTGCGCCCGCCGGAGCGCGCATGGTGCCCAACACAGGTGGTTCAGCGCCGCTAAACCCGCCGGCCGCAGCGGGCAGGGTTTAACGACCAGTACGAGCCCAACGCCAGACAAACGGCACGTGCGCCGTGCCAAGAGCGGCGTCAATGCCACTATCTGAACGCTTCCAGCACGTTGCAAGCGTTCACCCCCAACTCCGCCGCGCAATACCCACCTTCCAGCACAAGCACCGTCGGCAGACCCAGCCGCTGCAGGCGCTCGCCAAGCTTCAGGTAGTCACTGCTGGCCAGCGTGAACTTCGAGATCGGGTCGCCCTCGAACGTGTCGAGGCCAAGCGAGACGACCAATGCATCCGCGCCATGCCCCAGGACCCGCGCACAGGCCACGTCCAGCGCGTCAAACCATCGCGTCGCGTCGGTCCCCGCCGGCAGCGGCAGGTTGAGGTTGTACCCCTCCCCTTCACCTTCCCCCGTCTCATCCGCGTGCCCCAGGTAGAACGGATACTCGGTGAGTGGATCCCCGTGCATGTTCACGACCAGCACATCGCTGCGAGCGTAGAAGATGCTCTGAGTCCCATTGCCATGGTGGTAGTCCACGTCAAGAACGGCGACAGTCTTGCAGCCGCTATTGAGAAGCGTTTGCGCTGCAACAGCTGCATTGTTCATAAAACAATAACCACCCATGAAATCAGCGCCCGCATGGTGGCCGGGCGGCCTTGTCGCGCAGAACGCACTGCGCTCGCCCGTGGCAAGCAATTTCGCCGCACTTGCCGCAGCGTCCGTACCTCCCTTGGCGGCGGCCCAGGTGCCGGCTGAAAGCGGTGTTCCGTTATCCATGGAATAGAGGCCCAGCCGGGCGATGAAATTGACCGGCTCGACATCGTCCCGGAGCTCGCGGACAGGCCACACGGAAGGAAAAGGCTGTACATCCACGTTGCACGAATCCAGCGCCATCCATTGCGACCAGGCTGATTCCAGAAACGCCAGGTAGCGCCGGGAATGGACTTGGGCCAAAACAGACCTGCTATTTACAGACGGCTCGCGAATCTCATGACCTCGCGACTTGAGCTCATCGAGAACGTACTTCACGCGCGCCGGTTTTTCAAAGCAGGGCACCAACTCGCCCCGAAAGTATTCGTGGGCCGGCGCATGGCTCTCATGCAACAGGGAGTGAAAGGCAATCATCAGACAGTCCGGCGCAGCGCCTCAAAGAACAACTCGGACTGCGCGCGCTCGCCCAGCGTCTGGTCGCAGACACGTTGCGCCAGCTCGCCGTCCACTGGCACGAGCGGTCGGCCGGTCGACATTGCAAGCACCTGAGCCATGCATCCGCGCTCCAGGTAATACAGGTCGTCGAATGCGTGGGCCATCCGGGAACCACAGACGATGACTCCATGGTTGCCCAGGAACGCCACGTCAGCACCGTTCATGGCATCCGCGATGCGCTCTCCTTCCGAGTGGTCGAGCGCGAGTCCGTTGTAGTTGGAGTCAATCGCAACACGGCCATGAAAACGCATCGATGTTTGCGACAGGCGCGTATCGAGCGCACGATCTGATGTGAGCGTCAGTGCCGTCGCATAAGGCATGTGGGTGTGCAGCACGCAGGCTTTGCCGGCGATGCGATGCACGGCCGCATGGATGAACATCGCCGTGGGCTCGATCTCATGCCGGCCCGCAAGCTTGCGTCCGGCAGCATCGACCATCACGATGTCGTCGCCCTGGACTTCGCTCCATAGCAGCCCCCGCGGATTCAGAAGGAACCGGCCCGACTCATCGGGTAACTCAATGCTGAAGTGATTGCAGACGCCTTCCGCGAGGCCGTGACTGAAAGCCGCGCGCAGTGCGAGCGCCAAATCGGCGCAAAGCGTGCGCACGATGTGCGAATCAAAATCGAGTGCATGCATCAAAGTCTCCATCGCATTCCAAACAACCCCACGCCTGGCGAGCACACCCGCACGGACATCAGTCCCTGAACACCCGCAGGTGCAGGCGGCGCAAAGACCACCACACGGCGAGCCCCACGACCGGAATCGCGGCCGCCGCGCTGATCTCTGCGCTCCACGGCCAGCCCAAGCCGTGAGCACCTTTCGCCAGAAAGCTCACCAGCCCGACGATGTAATAGGTGATGGCCGCAACCGAGAGTCCTTCGACTGTGGCCTGCAACTTCAGTTGCAGCCCCTGCCGCGTGTTCATCGTGGCAAGCAATGCCTGACTGCTTTGCTGCTGCTCGATCTCGACACGGGTACGTAGCAGGTTGCTGATGCGCGAGACGCGCTGCGACAGTGCGTCCTGACGGCGCGTCGCCCACTCGCAGGTCGCGCGCGCTGGTGAAATACGGCGCTCCATGAATTCGCCAACTGTCTGCAAGCCAGGCAAGCGCGATTCGGCGATGTCGCCAATGCGACGGTCCACCAGCTCGAAATACGCCGAGCTCGCCGAAAAACGCGAGTGCGTCGCCGCATACTGGCTCTCCACCTCGCCGGCCAGCTTGGTCAGGCGATCGAGCAACTGCGGCTCTTCGTGCCTGCCGGCTTCGCGGATGGAGCCTGCCAGCTCCGCCAGCTCGCGCTCGGCAAAGGCAAGCACCGCGGCCGCTTCACGCGCCGCAGGAAGTCCCAGCAAGGCGGCCATGCGATAGGTGTCGATCTCCAGCAGTTGCTGCACCAGGCGTCCCAGCCGGCGAGGCGTCAGGCTGGCGGCCAACAACACCATCCGGGAAAAACCGTCGGCGTGCACCGCAAAATCAGTATAGACCTCGCCCTGTCCGTCGGCCACCTTCGATCCAACCAGCGTGTCATCATTGAGTATCTGCCGGACCACGGCGGTATCGCCCAGCGAATCGGTTGGCCAAGCCCATAGATGAACGCTTGCCAGGCACTGGCCGGGCAGTCCGGCAAGCCAGTTCTGCGGTACCGCGTCAATTGCCGTGGCAGGTTCGCGCCCGCCAAACCCCGCCGCATCGATCGGGCGCGAGAAACTCCACGTCACGAACTCCGTATGCAGTTCCCACCGAACGCGAAAGGCGCCCAGGTCCATTCGCATGTGGTTGGACTGGCCGTCCGGCTGCGGCAGATGGTGGTCCCGCGCCAACGCCGCTATGTGTTCGCGGCTCGCATCCCGCTCGCGTGAGTCAGCGAGCATGACGATGTGTGACAACACCAGCGGTGCCCCCATCGCCTCTGGAGGGCGGGCATGTATTTCGTTGTGCAACGCGATGCGTTGCGGATGGTTCTTTATCGGCGGCATTCGTCCAGTTCCTTGCTTGTCGCGCATTGTCTCAAAGCCTGGCCGAAGCCCCGCTGGCACATAAACGCAAAAAGGCGCCCGAAGGCGCCGTTTTGATGCGGGTAACTTCCGCGTGGGCGGCTAGTCAACCTCGACGAATGCTTCTTCGCGCTTGTGTTTGACCGCCGGCAACGCAACGATCACGATCAAAAGCACCGCAGCTGCCAGCAGGCCTGCCGACAGGGGACGCGTCACGAACACGCTCCAGTCACCGCGCGACAGCAATAAGGCGCGTCGCAGGTTCTCTTCCATCATCGGGCCAAGGATGAAGCCCAGCAACAAGGGCGCAGGTTCAGCCCCGAGCTTGATGAACATGTAGCCGATCACACCGAAGATCGCGACCATCCAGATATCCCAGGTGTTGTTGTTCGTGGAATACACGCCGATGGCGCAGAACAGCACAATGGCCGGGAACAGCCAGCGGTAAGGAACGGTCAGCAGCTTGATCCACATCCCGATCAGCGGCAGGTTCAGGATGATCAGCATGGCGTTGCCGATCCACATCGAAGCGATCAGGCCCCAGAACAACTGCGGGTTGCTGGTCATGACCTGCGGACCGGGCTGAATGTTGTGAATGGTCATGGCGCCGACCATCAACGCCATCACCGCGTTCGGCGGAATACCGAGCGTGAGCAGCGGAATGAACGATGTCTGCGAACCGGCGTTGTTGGCCGACTCAGGCGCCGCGACACCGCGAATGTTGCCCTTGCCGAAAGGCACTTCGCCAGGACGCAGCTTGGTTTTTTTCTCGATCGTGTAAGCCGCGAATGCTGACAGCAGTGCGCCGCCGCCCGGCAGGATACCCAGCGTCGAACCCAGCGCGGTGCCACGCAGAATGGCTGGGATCATGTTGCGGAAATCTTCCTTGGTGGGAAACAGGCCGGTCACCCGAGCGGTGAAAACCGCGCGCTCGTCGGCGTGCTTGCCCAGGTTGCTGATGATTTCGCCGTAGCCGAACACACCCATCGCGATGACGATGAAGCCGATGCCGTCGGTGAGTTCAGGAATGTCGAATGAGTAGCGCGCGACACCAGAATTCACATCGGTGCCAACGAGGCCAAGCAGGAGCCCCAGCACGATCATGCCAATTGCCTTGATGAGCGAGCCTGAGGCCAGCACCACTGCTCCGATGAGACCCAGCACCATCAGCGAAAAGTATTCGGCTGGACCGAACTTGAATGCAACCTCGGTCAGCGGAGCCGCAAATGCAGCCAGGATCAGGGTGCCCACGCAGCCTGCGAAGAAGGAGCCGATGCCGGCGGCAGCGAGCGCCGGTCCCGCTCGGCCCTGCCTTGCCATCTGGTAGCCGTCGATCACAGTCACTACCGAGGACGACTCCCCTGGCAGGTTCACCAGGATGGCGGTGGTTGACCCGCCGTACTGCGCTCCGTAGTAGATGCCCGCAAGCATGATGAGTGCGGACACTGGTGGAAGCGCGTAAGTCGCCGGCAAGAGCATGGCGATGGTTGCGACCGGTCCGATACCGGGGAGCACACCGATCAGCGTGCCCAGCACGCAGCCGATGAAGCAGTACAGCAGGTTGATCGGCGTGAAGGCGACGCCAAAGCCGATCGAGAGGTTGGTAATCAGGTCCATGTTGTTATGCCTTTTTTAGCCCACGATGAAACTGGGCCAGACCGGGAACTGGAGCTTGAGCAGCACAATGAATGCGAGATAACTTCCTACGGCCAGGATAGTGGCCAGCACCGTCACTTCTTTCCACTTGAACTCGTCACCGGCCTGCGCAGCAACAAAGGTCAGTGCGTAGATTGCAACGATCAGCCCGAAAGACGGGAACCCGATTTTTGGAAGACCTCCAAGAAGGATCCCGAACACGATGTTGGAGCCAATGATGAAGGAAAGGGGCCGCCAGGCGAACTTGCCGATGGGCTCGCCATCTTCAGTTTCGACGACCAGGGCCTCGAAGACAGTGAAGGCGCCAATGCCCGCCAGCAGCACGCCCAGCACAAGAGGAAAGTAACCCGGACCCATCCGGGCGCCGCTGCCGATGTTGTAAGTGCTGGCACCCCAGGCGAAGGCGATGCCAACGACAAGGAACATGAGGCCGGAGTAGAAGTCCTTCTGGCTCTTTATTTTCACAACGTATCTCCTCGAAACTGACTCGATTGCGGATTGTGGGTGCAATAGTCCGACTCGTGGTTGTGGGTTTCACCTAGTCATTCGATGGGCGGCGTCGCCGTCAGCACTTCTTCCAGGGTCGTGAGCCCTTCTGCGACCTTGAGGCCTCCGGCCAGCCGCAGCGGGCGCATGCCATCGGCCACGGCCTGGCGGCGCAGCACATCAATGCCCGGCTCTTTACTGACCTTGTCCTTGAACGCATCGCTTACCGTCAGCAGCTCATATAAACCCATGCGCCCGAGAAAACCGGTCATCCGGCAATCCACGCAGCCCACTGGTTTGTAGGGCTTGAAGCCGCCGGTGATCTTCCAGGGCTTGACGATGGTGTCGAGCGCTTCGCGCGACGCCGATGTATCGGGTTCGCGGCATTGCTTGCACAAAGTGCGGACAAGACGCTGAGCCAACACCCCCAGCATCGTGGCATTGATGAGGTAGGCGGGAATGCCCAGCTCCATCAGGCGCGATATGGCAGAGGGTGCATCGTTCGTATGCAACGTCGAGAACACCAGATGCCCTGTCAGCGCAGCCTGCACGGCCATCTCGGCCGTTGCAAGGTCGCGGATTTCGCCCACCATGATGATGTCCGGGTCTTGCCTCATCAATGCGCGAAGGCCTTCTGCAAAACCCAAGTCGAGTTGCGGCTGCACTTGCGTCTGGTTGAAGGACGGCTCGATCATTTCAATCGGGTCTTCCACCGTGCTGACATTGACTTCTTCGGTGGCAATGCGCTTGAGTGTCGAATAAAGCGTCGAAGTCTTGCCCGAACCTGTGGGCCCCGTCACCAGGATGATGCCGTAAGGGCGCCGGGCGAGCGCCTCCCAGCGCTGCGCATCGTGCGGAGAAAAGCCGAGCGCATCAAGGTCCTTGACTGCCGTGTCGGGGTCGAAAATCCGCATGACCATCTTCTCACCGAACGCAGTGGGCAGCGTGGACAGCCGCATCTCGATCTCGTCGCCGCGCGGATTTCGGGTCTTGATGCGACCGTCCTGCGGGCGGCGCTTTTCCACCACGTCCATGCGCCCCAGCAGCTTGATCCGCGCGGTCATGGCGTTGAGCACGCCCATCGGCATCTGATACACGGGATGCAGGACACCATCGATGCGAAACCGGATCACGCCCTGTTCGCGCCGCGGCTCCAGATGGATGTCGCTCGCACGCTGGTCGAATGCATAGGTCCAGAGCCAGTCGACAACCTGCACCACGCCCTGGTCATTGGCATCGAGCTGCTTGCGGTTGCCCAGCTCGACCAGCTGCTCGAAACTCGCCGCACCCGCATTACCGCCGGATCTCTGCGCCGCACGCACCGACTTGGCGAGCGCGAAAAATTCTGCCGTATACCGGTGAATGTCCAGCGGATTTGCAACCACGCGCCGCACCGAGCGCTTCGACTGGCGCTCGACCTCGGCGACCCAGTCCTGCAAGAACGGCTCGGCGGTCGCGACCACCACTTCGCTAGGCGTCACCTGCACCGGAAGGACGCGATGCCGCTCGGCGTACGCGGCGCTCATCGTGTCTGCAACCTTGCCCACGTCAACCTTGAGCGGATCGATGCGAAGGTAAGCGAGGTCCGCGCGCACGGCGAGCCATTGCGTGAGCGTCTCGATATCCAGCGGCTTGCCGTCGCTCTGCCGTGCCATCGCCACGGCCGCCAGTCGCACCAGTGGGTGCTGAGCGCTTTCTGCCTGGGCGCACCGCGCAATCGTACGACGCGCTTCCTCAGCCGAGATGACGCCGTCCTGGTTGAGCCATTCAACGATACGGCGCCAATCCAGCGGACCATGAAATGGCAACCGGGTCATCGTTCGGGGTCGGGCAGCTGCGCTCATGTTGATTCGACTCGTTTGAAGACTCGCAACCACTTGCGGGCCGGCAATCCCCAACGAGTTTCAATGGTTTCCGCGCGCCCGGCAAGCGCTTCGCGGGTCGGATGCTGCGGTGTCCTGAGCGCAAGCACGATGGTGTTGCCTTCGCGCGTGGGCCGGAAAGACCACAGGGCATCGTGCCCGAACACACCCGCAATTCGCTTGACGCTCTCCTCATAGCTGGAAGAGCGGCCAAACAGATTCACTGTCATGCAACCGTCCTCTGTCAGGAGCTTGCGGCAATCGGCATAGAACCCGGGGGAGTCGAGCACCGGAGCTGCGGCTTCCTGGTCATACAGGTCAACCTGCAACGCATCGACCTGCCCGTGCCAGTGTTCGTGATGCGCGACCTCGGCGGCGTCACCGAGCACGACCGACAGCCTTGCGTCGTCGGCCGGCAGCTTGAACCACAGGCGGCACGCTGCGACGACTTGCGGATTGAGCTCGATGGCCGTGGTCTTCATGCGCAGCTTGCGCCAGCAGAATTTTGTCAGGGATGCAGCGCCCAGGCCGAGCTGCATGGCATGACGTTTGGGGACGCTGGCCGGCTCGACGAACAGCAGCCAGGCCATCATGCGCTGCACATATTCGAGCTCCAGTTCGAAAGGCTTGTCCAGAAACATCGAGCCCTGGACCCACTCGGTTCCCAGGTGCAGGTAGCGCACGTCGCCGTGGTCGGAGAAATTCACTTCGGCGTGCAGGGGAGGTTGGGCTTTCACAGGCGCAGATTATGACCACGCGCATCATGCAAAATTGCCGCGTTGATCAAACGCAGTAGCGGAGCGAACATGTTGGATACGAATGTTTTGATGGGATTTCTCGGCACCCGAGGCGTCGATTTCGGTGTCAAGGTGCTGGGCGCGCTGGCGGTCTGGATCATTGGCCGATGGGTGATCGGCTGGATCAAGAGACTGGCGTTTGCCGGTCTCGAACGCGGCAAGCGCATCGACGTCACGCTCTCGCGCTACCTGTCGCAGGCCATCTCGGTCGCGCTCAATGTCCTGTTGATCCTGGCGGTGCTGGACATCTTCGGCGTCAAGACGACGTCATTTGCGGCACTGCTGGCGGGCGTGGGCCTGGCCATCGGCACCGCGTGGGGCGGCTTGCTCCAGCACTTTGCCGCCGGGGTCTTCCTGCAAGTGCTGCGGCCATACAAGGTGGGTGACCAGGTGATCATTGCGGGCGTCGATGGCAGAGTCCAGGAACTCGGCCTCTTCGGCACCACGCTCGTGACGCGTGACAACACCACCGCGCTGATCGGCAACAACAAGGTGCTGTCCGACACGATCCAGAACCTCAGCACATTGCCGACACGGCGTGTGGACACCACAGTGAAGATCGCCCACAGCGTGAATCCGCATGAGGCGATTGAAAAACTCAGGGCCGCCGTCGCGAAGATTCCGAATGTTGCGACTGAACCTGCACCGGATATCCAGATCCTGCAGTTCACGCCAGAAGGGCCTCTGCTGGCCGTGAGGCCCTACACGCACAACAACAATTACGGGCAGGTTCTGTTCGCCACGCACCAGGCGATCGTGGACACCTTTGTCGCTGCGGGCTACCCGGTACCGGAAACGCCGACAGTGCAGCGCACGGCGTGATCGTGTTTCTCGCTCGCCTTTGTGGGCAGGCAAAACGAAATCTACTTCCCAAGGAGCGGCGCAAGTTTGGGCAAGGCTTGCACGCTGTTGGACGTCGTGACTTCGCGCAGTTCCCCCGCGTCCATCCCCCGGAGCGCGGCCAGGCTCGCTGCAATTTTCGGCAACTCAGCCGGCTCGTTGCGGCCTTGTGTCTGACCATCCGAGCGTTCTTGCGCCGTACGGTAGAGCCAGTGGGGCGGAATGTCTGGAGAATCCGTTTCCATCACGATGGACGATAACGGCAATCCAACGGCCAGCCGCTGGATCTGCTGAGCCCGTTCAAACGTCACATTTCCACCGAAGCCCAGCTTGAACCCCAATTCAACGAACGCCATCGCCTGCTGCTGACTGCCGTTGAACGCGTGGGCGATGCCCGACACCGGTACGCGCCGCAGATGCTTGAGCAGCTGGTCAGCCGATTTACGTACATGAAGGATCACCGGCAGCCCATGTTTGCGCGCGAGGGCGAGCTGCTCCTTGTAGAAAACCTCCTGCCGGACGAAATCAAGGTCCGGCACGAACAGGTCCAGGCCGATCTCGCCCACGGCGACCAGCCGGGGGTCATCTCTTAGCGCAATCAACGCGTCGTCAAGCGTCTGCAGGTCGGCCTCGGTTGCGCCTGCAGTGCACAGCGGATGTATCCCGAGCGCGTAACTGTCCCCATAAAGGTGCGCGAGTTCCCGCACCGCCTGGAAATTGGCGACCTCAACAGCTGGCAGCACACAGTGTTCAACGCCTGCCGCATGGGCACGATGACGAACGGCGGCGCGGTCGCGATCGAACTCAGGCGCGTCGAGGTGGCAATGGGTGTCGATCCATGTCGGCATTGCCCCATCATGCCGCACGGTTCGTG
Source organism: Ramlibacter sp. (assembly GCA_046597415.1). Lineage (GTDB taxonomy): Bacteria > Pseudomonadota > Gammaproteobacteria > Burkholderiales > Burkholderiaceae_C > Ramlibacter. The sequence goes on from JBKJKT010000203.1 coordinate 20,697, forward strand.
CAGCGCGCAGCAAACCGTGATACCGTGTGTTTGCCCGTTTCTGCCCCGGTTTTCATAGGTGAACGAATGCGCAGGCCAGCCCTTTACAGTTCGAACCGGACCGCCCGGCCGCAAACCTCCCCAACCCCAGGCGATGCTGCTGTGGCGGGGGCGGATTCACCGGCTGGCGCCGGGGCTTCCGGCGTGCGCCCGTCTCGCTTCTCTTCCCGTTTTTCCCTGTCGAGCCCAGCCCTGCTCTGGACTGCCATCCTGCTCCTGGCTGTTGCGCTTTCCATCAGCGTTGCACTGGGGATGAAGACGGGCCAGCGCAAACTCACCCAGGAAGACATCAACGCCGCCGTCATGAAGACGATGGAAACACAGGTGATGCCTTCCGAATATGCCCGTGCTTATGAAAACATCAGGCCGTCCGTTGTGCGGGTGATGAGCTATGTCAAGAAAAGCCGGCTGAAGGACGACAAGGAACTGGCCGCCAAAAGCGCGAAACCCAAGCCGCTAGGACCGGCCCTGCCTTCCGAAAACATGGGCCCATCGGGCGCCGAGGACGAAGAAGTCGAGCATGGCGTCGGCACCGGCGTTGTCATCATCGACAAGGGCGTGATTCTGACCAACCTGCACGTTGTATCAGGTGCAGACCGCATCAAGGTGGTCTTCTCAGACGGCCTGGAAGCGACAGCCACCATCACGGGCGCGCAGCCGGAGAACGATCTTGCCGTGCTACAGGCCAGCAAGATTCCGGACGACATGATCGCGGCAACCATGAGGTCAACCAACGATCTCGCGCCCGGTGACAAGGTCCTGGCGGTCGGTTTTCCGTTCGGCATTGGCCCCTCTGCTTCTGCCGGGGTGATTTCCGGCATGAAGCGGGTGTTCCGCTCGCCTGACAGCAAGCAGGAAATGAAGAACCTCATCCAGTTCGATGCGGCCGCCAATCCCGGCAATTCGGGTGGGCCGCTCGTGACGATGGATGGCGAAGTGGTCGGTATCGTCACGGCCATTCTCAACCCGACACCGGCACGCACATTCATCGGCATCGGCTTTGCGGTGCCAATCGAGAATGCGGCCAGTGCTGCCGGCCTGCCACCCTTCTAGAACATTCAAGCATCCAGGATACCCAAGCCCATGAATCCAGACATTCGCCAGGACACCGACACCGCACAATTGATGGAGCAGATCCTCTATGAGGTCAAACGCGTTGTAGTGGGCCAGGACAGGTTCCTCGAACGCGTGATGGTGGCCATGCTCGCGCAGGGGCACTTGCTGGTTGAAGGCGTCCCAGGCCTGGCGAAAACGCTGACCGTCAAGACGCTCGCCAACACGATGCGCGGCCAGTTCAAGCGCATCCAGTTCACACCCGACCTCGTGCCTGCGGACCTGGTGGGCACGCGCGTTTACAACCAGAAGAACAGCGAATTCAGCACGGCTCTGGGCCCGGTGTTCACCAACTTGCTGCTGGCCGACGAAATCAACCGCGCGCCCGCCAAGGTGCAAAGCGCCTTGCTCGAAGTGATGCAGGAACGGCAAGTCACCATAGCGGGTGAGACGCACAAGGTGCCTAATCCGTTCCTCGTGATGGCAACGCAGAACCCGATCGAAACCGAAGGCACTTATCCGCTGCCCGAAGCACAGGTGGATCGCTTCATGATGAAGGTGCTGGTCGACTACCCGACGGATGAAGAAGAATTCGTGATCGTGGAACGCGTCACCGGCCCTGCAGTGACGGTAAGCGAGGTTGCAACGACTGAGCAACTCGCAGCGCTTCAGCAGGAATGCAGGCGCGTCTATGTGGACCCGTCGCTGACGCAATATGCAGTCAGACTGGTGTCGGCCACACGCACGCCGGAAAAGCACGGGCTGAAGGAACTGCGTCCGTTCATCACGTACGGCGCGAGCCCGCGTGCCACCATCAACCTGGTCGAAGGTGCGCGCGCGCTCGCGATGCTGCGCGGGCGAACCTACGCCCTGCCGGAAGACATGGCCGACCTGATCCCCGACGTGCTACGGCATCGGCTGGTGCTGTCATACGAGGCCTTGTCCGAGGGTCTGACGGCTGATGCGATCGTCGGAAAAATCATGGCGAAGATTCCATCGCCCCCAAAGCCGCTGGAACATGAAAAACTGGCTGCGTAAATTCGCCCCGCTCCGAAGCGGCGAAGCCGGTTCCGCGGCGTCCACGAATGGTGCACCTCCAGCATCATCGGCAGGCTCCGCCGAACACATCCTGCGCCGCCTCGAGTGGTCGGTCATCCGCCGGCTCGACGGTCTCTTGCAGGGCGACTACCGCACGCTGATGCGCGGCTCGGGCCTGGACCTGGCCGACCTGCGCGAATACCAGCACCAGGACGACGTGCGCCACATCGACTGGAACGTCACTGCGCGCCTGCAGGTGCCGCACGTGCGTGTCTTCACCGAAGACCGCGAGATGGCGGCCTGGTTCCTTGTCGACCTGAGCCCTTCCGTCGATTTCGGCTCGGGCGAAACCCGCAAGCGCACGGTATCTGCGAACTTCGTCGGTGTGCTTGCGCGCCTGTTGACGCGGCACGGCAACCGGGTGGGCGCGATGCTGTACGGCACGGGCGTGGACACCATCATCCCCACGCGCGGCGGCAGGCCTCACGTCCTGCATATCCTGCACAGCATCCAGAAGCGCCCCGAAATCAAGGACGGCACAATCACCCGCCTGCAAGACCTGCTGCAATCCGCAGCCGCTCTCATCAAGCGCCGTTCGACCGTGTTCGTTGTCTCCGACTTCATCAGCGAACCGGGCTGGGAGCGACCGCTCGCATTGCTCGCGCAAAGACATGAGGTCGTCGCGGTTCGCGTTGTCGATCCGCTGGAACTCGACATTCCCGATCTGGGCCTGCTCACCATCCGCGACAGCGAAACGGGCGAACAGTTGCTGGTCGACACGCACGATTCGGGTTTTCGCAAACGCTTCGCGCGCATTGCCGCCCAGCGTGAAGCCGACCTGCGCCAGGGCTTTGTCAAGGCCGGTGTGGATGCCCTTGAACTATCGACGGACGGCGACATGGTCGAGGCGGTGGTGCGCTTTGTGGACATGCGCAAGCGCCGCACCCGTCTGTCGACCGGTGGGCTGCCCGCGCATTTGAGACGCGCGGCATGACAGGACTGCAATCATGAACTTTCTCTGGGCACAAAACCTCTGGATGCTGCTGGCTTTGCCACTGCTCGTCGTGCTGTATGTCTGGCTGATGCGGCGCAAGAAGAAGGTTGCGCTTCGCTATGCCACGCTCTCCATCGTGAGGGAAGCGATGGGGGCGGGCCAGAGCTTTAAAAGACACATTCCGCCGCTGCTCTTCCTGTTGGCGATGGCAGCGCTGCTGCTCGCGGCAGCTCGCCCTGTGGCAGTCGTCACACTGCCTTCGAACCAGCAAACGATCATTCTGGCCATGGACGTGTCGGGCAGCATGCGCGCGACCGACGTTCAACCCAACCGGCTGGTCGCTGCACAGAACGCAGCCAAGGCCTTCATCACAGAATTGCCGCGCCATGTGAAGGTCGGCATCGTTGCATTCGCGGGATCGGCGCAGGTCGCGCAATTGCCAACCGTCAATCGCGAAGACCTCGTCACTGCGATCGACCGTTTTCAGCTGCAGCGCGCAACGGCAACGGGCAATGCAATCGTGATCTCTCTCGCGACGCTTTTCCCCGACGCGGGTATCGACCTGGCTTCGATGCAGGGCGGACGAGATCGCCAGCGCGGGCTTTCGCTGGATACCGAGAAAAAGGAAAAGAAGGAGTTCACGCCGGTTGCACCGGGCTCTTACGCCTCCGCCGCGATCATCATGCTGACGGATGGCCAGCGCACCACGGGCGTCGACCCCCTGGAAGCCGCCAAGATGGCCGCGGATCGGGGGGTGCGGGTGTACACCGTGGGCATCGGCACCGTGGATGGCGAGACGATTGGTTTCGAGGGCTGGTCGATGCGTGTCCGGCTCGACGAAGAGACGCTCAAAGCCATTGCCAACAAAACCAGCGCGGATTACTACTACGCGGGGACGGCCGCTGATCTGAAGAAGGTGTACGAGACGCTCAGTTCACGGCTGACAGTGGAGAAAAAGGAAACCGAGGTGTCGGCTCTGTTCGCGATGGTGGCCGGTGTGCTCGCGCTGTTTTCGGCGGGCCTGTCGCTGCTCTGGTTCAACCGGATTCTTTGAGTTTCGCATCGGCGGCTGTCATCGGGGGAACCTGGCACCAGAGGTCAAGTCAGGTGCCCTTCAATCAGCCGCAGCTGCCGATGACACCGCGCGGCCAGCGTCTCATCGTGCGTGACCAGAATGAACGCTGTCCCGCGATCGCGCGCGAGTTGCAGCATCATCTCGAACACCACATCCGCCGTGCTCCGATCGAGGTTGCCCGTCGGCTCGTCGGCCATCACGCACGCAGGGTTCGTCACCAAAGCTCGCGCGATTGCCACGCGTTGACGCTCGCCACCCGATAGCTCGGCGGGCCTGTGCCTGACACGTTCGCGCAGGCCCACCGATTCCAACGTCTGCGCCGCCGCAGCCGCACATTCTTCCAGCGGCAATCGCCGGATTCGAAGTGGCATCCCGACGTTATCGAGCGCGCTGAACTCCGGCAACAGATGATGGAACTGGTAGACGAATCCCAGGTGCTCGTTGCGCAAGCGACCCTGAGCTGCCGCATCCAGACGCGTGAAGTCATGACCCATCAACTCAATCTGTCCCGAGGTCGGGGCGTCCAGGCCACCCAGCAAATGCAGCAATGTGCTTTTGCCCGACCCCGAAGCACCGACGATTGCAATCGTCTCGCCCTGGCGAACTTCAAGATCGATGCCCTTGAGCACTTCGACGTCGAGGGTGCCGTCGCTGAATCGCTTCGTGATGCCTTGCGCCCTCAAGACAACGCCATCGCCGCCGGGCAGGGACGACACGTTCAAATCACTCATAACGCAGCGCCTCCGCAGGATTCACTCGGCTGGCGCGCCAGCTCGGGTACAGCGTGGCAACGAATGCCAGCACCAGCGAGATCACGGCAATTGGAACAATGTCATCGCTTTGCGGATCGCTCGGCATGCGGCTGATGAGGTAGATATCGCGCGGCAGGAAGCTCGCACCCAGCGCGCTCTCCAGCGCCGGCACGATGACGTCGATGTTCACTGCGACGCCCAGACCCAGCAGCAATCCGGCGAGGGTTCCGATCACGCCGACCGTTGCGCCCTGCACGACGAAGATGCCCATGATGCTGCCGGGGCTCGCGCCCAACGTCCGCAGGATCGCGATGTCGGCCCGCTTGTCGGTTACCGTCATGACGAGCGTGCTCACCAGATTGAACGCAGCCACCGCCACGATCAGCGTGAGGATGATGAACATCATCCGTTTTTCCAGTTGCACCGCGGCGAACCAGGTGCGGTTTTGCCGGGTCCAGTCGCGTACAAGAAAGTCACCGCTGATGGTGGTCGCGAGCTCGGCGCCGACTTCGCGCGCCTTGTGCAGATCCTTGAGCTTCAGGCGAATGCCGGTCGGGCCTTCCAGTCGGAAGATGCGAGCCGCATCATCCTGGTGCAGCAGCACGAGGCCGCTGTCGTATTCGAAATGGCCCGAGTCAAAGGTGCCCACCACGGTCATCTGCTTGAGACGGGGCACGACCCCTGCTGGTGTGACTTGCCCGCCCGGCGCGATCATCGTCACCGGGTCGCCCTCTTGCACGCCGAGCGCGCGAGCCAGTTCAACCCCCAGCACCGCGCCGAATTCGCCAGACTTGAGTTTGTCGAGCACCGGCTTCATCGAAGCGGCGAGGTCGGTGACTTCGGGCTCCCTGGCAGGATCGATGCCGCGAACGATCGCACCGCGCATTTCTTCACCGCGTGCCATCAACGACTGCGCCGAAATGAACGGCGCAGCGCCGATCACTTCAGGGTTGCGCTTGGCCTCGGCCATCGTGCGGTTTGCGTCTTCGAGCATGCCGCCGCCCGGACCAAAGATTTCAATGTGCGAGACAACCCCCAGCATCCGGTCGCGCACTTCTTTCTGGAATCCGTTCATCACCGACAGCACGATGATGAGCGCAGCCACGCCCAGGGCAATGCCCAGCATGGAGACTCCGGAGATGAAAGAGATGAAGCCGTTGCGACGCGTCGCTCGGCCGGCCCTGGTGTAACGCCAGCCCAGGACCATTTCATAGGGCATTTGCATGGATGACTTCGCTTCGAGTGGCGCGATTGTGGCATCCCCGACAATATGGCTGTGTCAGACGGTGCCCCTTCATTGAATTCAGTCATCCCATTTGCCTCGGCCTTGCCCGAGGGCTGCGGGCAAGCCGTAGCCATCCTCGACCTGCCGCACCTCGAACGACTGATGGCGAGTCTTTCACCCTCACCCATCGATGCAGGCGATGAACACTCGCTGTCGATGCCGTACGAACGTGTGCTGGCGCGCTCGCGCGGCGTCGAATCGCCCGATGGCTGCATTCCACTGGCCGCACTCGGCGCACACGATGCGGGTCGCCCGGTTGGCAATCAAGCCTTCGCCTGGATCACGCCCTGTCATTGGCATGTGGCGATGGACCACATCACCATGTCCCCTTCATCCCACTTGCAGTTGACGGCCCATGACACGCAGGCGATTTTTGAAGCCG
>JBKJKT010000228.1:0-2785 GCA_046597415.1 Ramlibacter sp.
CGCATCAGGGCCAGTTCGACCTGGTCCTGCAAGGCCTCGATGTGAAAAGCGCTGCTTTCCCCACGACGACCCAGTGCATCACAAACTGCTTGTGTCAGTTGCTCAACGCGTTCACGTTGTGCGGCACTCAGCGATACCACGCCCGGGCGATACAGATTCCCATGCGCGTCATACAGAAACGCCTTGGCAAGCGCGCTTGCGATTTTCGATGCGTCGAACGGTACCGTCTCGCCGTTTCGGCGAATGACCATGTAGGCACCGATAAGAGTAAGCACCCGGTGAACCCGTCTTGAAGGGGACCCGCGTAGCAAGGAGCATCGTGTCCATCTAGTTCTAGGTGGACACGTGGACACTATCGAAGAGAGCGCGCCAATACGGCGCCGACGTCGGCATAGCGCCGAGTTCAAGGCCAAGGCAGTGCAGGAGTGCATGCAGCCGGGTGTTTCGATCGCGGCGATAGCCCTGCACCATCGCCTCAATGCGAATCTGCTGCGGCGCTGGGTCGCCGAGCAGGAAGCAAAGAATGGCGCGCCTGAGGACCGCGAGTTGATGAGGGTGCCGCAAGGCGAGTTCATCCCGTTGCGGATCGGCGAGCCGACCACTGCCGTGCCGGACATCCAGATCGAAGTCCGCCGTGGCGCGACGACGATCAGTCTTCGCTGGCCGGGATCGGCCGCAGCGCAGTGCGCCCAGTGGCTGCAAGGGTGGTTGCGTTGATTCGGGTGGACGCGATCTGGTTGGCCGTGGAGCCGCTGGACATGCGCGCCGGTACCGAAACGATCCTCGCGCGGGTCGTCAAGGTGTTCGGCGCGGCACGCCCCCACCACGCCTACCTGTTTGCCAATAAGAGTTCGACGCGCATGAAGGTGCTGGTCTACGACGGCTTCGGCATCTGGCTGGCCGCGCGGCGCCTCAACAAGGGGCGCTTCATCTGGACGAACGGCGACCAGGCGATCGCCACGGCGCTCAATCCCGAGCAATTGCGTGCGCTGGTGACGGGGCTGCCTTGGCAGACGCTCACCCACGACCACGCGATCACGGTCGTGTAATACCCCCAAAGCCGTAAACTGGCTTCCTTCCAGAGGACTTGGGGTTCTGGCAGACTCGCCGCATGAACCTACCCACCAACCTCGATGCCCTGAGCCCGGACGAACTGCGCACACTGGCTGCGCAGTTGATGGCCCAGGTCGGCGAGAAGGACCGGGAGTTGCGGTACCGGCAAGCCAAGATCGACCAGCTCACACACGAGCTGGCCATCCACAAGCGCTGGAAGTTCGGCAAGCGCAGCGAGCAACTGACATCTGAACAGGCGAGTCTGCTGGACGAAGCCATTGACGCAGACCTCGAGGCGATTGAGACCGAACTGGAAGCGCTCCTGCCGTCGTCCAAATCTGAAGCCAAGAGCAAGCCCAAGCGCCAGGCATTGCCGCCGCAGTTGCCGCGCACCGACATCCACCACGAGCCGGACGCAGAGACCTGCACCTGTGGGTGTGCGCTCAAGCGCATTGGCGAAGACATCAGCGAGAAGCTGGACTACACGCCGGGCACGTTCACCGTGGAGCGTCACATCCGCGGCAAATGGGTGTGCGATCAGTGTGAGACGCTGGTGCAGACGCCGGTGCCACCCCACGTCATCGACAAAGGCATCCCGACGGCCGGACTGCTGGCACATACGCTGGTGTCCAAGTTCGGCGACCACCTTCCCCTGTATCGGCAGGAGCGCATCTATGCGCGCGCCGGTCTGGCCATCCCGCAATCGACACTGGGCGCGTGGGTGGGCATCTGTGGCGTGCGTCTGCAACCGCTGGTGGACGCCCTGCAAGAAGAGGTTCTGAGCCACGGTGTTCTGCACGCCGACGAAACGCCAGTGCAGATGCTCGCGCCCGGCAATGGCAAGACGCACCGCGCCTACCTGTGGGCCTATGCGCCGAGCGAGTTCGAGAAGATGCGCGCGGTGATTTACCAGTTTGCGCCCAGCCGCAGCGGCGAGCACGCTCGCGCGTTCCTGGGGCAGTGGCAAGGCAAGCTGGTATGTGATGACTTCGCCGGCTACAAGGCCAGCTTCGACGGTGGCGTCACTGAGATCGGTTGCATGGCCCATTCGCGGCGCAAGTTCTTTGAACTGCACGACAAGCACAAGAGCGAATTGGCGGGCCAGGCACTGCGCTACATGGTGAGCTTGTACGAGATCGAGGCGCAAGTGCGGGATGCTGAGCCAGACCAGCGCCTGGCAGCGCGGCAACAAAGGGCTGGCCCGATTCTAGAGCGGCTGCACGCCTGGCTCGAGGAACAGCGACGCCGCGTCCCAGACGGCTCGGCGATCGCGCGGGCCATTGACTACAGCCTCAAGCGGTGGCCGGCTCTCGTGCGTTACCTCGACGACCCGACGGTGCCCATCGACAACAACCACGTCGAGCGACAGATCCGGCCGGTTGCCCTGGGTCGCTCCAATTGGTTGTTTGCAGGCTCACTGCGCGCCGGTCAACGCGCGGCTGCCGTCATGAGCCTGATCCAATCGGCCAAGCTCAACGGGCACGATCCCTACGCCTATCTGAAAGACGTCCTCACGCGACTGCCGACCCACAAGGCGGCCGACATCGCCGAACTGCTCCCGCATCGCTGGACGCCCAGCGCCACCTAGCTGGCAAGACGGGTTCACCGGGTGCTTACGCTTAGGTGTTGCGCACACGAGGCGAAATGTGCACTCGCACAAATTTCAGGCGAGTTTAGCCACAAAACGTCCTGTTTTGGTGCGCGGTGGGGACAGTTCGAATTGATTAACGGA
>JBKJKT010000241.1:0-8309 GCA_046597415.1 Ramlibacter sp.
TACCCCGGTGTGAGTCACAAGCGGGTTTCGCCGCCGCGGCAACGGAGCAGCTGGCAACTGAAGTGCCCTGCATCTTCCAGGCCCCGCCTTCAGGCTTGCACGCCTTCGACAGCTGCAGCCGCACCATACCCGTGCGGCTGTGCGGCTGTGCGCAGCATCTTCGCGAAAACTGCACCGAAACTTGAGCTGTCAGCGGATTCCTCATGGCTTTTTCGAAGGTTCGCCGGGAGCGGGTTTTCGACTTGACCACCGCAGGACTTGCACTCTGTCACCACGGGGCAGTCCGCGTTTCAGGCGATGCAGGCGCCTAATCCACCCGCAGATCGCAGCGATCTCCAATGCCATCGCGCCAGATGGAGACACGGCTCACCGGCAGACCGGCGCGCGCGGCCTTGCGCGCTACGAAACGGCAGAGATTTTCCAGCGTCGGCGGACCAAGATCCTCGACCTCATCGAGCAGCTGGTGATCCAGTTGCTGGCGAATCTCTGCAAGCTTTGCGCGCACCAGGCCCAGATCAACAATCATCCCGGTCGCCAGGTCCGGTGTTCCTGCCACTGCGACTTCGGCCCGGTAAGTGTGGCCGTGCACACGCGCACTGCTGTCCGTGTCGATCTGGCGGCGCAATGTGTGCGCTGCATCAAAGAAAAAGCGCTGCGAAATCTCGAACTTCATCGGATACCCACGAGCTTGTGGGTCTGCACGCTCAGTCGCCAGCGCGGGTCGAGCAGGCAGCGCTGGACCGCCCATTGCGTGTTCTGCCGCAGCAGCGGGCCGTCCATGGGCTGAAGTAGGTGGTGCTGAAACTCCAGGGCGATCAACGCGTCGAGATCAAGTCCCTCTTGCGGAACCACGACCTTCAGCTCCGAACCGTGCCGGATCCGCAGTGAAGTGTTCGCCTTCGGACTCACGCACACCCAGTCCAGACCGGACGGCGCATCCAAGGTTCCGTTGGTCTCCACGGCGATCTCAAACCCATGGGCGTGCAGCGCATCGATCAGCGCTGGGTCCACCTGGAGCAGCGGCTCGCCGCCGGTCAGTACGACCAGCCGCCGGCCAGCCACAGCTTGCGGCCAATGCGAGGCGACGGATTCGGCAAGCGAGTGAGCATCGGTAAACTTCCCGCCGCCGGTACCATCGGTACCGACGAATTCGGTGTCGCAGAAGCGGCACTGAGCCGACGCTCGATCGCTTTCGCGGCCGGACCACAGGTTGCAACCGGCAAACCGGCAAAACACGGCTGCCCGGCCGGCATTGCCGCCCTCACCTTGGAGTGTGTAGAAGATCTCCTTCACCGCGTAGTTGCTCACAAGCCCTCCTCCGCTGCCAACCTGTGGGACCCGCCCGCCAGCAGTTCGCACGCATGGCTCGCGCCGCAACCGTAGCCCCAGGCGCGCAGCACTTGTCGATTGCCCCATTGGCAAATATGAGAATCTTCGCGCACGTGTACGTTGCGGTTCAGGGCCCATGCCAGGCAGGTCGCGGAGTGTTTTCCGGCGGAAGGACGAAACGGTGCGTTGAAAGAATCCATAGATGCTTGCGGTTAGGAAGGCTTCTCGCAGTGGCCCTCGCCGATCCTGGCGACAGCAACAATGCTGGCGACAGAGTGGGAAATTAGGCCGCTTGGCTTTGAATTCTAGTGGTGCAGTTCACGTCCAGTCACAACCACCCTCAGGAAAGCCTGCGGCGAAAATAATGCGGACGAGCGATTGAGCGTTACCACCCCAAAGGCGGGACGAAACCTGATCTGAGCCCAACCCAGAGTCAAGCTAACTGACCCGCACTGTCACCCGCAGAAATGTGGCCGGAATCGAAGTGGCCCCGGCGCTGGGACTCTTGTTCTGGCTTTCGAACAAGGCATCGAGTTCCTTCTGCAGGTCTGCAGCTCGCCCAGTTTTTTCGGCTGCTTCGAAGGCATTCATGGTGGGCCCGTAGTACGTCTTGAAAGCGTTCACGAATTCCGCCGGCCGGCCCGGATAGTTGAATGTAAACGTATCTCGCTCGCAGGTGATGTTCTCCTTGGGGACCCCGGCGGCGGTGAATCGTTCGACCACGTTGTTCTCGACGCCCCAGGTCATGGGGCTGACGAAGCCCTCGGGCGGCGGCGGCGAGTAAGAAGCGCTGATCTTCAGGATCTGCGCAACTAGTGTCGGGTCGTTGGGAATCCAGTTGCCCATGACGATGCGGCCACCGGGCTTGGTGACCCGCACCATCTCCTTGGCCACATCGAACGGCTTCGGCGCAAACATCGCCCCGAAAATACTCACCACCAAGTCAAAGCTCTTGTTTTCCAGCTCGCTGAGGTTGCACGCGTCGCCTTCCTGGAACCGGCAGTTCGTCAGGCCCTGCTCCTTGGCACGCTTATTCCCAGCCTCGACCAGGTTGCTGGCGATGTCGACCCCGAGCACGTCCGCGCCAAGTTTGGCTGCCGGAAGGGCGGTGCTTCCGTCGCCGCAGCCAAGGTCCAAGACCTTCATGACCTTTGTAACGCCCAAGCTTTTCACCAGCGCCTCGCCGCTGTCTCGCGTGGCGACCGCGACTCGCGTGAAGTCGCCTTTTTCCCATAGTGCCTTGTTCGGGTTCATGAGATCCCCTTTGCGCAAGGTGGAGAGGGAAGATTCCCTGGAGTAGCTGCGCGTGCCACTCAAACCAGTCACGACGTTGAGCCGTCTCAATGCATCATGCGCGCTTCGGCAAGCGTTTGGCAATCCTGTATGACGGCGCGCTGAGAATGTGTTCAGCTAGGCGAGGAATTGAACCCCACCGAGACTCGGATTCCAGAACGCCTATATCACAACGGAGATCAAGGCATAAGCGAGGTAAGTATCCGAACAGACGAACCGGCGCACGAAGTCGCGCGCCGTGGCCAACGAGGAGCACCTTCGGGTCGCCGTCCTGCGTGATCCACACACTTCCTCGGTTGCAGGTCACGGTCTTGCCCGCCGGCTTCAGCACCATACGGCAGGAGATCGCGGCGACTACGGTAGCGGCTACCGCAGTCACGCCATGCCGCGGGGGGTTTCAGCAAAAAGCGACTGATGCGGCTGATGCAAAAAGCCGGTTGAGTCAGCGTCTTCACCTCAAGCCTCACGGCTTATCGCCCGCCCCAAAGCGCCCGCGGTAGCTGAGCAGCAGCAGGACCACTACACCGATCAGCAACAGGGGAACACCCAGTCCCCAGCGTTGCCGGGCCCGCGCCTGCACGCGCAGATCTTTCAGCACCATCTGGTCGCCGGCCTGAATTTCACTGCGGGCTGCGAGGTACTGCCGCAGGCGATCCTGCTTCTCCGTAGCCATCCGCGTCGCGCCCCAACGCACATCCTGCTCGAGTGCGCGCAGGCTCGCCAGTTCGGTACTCGCGCTTGCGATGGCCCGGACGCTATCCTGGCGCATTTCGCGTTCGGCGGGGGTGAGAAAAACTTCATGCAACGGCGGCGCCGCATGCTCCAACGCATCGAGCCACGGTTGGTCCATCTGCGGAAAGGCCATCAGCAGGACGCCAACGGCGGCGACGACGGCAGACAGGATTTTCACGGGCAGAAGTCGCGGGGCATGGCGCAGGGCAAGCGCCAGGGCGACGCTGGCGGTGGCAGCGCCGAAGGCCGCGACGATGGCAGGACCGGTAGGAAGGTCCCAGGCCCAAGACGCGCCGAGGCCGACTGCGGTTCCCGCCGCACCCAGCGCCCAGGCCAGCAACAGGCGGCTGCGCACCGTGGCCGCAAAAAGCCCGGCGATGGCGGCGGGTACGATCAGGTATGAAAACACGAGCAGCACGCCCGCGCTGCGCACCGACGAGGTGACGACGACCGCGAATGAACCATAAAACATCACGTCCCACAAAAAAACACGGCGCCGTTTCGCGGCGGCCAAAGCCGGCTCGAAAGACACTTCCAGCAGCGGCCGGCGCAACAGCCAGTGAAGCGTGCCGAGGACGGCGTAAAGCAGCGCCAGGCTTCCCACCTCCTGCGGGCGCACGGTTACGATCGAGCCGATCAGGATTTGCTTGATGTGTTCCGCGCCCTGGGGAGCCCGGTCCAGCGCCATCACCCCCAAGGCCGCAGAGACCGCGTAGACGATCCCGATCACCGCCTCCTGCTGCAGCGCGCGTTCGTGCCGGCGGGCCATGGCAAACAGCAGGGCGCCGCCGCCCGCGAACGCCAGCGCGTACCAGTATGCGGCAGCGCTTTGCACGGGGTGGCCGGCCAGGATGGCGACGGTGATGCCGAGCGCCGCCACCTGCGCCAGCGAAAGATCGACGAATACGACGCCGCGCGCCAGTACGTGCAGTCCGAAATACGCATGGATGCCGGTCAGCACCAGACCCGCAACGAAGGGCCAGAACAGCAGCTCGAACATCCGCGCTAGCGCAAGGCGCCCAGTAGGCGCTGGACGTTCACCTCGAACATCGAGATGTAATCGCTGGCAGCCGGATCGGCGCCAACCGATGGCACCAGGGTGACTGCCCGGGCGCCGCCACGTTCGGCAACCTGCCCCACCAGTGACGGGCTGGAATGCGGGTCGGCAATGACCACACGCACCCCCGCTTGCCGCATGCGGGAAAACAGGCTGGCGAGTTCGGCGGGTGAGGGAGGAACGCCCGGCGTGGGTTCGGCAGCGGCGACGATGGCCAGTCCGAAGCGGTCGGCGAAGTACGCCCAGCTGTCGTGAATGACGACGACCTTGATGCCTCGGTACGGAGCAAGCGCAGCCGTCCAGCCCTGCAGCTGGAGGTTGAGCTTTCTCAGGAAATCGTCGCGCTGGGCTTCGAAGTGGGGGCGGTCGGCGGGGCGCAACTTCATCAGCGCACCCAGGATGGCCGCCGTCATCGGCCGCGCATTTTCAGGGTCGAGCCAATAGTGCGTGTTGCCGTAGGCATGAACATGAGCCTGGCGTGCGGCCCGCAGGCGAGGCGTTTCGGCCTGCAGCAGCCGGACCCCCCCGGAAACGTCGAGCACCGGCGCCGCAGTCTGCGCGCGGGCCAACCAGGGCTCGTGATCGAGGCCGATGCGCACCACCAGCGCGGCGGTGCGCAGGCGCGCCAGCTGCGCAGGTTTAAGCTCGATCGAGTGGGGATCCTGGTTCGGCGCGGCGATGCTCTCGACCTCGACCCGATCCCCGCCGACCGCCAGCACCAGCGCCTGCAGATCGGTCGTGGTGGCAACCACCCTGAGCTTTTCCGCGGCAGCCGCCTGCGCGGATGGCACGCCCAATGCGAGCGCCAGCAAAACGACGATCAGCGCCCGCATGCACCGTACGGCGCTATTTTTTGGTAAAGACCGACTTGGGGATCATGCAGTGCACGCCTTTGCGGATGTCGACCACCTGTGACACGCGGCAATCGCCGACCATCGACACCAGGGCATAGGCTTCGTAGCGAGTCAGCGGCACCATCGTCTGCTCGGCCAGGAAGTTCACCGCCTCGCGCGTGGCGTTGACCATCGACTTGTTCAGGTCCTCGTCAAAACCGGTCGAAATCCAGTGGGTGGGGGTTTCGATGCGCGGCCATTCCAGCTTCATGTTTTTATGCACGATCGGCTGCAGCACCATTTCCTTGAAGGAGCATTCAAGCGCGGTGAGATTGACCTCGCCGTTGCCCTGGCGGCAATGCGAATCGCCGGTCCAGATCAGCGCTCCCTTGAGGAAGACCGGAAAGAAAACCCGGGAGCCGGCCTGCAGTTCATTAATGTCCATGTTGGAGCCGTTTTTCCAGGGGCGCAGGCTCGACACGGGGGCCATCGGGTCCTTGACGCCGCCCTTGCGTGGCGATGGGTCGTTCGGGTCGATGCCCACCGCCAGGGTGCCGGGGAAGGGCTTCAGGTCGATCGTGATGCCGGGCTTGAACTCGGTCTCCATTTTCTGCAGGTCCAGCCTGAAGAACTTGAGGTAGCCCTCGGGCATCTCGGAGGCGAGCGCGCCGATGGTGGGGAATTCCTTGCCGGGCAGGTTGAAGTTCACGCCGAAAGGCTTGGGCACGATTTTCAAAATGCGGATTTCCAGCACATCGCCCGGCTCGGCGCCGTTGACATAGATGGGTCCAGTCAGCGAATGCGGACCTCCGCCCGGATTGGCCTTGCGCAGGTCGATGATCTGCTCCATCGTCATGCCGGGCTGGATCTTGTCGTGCGAGTGCATCATGGTTTCAACCGAAACCGTGTCCCCCGAATCGATGGTCAACTTGGGTGTTTCTTTCGGATCGAGCCAGCCCCACTGCACGGTGTCCAGGGTGGCGGCCAGGGTGTGGTGCTTGCCGCGCGCGGGCTGCTGTGCCATGACTGCACTTGCAGCGCATCCGACTAGCAGTGCAGCGGTTGCGATCCTGAGTTTTGTGCTGTTCATCCGATCACCCTCGTCAAAAATGTCGGTGGAGTATGTGGTTGACGTTTCGCAAAGTCAATGCAGATCGTCAATGTCGGCCCCAGTGCGGGACAACAGGCCGCGTACACCTGGGCGTGGTGTCCACCTTGTTCGGCGCCGCAAGCGTCAAGCCGCCGAGGCTACATACCACTCGTCACTTCCAATGGAGACGGTCCTCAAGACCCTCTTGCATCGGGCGATATCGTCTTCCAGTCGTTGCTTCGCAGCGGCCACTCTTGAGGGGAACTCCATGTTCTCGCGCAGCTCATCCGCCGATCGAAGGCAGCTAATTAGTGCCTGGGTTGAGTGAATGCCAGAACGTATTTCATGGAGATAGCCAGGATTTTTTTCCTTGGGTTTGCCACTGATTCATTTAGTCTGTGCGCTTTCTTCGCGCAGGTGAAATGGGATCGCGTGAGTACACGGAGCGACTGCTCCGGCGGGTCCGAGATACAGGCAATCGGCATAGGGTGCAGCCACTGTTGGCTGCACCCCTGCCACACCACCGGGCATGCGGTTCCGCACCCGGCGGTTCGAGAGTTTGAGGTCATGAGAGTCGCGGCAATCCCAGCCTGTCGAAGTGAGCAACGGTCAGCACGCTGTTGAGCTGCATGGCGCTGTTACGCCCCCAGCAGCGGCTGTTGCCCGCCACCTTTTGCGCGACAGCGTCAGTGGCGCCAAGTGCCTTGAGGCTGCGGTAAATCGCTGCAGACCGTTTCCAGTGCTTTAGTTGGATGGCCCTCAGTCGATGACGCAGCCACTCGTCCAGCTCTCGCCAGAATTTTGGGGTCTGCGCCAAAGGTCTCCCCAGATAAGGCTCGCAGACCTTCATCGCACAACCGCCGCATCTACGTCGCCTCGCCTTGGTCACAAGAGCTTCACGGTTTGTTGCCCGCTCGCCCTGCTTGGCAACGCCTTCTATGCGGTTCTTGTTCATCGGCTCGCGATTTACGTTCCACGCTTCCTTCCCACATTCGGTCGCCCTCATGCAGTTGCGCTTCACTTCACTCACTGTGACCAGCTCGTGGCGGGACTCGCACCCGCAGGTGTGCGCCCATGCTGGGCGCACAAGAAAAAGGGTGGGCCCGGAGATGAGTCCGAGCCCTTGCGTATGGTGGTGGCAAGGCAGCCCGGGTTCAGAGCGCGTTGAAAGTACGCGAGCCCGGGGCGCCCAGATCACATCGCTCCACACCCTGCAGGCCCGCCGCGGTCTCTCGCGACGTTACCTATGTGGTGAATGTCGCACTCAATCGACGCACCACTTTCAGCGAATAAATCGAGATACCACCCTGCGCGACATCACGGATCTGCTGGCGCGTGACGTCCCTCGGCCTTGGAGACCACGACGGCCACTGCCGGTTCAGCCCGGCCATTCGTAGGCGCGAATGCCCTCCACAAAAAGCTTGGTGGCGGGCGACCGCTGGCGCCCGCGCACGTCGGCGATCAACACCGTACGTTCGACCGGCGGATCAACCAACGGACGCTGAAGCAATCCAATCAGGCGCACCGAGTACTGCGGCATAAAAGCGAAACCAAGTCCGGCCAAGACCATGGACTCTATCCAGTCTTCGCGCTCACTGCGAAAGGCTGCGTAAAGTTCCACCTTGCGCTGGGCACAAACCGCCATGACTGATTCACGCAACTCGCAGGCGAGTCGGTCCACGTAGTCCTCTCCGGAGACGTCCGCCAGGGCGATCCCATTGAGGTGCTCAAATCGGTGGCCGGGTGGAAACACCACGACGTAGGGCTCCGTGTACAGCGCTTCGGATCGGAATGTGTCGCTCAAGCCCTCAGGCGTGCTGACCACTGCGATATCGATTTCGCCGTGCTCCAACTCGTGCAACAAGAGGGGCAGCGTTGCGTCCCGCACAGTGAGTTCAACGCCGGGGTGGCTTTGATGAAAGTGTCGGAAAAAGCGCGACACCCGAACCGGTCCGATGGTTGTCATGACGCCGAT
>JBKJKT010000028.1:0-3748 GCA_046597415.1 Ramlibacter sp.
GCCGATGCTGCGCAGCGAGAACGCTCGCCTTTCCGGGTGGGTCTATGTCGATATCCGGGGCCGCGACCTGAAATCTGCGGTGCAGGATATGCAGCGGGCAGTCTCCGAAAAGGTGAAGCTGCCGCCCGGCTATTCCGTCTCCTGGTCAGGTCAGTTCGAATTCCTGGAGCGAGCGACGGCCAAGCTGAAAGTGGTGGTGCCTTTCACGCTGCTGATCATCTTCGTTTTGCTGTACCTGATCTTCAAGCGATTCGAAGAGGCATTCCTGATCATGGCCACGTTGCCGTTTGCGCTGATCGGCGGCATCTGGCTGCTTTACCTGCTGGACTACAACCTTTCGGTCGCGGGCGCCGTGGGATTCATCGCCCTTGCCGGCGTCTCGGCCGAGTTCGGTGTGATCATGCTGCTGTACCTCAAGCACGCCTGGGAAGCGCGCCTGAAGGACGGCAAGACCGATGAAGCAAGCCTGCTCGATGCCATCCGCGAAGGTGCGGTGCTGCGCGTTCGTCCGAAGGCGATGACGGTGGCCGTGATTCTTGGAGGCCTGTTCCCGATCATGTGGGGTACGGGAACGGGCTCCGAAGTGATGCAGCGTATCGCCGCGCCGATGGTCGGCGGGATGATCACTGCCCCTTTGCTGTCGATGTTCGTCGTGCCTGCGGCTTACCTGCTGATGCGACGGGCCAGGGCGGCGCGGCGGCCCTTTGTCGCGCGCACGCACACGCCCATACAGACTCAGCGCGACAGCTGACCGCGGACTTCACCGCCGGGATGCGCCGCCGTGTGGATGTTCACGTAATAGTGGCCAGCCTTGAGGTGGCCATATTGTTCGGCCGTGAGCGTGCCGCTGCCTGTGATCGGCGAGGCGGCGCTTGGGAACGGGATCTTCACGCCTGCGTTCTGCCCGGCAGGCGCAGGGCCGTGAATGTGGCCTGCCGTCGCTGGCCCGGACAGGCCCGAGTACGTCACGCGGTAGGTCATCGCCATCGTCGCGGTGTTCACCATCACTTCGGCATTGCCCGTTCCGGGGCTGGAAACCGGGGGTACTTCCTGGGCGCCGGAGAGCGTCGCGCGATATGTCTCCATACCGGAGCCGCTTCCCATACCCATCTGGGCGCAGCCGGCTAGGACCGTCGTCAGAACAACTGCTGCGGTGCTGCGCAAAACGAAGTGACGTGAAATCATTGAGAAATCTCCAGAGTTGAAACCTCATTGTGGCTTCAATGCCGCAAGTTCGCATGCGTCTTCGTGCGGGCGGGGCTGACGAAGCTTTCCAGGTCTTCGAGGATGGGGCAATCCGGACGCTCATCGCCGTGGCAGCAGTGAATCAGGTGCCCCAGCGTCTTGCGCATGGACTCCATTTCCTCGATTTTGCGGTCGAGCTCTGCAAGGTGCGCAGCTGCCACCTTCTTCACGCTGGAGCTTGGCCGCCTGCGGTCCTGCCAAAGCTTCAACAGCTCGCTGATCACGGGAATCGAAAAACCCAGGTCGCGCGAGCGCTTGATGAATCGCAGCGTGTGTACCTCGGATTCGCTATAGACGCGGTAGCCCGACTCGGTGCGGTGCACCTTCGGCAGCAGTCCCAGGGACTCGTAGTGACGCACCATCTTGGGCGTCACCCCAGCCTTCTGGGCGGCTTCTCCGATGTTCATCGCCAAACTGATCGTTTTCATGCTGACCTTCCTTTCCAGCGGCGCAGCGTCAATGCATTGGCAACCACGCTCACGGAAGAGAACGCCATGGCGGCTCCGGCGAGCACGGGGTTGAGCAGCCCGAACGCCGCAAGCGGAATGCCAACCACGTTGTAGATGAAAGCCCAGAACAGGCCCTGGCGGATCTTCGCGTAGGTCTTGCGCGAGATCTCGATTGCATCGGCCACCAGGCGGGGATCGCCACGCATCAAGGTGACTCCGGCCGCGTGCATGGCGACCTCGGTGCCGGTGGACATCGAGAAGCCCACGTCGGCTGCGGCGAGAGCGGGCGCGTCATTGATGCCGTCGCCTACCATCGCCACGGCCAGCCCGTCCGCCTTCAGTTCGGAGATGACCCGCGCCTTGTCAGCCGGCAAGACTTCGGCGCGAACCTCGTCGATGCCCAGATCCTGGGCTGCCACGCGCGCTGCGCCTTTGTTGTCGCCTGTGACCATGACGACTCTTACGCCGTGCTCGCGCAGGCTTGCGACCGCCTCTTTGGCCGTGGCCTTGGCGGCATCGCCAAAGGCCAGCAAACCAACGAGGCGCGCGGGCTGAGCGCCTTCGGCCAACCATGACACGGTGCGGCCCTCGTCTTCGAGCGCCTGCGCTCGCGAGGCCAGGGGCGAGAGGTCGACGTCCAGCTCCTGCATCCAGCGGGAGCTCCCGAGGCTGAGCGCCTGCCCTTTGACCTTGGCCGACATTCCACGGCCCGAAACGGATTGGGCGTCTTGCGCAGGAGCGATGCTGACCAGGTTTTCCTTTGCCGCGTCCAGGACGGCGCGGGCCAGAGGGTGTTCACTCGCCGCTTGCACGCTCGCGGCCAGGCGCAGAAGGCCCGCGTGGTCGCCGTTGGCAGCTTCAAACGCCACCAGGCGCGGCTTGCCTTCGGTGAGGGTGCCGGTCTTGTCGAACGCCACGACCTTGACGTTGTGAGCAACCTCCAGGGCCTCGGCGTCCTTGATCAGGATGCCTCGACGGGCGGCTACTCCGGTACCGGCCATGATGGCGGTGGGTGTGGCAAGCCCGAGTGCGCAAGGACAGGCAATAACCAGAACGGCCACGGCATTGAGAATCGCGCGCTCCCAATCCCCTGTGGCCAGGCCCCAGCCGAGCAAGGTGATCAGGGCGATGCCCAGAACGACAGGCACAAAGACTTCGCTCACTTGATCGACAAGGCGCTGGATGGGTGCCTTCTTCGCCTGGGCCGACTCGACCATCCGCGCGATGCGCGAAAGAGTGGACTCGGCGCCGACGGCGGTGGTGCGAGCAGTGAACAGCCCTTCCGCATTCACCGAGCCGCCCACGACCTTTGCGCCGGCAGACTTGGAAACCGGAAGGCTTTCGCCCGTGATCAGCGATTCGTCAACGTGCGTCGAACCTTCAAGGATCTCGCCGTCAACCGGTACGCGCTCACCGGGCCGCACCACCACGATGTCTCCGACCAGCACCTGTGCTGCAGGGACCTCGACTTCCAGGTCGCCCCGCCGCACGCGCGCCGTGTCAGGGCGCAGCGCATGGAGGGCCCGAATGGCCTCCGTCGTCTGATGCTTGGCGCGCTGCTCCAGCCACTTGCCCAACAGGACCAATGTGATCACGACGGCCGAGGCCTCGAAGTAAAGGTGCGGCGCTTCGCCATGCCCCTCGTGTCCTATCCCTGCTATCAGCAGGTAGAGCGAGAGGCCGTAGCCCGCAGAGGTGCCTAGCGCCACCAGAAGATCCATGTTGCCCGCGCGCGCTTTGACAGCCCTCCAGGCCGAGCGGTAGAACCGGGCACCCAGCCAGAACTGCACAGGCGTGGCCAGCGCCAATTGCCACCAACCGGGCAGGGCCCAGTTGTTGCCGAACAGCATGCCCAGCATCGGGAGCACAAGGGGCAGGGACAAGACGGCGGCCACGGCGACGGGCCACCAGTCTGGCAACCCCGTCTTGTCAGCTGCCGCAGCTGCGTCGGCTATCTGCGGAAGCTTCGCCTGGTAGCCGGCCTTCTCCACAGCGGCTATGAGCCGGGGGAGAACTTCGCTGGGGCGTCCCACGAACCTGACCTCGGCCTTCTC
>JBKJKT010000181.1:0-14300 GCA_046597415.1 Ramlibacter sp.
CCATACAACCCGCTGACCGACTTCACGCCGATCATCAATATCGCCGCAACGCC
Organism: Ramlibacter sp.; assembly: GCA_046597415.1. Lineage (GTDB taxonomy): Bacteria > Pseudomonadota > Gammaproteobacteria > Burkholderiales > Burkholderiaceae_C > Ramlibacter. Next base: position 54 of record JBKJKT010000181.1, read on the forward strand.
TAACGTCATTGCCGTGCACCCGGGCTATCCCGGCAAGACCGACTACAAGGCCTTCATCGCTGAACTCAAGCGTTCGCCCGGCCGCTACTCGTATGCATCGTCGGGCACCGGCGGCATCGGACACCTGCAAATGGAGCTCTTCAAGAGCATGTCGGGCACGTTCATCACGCACATTCCATACCGCGGCGCAGGTCCTGCATTGAACGACACGGTGTCGGGCCAGGTCCCAATGATTTTCGACAACCTGCCGTCGGCGCTTCCGTTCATCAAGGACAACCGCCTCGTGCCTATCGTCGTCGCCGCGCCGCAGCGCCTGGCCGCCTTGCCGAACGTGCCGACCTTCAAGGAAGTCGGTCTGGAGCCTGTGAACCGCATGGCTTACTACGGCATCTACGGACCCAAGGGCATGCAGCCTGATGTCGTCGCCAAGATCCACGATTCCGTGGTGAAGGCGCTTCAGGACCCGGCCGTGCGCAAGCGCATCGAGGACACGGGCTCGATCATCGTGGCCAACTCGCCGCAACAGTTCGGTGACCAGATTAAAGCTGAGTACGCGGTGTACAGGCGCGTTGTGGACCAGGCCAAGCTCAAGCTCGACTGATCGTTTGTTATCTTCGCGGGGTGAATGAAGCTTCAACCGCCCCGGCCCAATCCTGCATCGATGCCTTCATCGATGCCCTCTGGCTCGAAGAAGGCCTCGCGCGCAATACCCTGGCTGCTTACCGGCGCGATCTCACGCTGTACGGCGAATGGCTGGGTGCGCAGGGCCGTGCCATCGACAGCACGGCGGAACACGACATCAATGCATATTTCGCGGCGCGCCATGCCGAAAGCCGCGCCACCACGGCCAACAGGCGGCTCACGGTGTTCAAGCGGTACTTCCGATGGGCGCTGCGCGAACGTCTCATCACAGCCGACCCGACACTGCGCCTGCAGGCCGCCAAACAGCCGCTGCGAGTGCCCAAGACTCTGAGCGAAGCGCAGGTCGAGGCGCTGCTCGATGCCCCAGATGTCGATACACCGCTGGGCCTGCGAGATCGCACGATGCTCGAATTGATCTATGCCAGTGGACTGCGTGTGAGTGAACTGGTTGGCCTGCGCACGTTCAGCGTGGGCATGAACGAAGGCGTGCTGCGCGTCATGGGCAAGGGCAGCAAGGAGAGGCTCGTGCCCTTCGGCCAGGTGGCCAGTGACTGGATCACGAAATACCTCGCGCATTCACGTCCGTTGATTCTCGGGGGACAGCAGACCGAAGACCTGTTTGTGACGGCACGCGGGCAGGGCATGACGCGAATGATGTTCTGGGTGATCGTGAAGAAGTACGCCGCCCGCGCAGGCATCACTGCGCCGCTTTCGCCGCACACGCTGCGCCATGCGTTTGCCACGCACCTGCTCAATCACGGCGCCGACCTGCGTGCAGTGCAGATGCTGCTGGGCCATGCCGACATTTCAACCACGACGATCTACACCCACGTGGCACGAGAGCGGCTCAAGCAGTTGCACGCGCAGCATCATCCTCGGGGGTGAGCGCACTGCTGCGGCACGCACGCAGATACACTCGCCGTCCATGCAACGCCGGCAACTCCTGCAATCCATTTCTCTCGCCTTGGGCGGAGTTTCGTCGCCGGCGACGCTGGCCGAAGAAAGCGGCGTTTCGTCAAGGCCTTCGTTTCGTGCGCCAGCGCTGCTCGCGCCCATGCGAGCACAGCCTGAACGCATCATCGATATCGCGGTGTGCACTCGGCCGTTCAGGCCGGCGGGTCCGCGCATCGAGACCCAGCGCATGTACGGCAAAACGGTCGTGCACCATTACGGCCACGGTGGCAGCGGATGGTCGCTCTCGTGGGGCTCGGCGATGCGCGCGATGCCGCTGGTGCTGGCTACGCGCGAGTCACACATCGCCGTCATCGGCTGCGGCGCGATAGGGCTGACGACAGCGCGCGTGGCGCAGCGCGCCGGACTGCGTGTGCGAATCTATTGCAAGGAGCGACCACCGTTTGTGGCGTCTAGCGCAGCGACCGGGTTGTGGACGCCCGACTCGCGCCTCTACACCGAAGAGAACGCAACCGATGCTGTCGCGGTGCAGTGGGAAGCCATGGCGCGCGCGTCATTCAGGTCCTGGCAGTCGATGCTCGGGCTGCCCGGCGATCCGGTGGCGTGGCATGAAGGTTATTTGCTGTCCGATATCCCGTTCGACCAGCAACTGCCGGATACCGGCCCGGACAACGAGCCCGACTACGCAGAGCTCGAGGGGCGCATTCGTGATCTGCGACCGCGCGCCGTCACGTTGCGACCGCAGGAGCATCCGTTCAAGGTTGCGCACGCACGGCGCTTTTCCCAGATGGTGTTCAACCTCGCCACGTACCAGCGCCTGCTGATGGATGATTTCCTGCGTGAAGGCGGCGAGATCGTGCAACGCGACTTCGAACACAAGCGGCAACTTGCAGGCCTGCGTGAACGCACGGTTGTCAATTGCACAGGGTACGGTGCACGTGCGCTGTTTGGCGACACAACGATCGTGCCGGTGCGCGGACAAACGGCCCGTCTCATCCCGCAGCCTGAAGTGGATTACATGCTCTTTCTGCGCGGGAAGAACGCATCCATGGTGCCGCGTCGCGATGGATTGTTGGTGCAGGCGCAGGGCCCGCACGATTACAACAACGAAGACACAAGGCCCGATCGGGCGGCGTCGGAGGAAGTGGTGCGCAAGCTGGCGTCGGTGTTCTAGCTGACGGTGTTCGTTTCGCCGTCAATCCACCGCCGGCTCCCTTTCGCGCTGCAACCTCTGGAACATGAACGCCGCCGCCTGCTCAATGTGCTCGCGCGCAAGTTTCTCGGCTTTCCTGCCGTCGCCAGCAGCGACTGCATCCAGCAATTGCGCGTGCTGGTCCCAGATGTCGCGCGGGCGTTCGTCACGCATAAGCACCTCGCCCATCACGCGCTGGGTGTTGGTCCAGTGCGTATCCATGGCGGGCGCGATCAAGGGGTTGGCTGACAGCTCGTAGATGAAGGCATGGAAGGCCATGTCGATGTCGATCATGCGCGCCACATCGCCGCGTGCCACGGCTTCTCGGCCCTGCCTGATGAACGCGGGGCCTTCCTTCGAAGCGCGTTTGGCGTTGCGCTCGGCAGCCATTTTGAACGCGAGGCCCTCGATGACGGCGCGAATGTCGTACATGTTGCGCACATGGTCCAGGTCGAGCGGCGCGACCTGCAATCCACGACCGGGCGCGTCTCGCAACACACCCAGGTTTCTCAGGACCAGCAGAGCTTGCTGAACAGGTTGTCGCGACACGCCGAGTTCCTGTGCGATCTGCTCCTGGATGATGCGCGCGCCGGGCGGCAGCTTACCCGACGCGATCTCGGCCAGGATCGCGCCCTGCACCAGCTCGACGAGCTTGGGTTGAGCGGCAAGGATTTTCATCGCCCGATACTAGTCCAGGGATGCATGACCGCCGCTGCGCCATTTGCGTTCGGCTTCGTCCCAGGCCTGCAGCGGCTGCAGGTCCGGTACCCACGCAAGGCCGGACTTGGCATCTGACGACACAGCCTCGGGCGTGACCACCACGTCAAGCAGAGCCGGTCGGTTGGCCAGTGCGCGCTCGATGGCAGCAGGCAGGTCTTCGGGATTTTCCACGCGCTCTGCGTGCATCCCGAACGCGCGAGCCATTGCGGCATGGTCGGCAAATTGCAGCCGGGTGCCCACCACCTTGCCGTGTGTCTCCAGCTGATCGCGCACTTCGATGGCCCATGAGCCGTTGTTCGCAACCACGATCAGCAACGGGGCTTTGTGCCGCACAGCGGTATCGATTTCCATCGCGTTAAAACCGAAAGCGCCGTCGCCGGTTGCGACGACGACAGTACGATCGGGGCAGGCCAGTGACGCAGCGATTCCGAAGGGCGTGCCGACGCCAATGCAACCGAGCGGCCCGGGGTCGAGATACGTTGTCGCAGGAAGCCCGACCCGGGCGAAGCTGAGGAAATCGCCGCCATCGGCCACCACGATCGCGTCTGGCGGCAGGGCGTCTCGCAGTGCCGAGAGAGCGCGGTTCGGATGCATGCGACCGTCCGCGCCGGCGGGCGCGTTGCGCATGCTGGTGACGAGCTTGTCCGAGCGTTCGACGTGCTGACGGCGCAGGTGTGCGGACCAATCGGTGTCGGTCGATGGCGCGCGCTCGCCCGCCTTTTCCAAAATGGCTTCGAGCGCGAGCGACGGCGTAGCGAACAACTCCACGGCTCCTCGACGGTTGTCACGGATCTCGGATGCGGCGTCCGCGATGCGCAGGAACTTCGCCTTGCCAAACACTGCGGGCGAACCGTACGCGAGCTGAAAGTCCAGCCTGCGCCCGACAGTCACGACAACATCCGCCTGGCTCATCACCGATCCCCGCATTGCAGCTACCACCGATGGGTGATCTTCCGGCACGAGGCCACGGCTCTCGCCAGTGTCGAGATAGGGCGCCTTCAACGCAGTCAGCAAGCGCGCGAGCGGTTCGCCTGTACCCTGCGCACCGCGACCGGAAATGAATAGCGGACGTTTCGCAGACCAAAGCAGATCAACCGCAGCCAGCACCTGCGCGGGATCGGGCGCGGTGCGTGTAGCCTGCTTCGCGGCAAAGTGTTCGGGGAGCTGTACGGCGCCGGGCACTTCAGAGCGCAGCGTATCCACCGGAAAGTCGAGGTAGACCGGCCCCGGTTCACCGCCGCTGCCCAACGCACGCGAAACTGCCTCATCGAGCTCCTGTAATACGAGCGAGGCCTCGCGCACGGTGCGCGCATACCGCGTCACTGATCGCACCAGGTCCGTGTGCACCATGTCCTGCAGCGCGCCGCGGTTTTCCTGCTGGCGCGGAGGCGTACCGGACAGCACGAGCAGCGGCACGCGCGCAACGTGGGCGTTGGCGATGCCGGTCATGGCGTTCGTCACGCCCGGTCCGGCGGTGACCAGCACCACGCCGAATCCGCCCGTGAGCTGGGCTTCCGCGTGCGCCATATAGACGGCAGCACGTTCGTCTCGCACGTCGACGATGCGGATGCCTTCGGCGTCGAGCCGCATCCAGATCGGCATCACGTGGCCGCCACAAAGGCCATAGACGCGTTTGACGCCGCGCTGCTTGAGAAAGCGCGCGATGACGGCGGCGGCGGACTGTTCATGAATGGGCATCAGCGGCAAGGCAGTCTCCTGAAGTGGATTTGGATGGTCGGTACTTGCCAAAGCGCCGGACCAGGCCGTATGATAACCGAACTCTGAATTCAGAGTTCAATAATTTGATGATGGAATTTTCAAATGACCCGCCTGCTCACCATTGCCGATGCCATTGCCACTCACGCCCGCCTCGTGCCGGGCAAGCTCGGCGGGCGCGATTCGCGCCGCAGCCTGACCTTTGTACAGTGGGATGCTCGCGCCACTCAACTGGCGACCGGATTGATCGGGCTCGGTCTTGCCAAGGGTGACCGGGTGGCGCTGGTGGCTGCGAACTGCATCGAATGGCTGGAGATGTACGTGGCGCTGGCGCGCGCCGGGCTGGTGGCGGTGCCGGTTAACTTCCGGCTGTCCGCTCCGGAGATCGGCTACATCCTGCAGGACGCAGAAGTTGCTGCGGTGATCGCAGGTGTCGATTTCTGTGAGGCGGTCGATGCGAACCGCGCCGTCGTGCCGCAGGCGACGGGCCGATTCATTGCGCTTGGGCGTGCGCCGCACGATGGCTGGCGCAGCTATGAGTCGGTGGTCTCACAGGGCGACGTCAAGCGCGCGTTGCCCACTGTGACCCAGGATGACGTGTGCGCGCTCATGTACACGTCGGGCACTACGGGCCGGCCCAAGGGGGCGATCCGCAAGCATGGGGGCAGCAGCCTGATCGCGTTGGCAACCGCGCTGGAGATGGGCTTCACGCGCGACGACACCGGACTGCTGGTGATGCCGATGTGCCACGCCAATTCGCTCTACTTCGGCACGACCTTCATGCATCTGGGTGCAACCATCGTGATCGACGACAGACGAGGCTTTGACGCGGAGGCACTCGTTCGCACCCTTGCGCAGGAAAAAGTGACTTTCACCTCGCTCGTGCCTACGCACTACATCATGGTGCTCGCACTGCCTGAATCCGTACGCAATCAGTACGACGTGTCAAGCGTCGGCAAGCTGATGATTTCATCGGCACCCGCGCGTGCCGACACCAAGCGCGGCATCCTCGAGTACTTCAGGAACGGGCGGCTGTACGAGCTCTACGGCTCGACCGAACATGGATGGGTGACGCTCCTGCGTCCGCACGAGCAACTGGAAAAGCTCGGCTCGGTGGGCCGCGAGTGGGCGGGCAGCGGCGCGATCCAGTTGCTCGACCCCGCGGGCAATGAAGTGCCCGATGGTGAGGTGGGCGAACTCTATTCGCGCACGTCGTATGTCTTTGATGGGTACTGGAAGCTGCCGGAGAAAAGCGCAGAGGCGTTTCGTGGCGACTGGTGCACCGTGGGAGACATGGCGCGCCGTGATGCCGACGGCTACATCTGGCTGGTGGATCGCAAGAGCAACATGATCATCAGCGGCGGCGAGAACGTCTACCCGTCAGAAGTGGAGGGCGTGCTTGGTTCGAACCCTGTCGTGAAAGACGTCGCCGTCATCGGTGTGCCGCACGAGAAGTGGGGCGAGGCGGTGCAGGCGGTGGTCGTGCTGCACGAGGGTCAGACGGCCACCGCGCAAGAGATGCGCGAGTGGTGCAAAAAGCGCCTCGCGGGTTTTAAATGCCCGGCCGTGGTGAGTTTCATCGCTGACACCGACATGCCGCGTACCGCAACGGGAAAAATCCTGCATCGCGTGCTGCGGCAGCGATATGTGACGGGGTGAGGTTGCGGGCAGCGCTCAGTGGCTGCGCCCGGCCCAGAAGGTCGTGCCTTGCGGACCATAACGCTCTGCGTGCATCACGTTCGCCCTCAATTCGAAACGGTCGCCGGGCAGGAGATGCCGCTCGCCGCTTTCGCAGTTCAGCCACATCTCGCCCTTCACCACCAGCGCGATGACGTTGAACGGGTGCCTGTGGTCAGCCAGCACGAGGTTGGGCTCCCAGACGCGCTCAAGCACCTCGTAGCAGCCTTGCGCCAGCGCTTGCGTACGGAATTCTTCAAAGCTGGGCAGGTCGTTCATGGTTGCCTTTGAATTTCATTCATCTGATTTTTTCACGTTCCGGAGGCTGCAGCCCGTAATGGCCGAAAGAACTCGCGTATCTCGTGCGCGAGCAGCGCGGGCTGTTCCATGGCGGCGAAGTGACCGCCGCGATCCGCGATGGTCCAGCGCCGGATGTCGCTGTACGTACGCTGCGCGAGCGAGCGTGGGGGCCGCAGGATCTCGCGCGGAAACTCCACATACCCCATTGGCACATCCACCGTTTTGCCGCTCGGGATCGGCCATGGGCGATGCATCCGGTTGTAATAGGGCCAGAACGACGAGCCGATTGCACCCGTCGCCCAATACAGCGTGATGTTGGCTAGCATTTCGTCGCGGCCCACTGCGCTCGCAGGGTCCCCGTCATTGTCGCTCCATCGCTGGAATTTCTCGACAATCCAGGCGGCAAGGCCGGCGGGCGAATCGTTCAACCCAAAGGCCAGGGTGATCGGCCGTGTGCCCTGGATCCACTGATAGCCGGTTTCTTCCTTCAAAAAATGAGCCAGCTCGCCGGCGAAGCGCTTTTCATCCTCATCGTCGGCATTCAACATTTCTGCGTCTCGCCTCACAGCCAGAAAGTTGAGATGGATACCCAGTACACGCTGAGGATAGGCGTAACCCAGGCGAGAGGTGATGAAACCGCCCCAGTCACCGCCTTGCGCTGCAAATCGTTCGTAGCCCAACACGTCGGTCATGAGCTCGGCAAATGCGTCAGCCATTTCCTCCACGCCCATCGGCTCCTGTCCGGGCTGCTGTGAGAAGCCGTAGCCCGGAAGCGAAGGAGCAACGACCGTAAAGGCGTCGCGCGGGTCGCCGCCGAAACGCTCTGGATCCGTGAGCAGCGGAATCAGCCGCTGGAATTCCAGGATGGATCCGGGCCAGCCATGCGATATCAGCAATGGCATAGGGGCGGGCCCGCGACCCTGTTCGTGAATGAAATGCAGATCGATGCCGCCAACGCGAGCATTGAACTGCTGCCATTGGTTGATTTGCGCCTCGTGCGCTCGCCAGTCGAAACCTGTGCGCCAGTAGTGGACGAGAGACTTCATGTACTCGACGCTCGTTCCGGCGTGCCAGGGCGTAGCGTGCTGGGGCTCATCGGGCCAGCGCGTCCGTTCGAGACGATCACGAAGGTCGTCGAGCACGCTCTGGGCGACGTTCACGCGAAACACGGTGGGCTTCGAATGCGTTGGGTTCATTGGGATGGTCCGGAGCGCCAGGCAAGTGCGAATAGCGGGATCGTAGCTGTGTGTTGGCCGAAAGCAAGTCAGCCCGCCACCAGGTCGTGGTGGCTGATCGGTTCCTGGCCGTCACGGTCGCACGACTCCTCAATGATCCCTGCGCCTTCCTAGAGTGGGTCACCCACTCCGTATCTGGGCGTTTGGCAGAGCTACATTCAGTTCGCACCCTGGTCGCGGTGCGCAAGCCCTGCGATCGTGGTGAACCCGCTGCCCCTGGCAGTTCCCCTGACTGACTGAAAGAACCCACCCCATGTCCAAACGCGACGAATACACCCGGAAGCTGAAAATCGAACTTGATTCGCTCAATGCCAAGATGGACGTCCTGGAGGCCAAAACCCAGGAAGCGAAAGAAGATGTGCGCGACGCCTACAAGGCCGAGGTCGCAAAGCTGCGTCACCAGTCGGAATTGGCCGCTGAGAAATACGAAGAACTGAAGGCCGCTACCGAGGACTCATGGCACAAGCTGGTTGCGGAAACGGAAAGGATCCGCGACGCATTCGTCCATTCGTTCAACTACTTCAAGTCCCAGATCTGAGCGTACGGGCGCCTCCCGGGTAGGTCGGCCTGGCCAGTTTCGCGAGTTCCTCGTCAGTGAACCCGGCCGCCCGCCGCGCGTCGAGGTTGAACGGACCCCGCAAGCGAGGTGCCTCGTAGCGGCGCGTGAGTTCTGCAAACGCGGTGACAGGGTCGATGCCCCGTTCATCGCACAGGTGTCGGTACCACTTGTTCCCTATGCGCACGTGACCGATTTCATCGCGAAGAATGATGTCAATGATTTCTGCGCCTCGCGTGTCGCCCACGCTGATCAACTTGTTCTTCACGGCCGGGGATGCGTCCGGCCCCGTGCTTCGAGTGTGCGAGGCACCAGGGCGAGTCTCGTGAGCAGGTCTCCCTTCGTTTTTTCAGCCATCTCCCAGAGTCCGTTGTGCGCTGGAAAATCTCCGTAGTCAAAGCCCAGTGACTGCAGATGTGCCCGAAGCAAGCGGAAATGCAATCCCTCTTCCCGTGCGACGCTGATCCAGTCCGCGTAGAACTCCCTGGGCAGGCCGCCAAATCGCCAGACAATGTCTACCGCCAGATTGACGGCGTTTAATGAATGTTTGCGGCGATGAGGCGGTTTGATGCCCGCACTGAATGGCCAACAACCTCTTCGTCGCATAGCATCCTTGGATGGACACGCTTCGCAGCCTCGCGCTGGACCTGCTGATCACAGCCGACCCTGATGAAAAAGCACGCCGGACTCGGGCCGCGAATTCCGCGCTTCCCGTCGGTGCCGATGATGACGTTCCGGCGCGAGGCGTCATTCCTGGCAGGCTGGCGATGCCCAGGCTGGTGCCACATACCGAGTTGTCCAAGCGATCCGTCCATACGAAGGAGGGCCGGGCCGCGCTCATTCATGCGCTCGCGCACATCGAACTGAATGCGATCGATCTCGCTCTGGAAATCTGCTGGCGGTTCAAAGGGATGCCCGATCTTTTCTACACGCAGTGGATGGACGTGGCCCGTGAAGAGGCGCTGCACTTCGAGTTGCTTCGGGATCACCTGGCGACACTGGACCGCAAGTACGGCGATCTGCCGGCACACAACGCTCTGTGGGATATGGCGGAGCGGACCAAGCACGACATCCTGGCGCGCATCGCTCTGGTACCCCGTACCGCGGAGGCGCGCGGACTCGATGCTTCACCACCCATCAGGGCAAAGCTCGTCAAAGCAGGTGATCATGACGGCGCTAAGATTCTCGACATCATCCTTCGGGACGAGATTGGCCATGTGGCCATAGGGAACGGCTGGTACAACTGGCTATGCCAGCGACGTGGCCTAAATCCCGTGGCGACCTACGCAGAGTTGGCGCAGAAGTACGGTGCACCTCGCTTGCGCGGCCCATTCAATATCGAAGCAAGGCTCGCCGCAGGCTTTAGCTCGGAGGAATTGGCGCTGTTGACGCAAAGTGAGTGATCAGCGTTCAGGGCGGAAGTCAGGGTCGGGGTTGGCCTTCACCACGGCGTCGTGGAGGCCAATGATTGGCTTGCATCCGTCGGCAGGCAGCTTACTGAAGGGCGGGCGGCGCCTGTCGAGCGCGCACCGACCCCATCGGAAGCCCCAGGCCCGCCGGGCGCCATAAAATGGTTCGATGAAGAGCAACGACGCAAGCGAGGTCCGCGGCTGGGGCGCAGGTGCAAGTGCAGTATTCGAGACCGCACTTGATTGCGTTGTTGGAATGGACGCTGGCGGTTTCGTTGTCGAGTGGAATCCTGCAGCCGAACGCACCTTCGGGTATGCGCGAGCGCAGGCGGTCGGGCGGATGCTGGCTGAGCTCATCATTCCGGAGCGCCTGCGTGAAGGCCATCGGCATGGCATGGAGCGCTACCTGGCCACCGGAGAGGCGACAGTGCTGGGCCGGCGGGTGGAACTGCCAGCGCTTCGCAGCGATGGCCGCGAGGTGCTCGTCGAACTTGCCATTACCCGGGTGCCGGGGGAGGGCGCCCCCTTGTTCATTGCGTATTTGCGCGACATCACCCAGCGCATGCGCGCTGAACAGTTGCGCAACCTGCGTTTCGTCACCACGCAGCAGCTCGCCCGCGCGGCCGTGGAAACCCCCGAGATGGTGGCGGCGCTGGTACGTGCCACCTGCGAGCAACTGCGGTGGGAGTTCGGCGCGTTCTGGGCGCTGGATGGCGACCGCACAGCCCTCCGCTGCGCATCCGTCTGGATAGCGGAGGGGCAGGGACTGGATGCGTTCGAACACGCCAGCCGCACCGGCCGGCTCCGCCTGGGTGAGGGTTTGCCTGGACGAGTGTGGCAGGGCGGCCGGGCCGAATGGATTTCCGACGTCCGCCAGTCGCCGGGTTTGCCCCGGGCTGAGCACGCCGAGTCCGCCAAACTGCGCAGCGCGTTTGCTTGCCCGGTGGGAGACCATGGTGTTCTCGAGTTCTTCGCCCGGCACCCGCACGAGCCGGACGCGGAGTTGCTCGAGACAATGAACACGGTGGCGGGGCAGCTCGCCCAGTTCCTGGACCGCCGGCAGGCCGAAGATCGGATGCGCGAAAGCGAGTCACACTTCCGGTCGCTCATGGATCAGGCGCCATTCAGCATGCAGGTCTTTTCCCCCGACGGGACGACGCTGCGCGTGAACCCGGCTTGGTGCGAACTGTGGGGAGTGAGTCTGGCGCAAATGGCGGACTACAACGTGCTCCGGGACCCGCAACTCGAAGACAGCGGAGTGCTGACGCACTTGCGGCGCGCTTTTGCAGGCGAGTCGGTGGCAATTCCGGCGGTGCGCTACGACCCCAACCTGACGATCCCGAATCGCACACGCCACGAAGACGCCGTGCGGTACGTGTCGGCGGTTGCCTATCCGCTCAAGGATGCTGGTGGACGGGTGCAGGAGGTGGTCCTCGTGCACGAGGACATCACTGCACGCCAGCGTGCCGAGGGCGCCCTGCGTGAGAGCGAGGAGAAGCTCCGGCTGCTCGCGGACACCATCCCGCAGCTTGCCTGGATGGCCCAGCCCGATGGCTCCATCTTTTGGTACAACCGTCGCTGGTACGAGTACACGGGCACGGCTCCGGAACAGATGGAAGGCTGGGGGTGGCAATCCGTGCACGACCCGGCCGTGCTGCCGGAGGTGCTTGCGCGCTGGAAGGGTTCGATCGGCACTGGCGCGCCCTTCGACATGGTCTTTCCGCTCAAGGGTGCCGATGGGGTCTTCCGCCCCTTCCTCACACGTGTCAACCCGCTCAAGGATGCCGAACGCCGCATCATTTACTGGTTCGGCACGAACACAGACGTGAGCGAGATCAAGCGCATGGAACAAGCCTTGCTGGAGGCCGATCGGCGAAAGGACGAGTTCCTGGCAACTCTCGCCCACGAACTGCGTAACCCGCTGGCGCCGATAGTCAATGCGCTGCATCTGCTGAAGGCGCCGGCCTTGGACCCCAAGCTGGAACGGCGCTGCTACGAGATGATGGAGCGCCAAGTCAAGCATCTCGTGCGCCTTGTGGACGACCTTCTCGACATGTCGCGTGTGGTGCGCGGCAAGATCGAGCTGCACCGCGAGCGGGTCATGCTCGACGCAGCGGTGGCCGCCGCGGTCGAGATGGTGCAGCCGATTCTCGACGCCCGCGGTCACCACCTGCAGGTCGAGGTTCCAGGCGGCATGTTTCCGGTCGATGCCGACCGCGTGCGCTTGGTGCAGGTGATCGGGAACCTGCTGACCAATGCAGCCAGGTACACCCCACCAAACGGCCGGATCGAGGTGGCGGCTAGCGCCCAGCACGGTTCAGCCCTCCTGAGTGTGCAGGACAACGGCATCGGCATCGCTGCCGACATGCTGCCGCGTGTGTTTGATCCGTTCGTGCAGGGCATGGAGGCCGATGTGCGGGCCCAGGGCGGCCTGGGTATCGGGCTCACATTGGTGAAGAAGCTCGTCGAACTGCACGGAGGGCAGGTCGAAGCAGACAGCGGCGGTCCTGGTTGTGGATCGCGCTTCACTGTCCGGCTGCCTTTGGCGCCCGGTGCGCAGCCCGCCGTGCGCGAACATGAAGCCTTGCCGCCCGGCGCACCCCGGCGCGTACTCGTGGTGGACGACAACCGGGATGCCGCCGACAGCCTCGCCGCGGTTTTGGGCGCGTATGCGCACCATGTCCTGGTCGCGTACGACGGCATGTCCGCTATCGAAATTGCACGACGCGAGTCCCTGGAGGTCGTTTTCCTCGATATCGGGATGCCTGACCTCGATGGTCACGAAACTGCGCGACGCCTGCGCGAGTTGCCGGGCATGAGTAGCGTGAAAATCATCGCGCTCACTGGTTGGGGGCAGGAGCAGGATCGGCGCCGCTCCGACGAGGCCGGCTTCGACCTGCATCTGGTCAAGCCGCCGGATCTGGGGCTGTTGCGCGAGGCGCTGCGCCCGACCGATCGGAACCCTTGAATCGCCATGCTTGCCTCTTCGCACGTCACCACCTTTCTACCGATGTAGGTGTTGCGACGACCGGCTACGCCCCCCCGCGGAGGCAGACCACCTTCAACCCCCAGCATGAGGCCCCCGCCCGTCAGCATGACCGATGCAGTCTGGAAGATCTGTCGGTCCGACGGAACCGTCCTGCGCGCCGCAGAGTGGTCGACATCAGCCTTGTCCTGCAAAGCGAAATGACGCTGTGTGCCGTGCCATCTTGATGGCCTTTAATGAATGTTAATTCTTCCTGGTGGCCGGTTTCGACCCACAAGAGTCACTCATCCCTTGACCTTCGCTACCCAGAAGCAGCCGGTCACACCGTCGGAATGCGCTGGCTGCCCGCGCATACATGCGCTCCGCCGGAGTGGCTTATAAGCCGGGAACCACCTACGTCAAGGCCGGGAAGGCGGTTCTGGAAGGACTGGGCGCCGACGCGTGCGTTCGGGTGCACTTCGGCCACCACGGCAGCAACAGGATCCTGCAGCAGCCCCCACGCCAGGAACACGCCGCGTGCCGATTTCTGTGACATCATTCTCGCGGTTTCCTTCTATCCCTCGTCCTATCCTTTGCCATGAGCTCGCCGCATTCCGCTTCCAATATCGCCGCGCTCAGCTGGGCGCTCGACTCGACTCCGCACCTGGTCTATGCCGCCGGCGCCGACGGCCGCATCGTCTACGTCAATGCCGCCGGCCGCGCGCGCTGGGGCGAAGCGGCCACGGTGGGCGCGTCGGCCGCCGGCCTCTTCGCTGGCGAGACGCGCGGGCACCTCGTCGCCTTTTCGGCGCAGGTCCTCGCCAGTGGAGAGGCCGCCACCTTTGACTCCGGCGAGCACGGTGCACGCGGCGTGCGGGCGTGGGCTACCTACACGGTTTCGCCGCTGCGCGAGGGCGACGCCA
>JBKJKT010000187.1:0-16439 GCA_046597415.1 Ramlibacter sp.
TCGAAAGCGTGGCCGGCGCTGAACTTGTCATCGTCGAAATGCGACACCGGCACGGTGACGTGTTGCTCCTTGCCACGGGTGTCGGTGAAGCGGAAGTCGACAAACTTGACTTCGTTCTCCTTCACCATCTTCATGACGTCTGCGACGTTCTTGGCTGCCATCTAGGTTCTCCTGGTTGCGTGGTTATCAAATCGTGTCGGTTACTGGAATGCAGATTCTGTGCCAAAGCTGGTGCATGTCCCAGCGCGCCAGGCTGGGCGGATTGTCCGCGAATTTGACTGCTTTTCGCTACGGACGCGCTGTGGTTTTGGATGAGCAATGCACCGAAGCGATGCAAAGCGTTCACGCACCTTTGTGGTGCGAATCGGCTAGCGCACCAATTCGGGGCCTAGCTGAGCACCAAAGGTTTTAAGGCCTTCAAGAAGATACGGGTAGGCCGCTTCCACGTCGCGCGGCTGGCCTTTAACCCCCAGGTCGATGTGCCGTCCGTACTGTGGGTGGTCCACGCTTGGCAGGCTGAACACCTTGACACCCGGATGGCGGCGCTCGATGTCTTCCATCAGTGGCGTGAGCGAAGCCTCCATCGCGCCGAAGACGATGACCGATTTTTCGACATAGGCCTTATCGCGAAAGAGCGCGCGGTAATGCGTGTCGAGCACCCATTCCATCATCGGCCAGGCCATCACCGGAAACCCCGGAACGAAATGGACATCGCCCAGGGAGAAACCCGGAATCTTGTTATACGGATTGGGGATGAGCGCAGCGCCCTTGGGAAAGACGCCCATGTTCAGGCGGTGGACGTTGTCGGGGCGGTCGGGCTCATAGGTCGTGCCCTGCTCTCGCGCGACGTCCTGCATCCGTTCGCGGATCAGCGCTTCGGCGCCAGGATGCAGTTCAAGGTGCCGGTCGCATGCCCGGGCCGCGCACTGCCGGGTGTGATCGTCAGGCGTTGCCCCGATGCCACCGCAGGAAAACACCACATCGCCGGACTCGAACGCGCGCCTGAGTGTGGCGGTGATGCGATCGGGCGAGTCGCCGACGTAGTCGGCCCACGCGAGTTGCAGGCCGCGCGCGGCCAGCAACTCGATGAACTTTGGCATGTGCTTGTCGGCCCGCTTGCCCGACAGGATTTCGTCGCCGACGATGATGAGGCCGAAATTGCGCACTTCAGGCTGGGGGTTGTTGTGCTGGAGCGTCATGGGGCAATGCTACTGGAGCGGGTTCGTGAGGGTATGACAGGGGTCTTACAGCTTCTTCGGCTCGCATGGCGTCCAGTGCGGCAAGGCAATAGTGCGCAAACCACAAGGAGGCGAAGGCGAAGACCAGCGTGTAGATCCAAATGGCAACCGGCGCCAGCACAACGAACGCCACAACAAAAAGCGCAGTCGACGCCCACAAGATGCTGGGTGCTGCGCCCAGAAATCCCGAAATGACGCCGATGGTCAGGAGACGCGTCCTGTGCTGGCGAAATACAGCCACTCGCTCTTCCTTGCTGGCGTGCTCGGAAAGCGCGTCGAATGCCATCACACGATAGGTCAACCACCCCCAGATGATCGGCGGCAGCACGAGTATCAGCGGCGGAATCAGCCACAACGGCAAGCTGATGATGAACGCGACCAGCGCAAGCAAGGTGGAACCCAGCGACCATGCGACGCTTCTCGCAAGTGAGCCGCCGTGCTTTTTCTCGAGCTGGGGGAACCGGCGCTCGGCCACCATCGTCGCGAGCGCCGGGCCCATGAATGCCGCCACCAGAAGAAGCGACATGATCACGATCACAGGCGTCGTCGCCATCACCACAATGAGCGGTGCTGCCGCGGTCTTGAGATTGCCCATCCCCACACTCTGCAACCAATTGCCCACGCTGACGAGCAGCGCCGAGGACTCAAGCCATGCACGGACCCACTCGATCGCACCCTCCCAGAAAAAGTAGCCAAATCCCAGCGCCACCGCAAACATGATCGCCAGCGGCAGCAACGACAGCATGATCACACGCGGGCGCATGCAGTACGCAGCTGCACGCCAGAAAGAGTCAATAAGAAGGTTCATGCGCCGGTAACATCCTTTCGATGGAAATGGTTCAAGTCAAAGGCGTAGCGCTCGAGGTACAACGCATTGCGGGTCCCGCCGCAATATCCGATGGTGCGGGTCCTGCCGCAGCTTCCGGTGCCCCGCTCGCACCGATCATTTTCCTCCACGAAGGGCTGGGCTCGGTTGCAATGTGGCGCGACTGGCCTGCAAATCTCTGCGCAGCGACCGGACGCCAGGGCATCGTTTACTCGCGCAGGGGTTACGGGCAATCAGAAGGCATCCCGGACGTTCGCGGGACTGGACGCTTGCAGCCCAGCTACATGCACCTCGAGGCACTCGAAACACTGCCTGAGTTAATGGAAGAGCTGCAGATCAAGTCCCCCGTGCTGCTGGGCCACTCCGACGGAGGATCGATCGCCCTGCTCCACGCCGCGCACCTGGGCGCGAGCGCCTGCATCGTGATGGCCCCCCACGTGATTGTTGAAGAGCTGTCGGTGCGTTCGATCGAGGATGCCCGGGTGGCGTTCGAGACACAGGGCCTTCGCGACCGCCTGGCCCGGTTTCATCGCGATGTGGACGTTGCCTTCTGGCAGTGGAACGACGTCTGGCTGAGCACGGAATTTCGCGACTTCGACATTCGTCCGGACTGCCGGCATATCAAGGCTCCGGTGCTTGCCATTCAAGGCGCCGACGATGCGTACGGCAGCCTGGCGCAGATCGACGAGATCGCGCCGACACTCGGATCTGTTCGCAAGGAGGTTCTTCAGGCTTGCGGACATTCGCCGCATCGTGACCAGGCCGCGCGCACCACGGCGCTGATCACCGGGTTTCTGGCGCAGTTGCCTTGATCAGTGCGGGTGATTTCACCGGCTTCAAGGCTTCGAGGTCAGCTTGGGACAACCATCGCCATTGACCGGGCGGCATGTCGGCGGGCAGTGTCAGATCGCCGATGCGGGAACGGTGAAGCGTCTCGACGCGGTTGCTCACGGCGGCGAGCATGCGCTTGACCTGGTGGTACTTGCCCTCGGTCAGGGTCAGGCGCATGGAACACTCGCCGGTCTGTTCGCAGCCGGCGGCGCAAACCGGCTTCGGGTCGTCATCGAGCACCACGCCTTCGATCAGGCGGGCGACCTGCCTGTCATCGACCGGGTGTTTGGTCCCCACCTCATAGACCTTGGGTACGTGGTGTCGTGGCGAATTCATCCGGTGGAAGAACTGGCCGTCATCGGTGAGCAGCAGCAATCCGGTCGTATCCTGGTCCAGGCGGCCCACGGCCTGCACACCTTGAACTGCGCCCTTTTGCGGACGCTGGCGCAATGGCGCGGGCAGCAAGGTGTACACGCTCGGGTAGGTAGAGGGCTTTTGCGAACACTCGATGCCTGCCGGCTTGTGCAGCATGAGGTACGCCCTCTCGTGATAGGTCCAGGGCACGCCGCTCACCGTGAACGCGAGACCTTCAGGAGAGAAGTCGCGAGATGAATCTATGACGGACTCACCCTCTACCAACACGTGCCCCTGTTGCACGAGCCCCGCACAGACGCGTCGTGTGCCGAAACCTTGCGAATAGAGAATTTCCTGCAGTTGCATCCGGATAAGGTCAGTGCGATGCGCTTCAGCGGGCCTGCGAGTAGCCGGCGACTCGCCGCTCGAGCGGGGCCAACTCCATGCCAACTGCGTGTAGCTGCGAATAGAGCACCTGACGGTTCCACACATTCGGCTCGTTGGCAATTCGCGTACGAATCTCGGTGCGCCGCAACTGCAGATGGGCAGTGCGCTCACTCAGGGCGACTGCGTCAGCAGAGGCCATCACCGGCCTGAGCTGCGGCTGGGTGGGGTCGTAGTTCCAGGCCTGCGGCGGTACGACAGCGCAGCCCGAAGCGAGAGCAACGGAAATCAGTGCGAGGACAACACGCATGGCAACTCCTGAGCGATTTGGAATTCGATCTTAGCGGGGCGACTGGCGCCTCAGCTTCGATACAGCATTACGCCCCGTGGCATTTCTTGAATTTCTTGCCGCTGCCGCAGGGGCACGGATCATTGCGTCCCGGTATGTAGCCGCGCTGCGCCTGTTCGACGCGCGGACCCAGGCTCTTCCATAACTGGCGCAAGTCATACACCGCCCAGATCGCAGCGCCGAAGTCATCAATTCGCTCCTGGCTGATGCTGGGAGGGCCGTCTTCGGCAAACATCGAGATGGTGGGTTTGCCGCGGTCCCCATCGGCCAGGGCGACGATGGCTTCCAGCGCGTCATCGAGCATCGCTGCAGCTTGTGCATCGCGCGGCGCTGCCCAATCGTCGGGCCAGGTTTCCACCGCGTACATGAAGCCGATGGCCCACACCTGCCCGTAGGCAGGAAGCGTATCCAGGGGTGTATCGGTGCGCTCGGCTTCAGGCAGCGACAAAACCGCGCCAAGCGTATCGAGCACTTCGGGGTGATAGGTTCGATCGTCGTCCAGCTGTTCAACCGGCGTATCAAGCGATGCGGCGACTTCGGCCCACCGACGTCTCCAGCGCAGGACGAATTCCATCTGGCTCATCGGCCGGAAGGTCTCGCCCAGCAGCACCGGCCAGTACTCGTCGGGTTCTATGGCGCGGCGCGAACAGATCAGCGCCGCAAGAAATCCCTCGCAGAACTCCCACTGCGGAATCTCGTCATCATGCTCGCGCATCGCATCGAGCGCGGCCTCTTGCGCGTCGAAATCGTCTGCCGTGAGCGGCGCTGGGTCGGCGGGTGTCTCAGTCATTGAAGGCGATTGTAGGCAAGCCGCTTCAGCGCGACGAGCAGTGGATCCACCAGCTCAGTACTCGATGGTGAGGCTGAACGAGGTCGAATAAAGGCCGGCCGGCAGGGCCTTGAATCGGCCGCACGAATTCTTCCGTACAGCACCACCGTCTGGTTGCAAGGTTCCCCTGCCGAGCGGTCAGTCCCCGAAAAGAGAGGCCACTGGCTGCCCGCACTGGCTCCCGTACAGTTCTTGTCGCCAGGATCAGCGGGTCTGATATGTGCTTTCCAGTCGGTCACGGCGCCGAAAAACCGAAGGAGGTGAAAGGCAAAACTGTGCCACCATATTGCATGGGTCATCCATCGACCACACTACCCTCCGCCTCTCTGACGCACATCCTGCGCTTATCGCTGATCGCGGCTCTTTTGATGTGCTTTGCGGATATCTCGTGGAGCCTCGACCCCGGCAAGGCACTGACACAGTATGCGCACCGGGTATGGCGTGACAAGGAAGGATTGCCCCAGAACTCGGTGCAGGCAATTGCGCAAACCCGTGATGGCTACATCTGGGTCGGAACGCAGGAAGGATTGGCTCGCTTCGACGGAATCTCATTCACGATCTTCGATCGCAGCAACACACCTGCGCTGAGGAACAACTACATCTACGCCTTGCGCGAAGACCGCGATGGCACTTTGTGGATAGGCACGAATGGCGGCGGCCTTACACGGTTGAAGCACGGCAAGTTCACAACGTACACGACAGCAAACGGTCTCGCCGACGACGTCGTTCTCTCGATAGCCCAGGACGCAGGAGGCGATATCTGGTTGGGCACCGGAAAGGGTGTAACGATCCTCAGGGGCGAGACTTTGCTTGCGTTCAAGGGGCATCCGTCGCTGGCTGACGAACGTGTCATGGCGGTGCTGCCGGATCGCGACGGGGGAGTCTGGTTCGGCACCTCTGAGAACGGTTTGGGACGGTGGCACCAGGGATCATTCAGCCGCATGACGACGGCGCAAGGACTCTCTCACAACTCGATCTGGTCGCTGTTCCAGGATCGCGCTGGAGCGCTATGGGTTGGTACTGTTGGCGGAGGTCTGAACCGGTTGCAGGCCGGACAGGTGACCAAGTTCACAGCCAAGGACGGCCTCAATAGTGACAACGTCTTCGGAACGTTGGAGGACCGCGCGGGAAATCTCTGGATTGCGACCGACGGCGGCGGGCTAGTGCGCTACCAGGGGGGAAAGTTCACCTCGCTCACGAACGCCCAGGGGTTGAGCAACGACACGACCTGGCCCCTGCTGGAAGACCGACAAGGAATTCTGTGGGTAGGCACGCTGGGTGGATTAAACCAGTTGCGGGACACGCTCTTTACGCCGTTTGGTGTTACCGAGGGTTTGCCTGAGGAAGTCATCCTCACTGTCAGCGAGGATCGTAGCGGTGCGCTATGGATGGGGGGCAACGGCAAAGGCCTGAGCCGGCTTAAAGACGGAAAGCTGACGGTCTTCACCCGTGCCGACGGACTGCCGCACGACAGTGTTCGTTCTGTCTATCCTGACCGCGCCGGCAACGTTTGGGTGGGCACGATTGCGGGCCTGGGCCGCTTGAGCAATGGGCGGTTCCGCAACTATTCTGAGGTCGATGGATTATCGAATCTGAAAATTGCCGCCATTCACGAGGATCCTGACGGCGTGATCTGGGTTGGCACTTTTGGAGGAGGACTCAACCGCATGGAAGGCGGCCGGTTTACTTCCTTCAAGCGCGGGGACGGCCTGGCCGGGGATCGCGTACTCGTAATAACCGATCGGCGCGCTGGCGGGCTCTGGATTGGAACAGATGGTGACGGGTTAAGCCTTTACCACAACGGGAAGTTCACGAACTACACCACGCGCGACGGACTGGTCGATGACCACATAGAGGCCCTCTATGAAGATGCGGAAGGAACGTTGTGGATTGGCACCGGTGGCGGCGGACTTGGACGCTTTCGTGACGGGCGCTTCACGACGTTCACAACCCGGCACGGCCTGTTCGACAACCTCGGCCATCAGATTCTCGAAGACGGCATGGGTTACTTGTGGATCAGCACCAATCGAGGCATCCAGCGAGTCAGCAAGCGCACCCTCGACAATGTTGCCGCCGGGCGTGCGGCGAGCGTGCAAGCTACTCTTTTCGGAGTCGGCGAGGGCCTTCGATCACGTGAGGCTAATGGGGCCTCACAGCCAGCCGGCTGGCGCGGGGCTGATGGCCGGCTCTGGTTTCCCACCATGAATGGGGTGGTCGCGGTTGCGCCCGAACGTGCGGGCGGGAAGTTGTCGGAACCACAGGCCCTCATTGAGAGTGCGACTACCAACGGTGTGGGAATTGCGGCAATCGCGCCTAACCAGGGCCCCGGCAGGGGCTCACTGGTCTTTCGATACACGGCACTCGAGTTCAACAATCCTGAGGGCTTGCGCTTTCGCTATCAGCTGGAAAGCTTTGACGAAGACTGGATCAATGCTGGAGAGCGCCGCTCTGCTTACTACACCAACATTCCGCCGGGGAAGTACCGTTTCCGCGTTTCGGCGGCGTCGGGCGGTGGCCCCTGGGGTCCGCCCGTTGCAACGATGGCCTTCGATCTTTTGCCCCGGTGGTACCAAACGGTGTGGTTCAAGGGACTTGCCGCCGTTGCAACCCTGGCTTTGTTAGCAGCGGCACATTTGCTGCGGTCCCGGCAACTGCGCCGCCGCACCCACGAGCTGACAGCGTTGGTGCGGGAACGGGAACGGGCGGAGGACGAAGTCCGCAGACTCAACGCCGACCTGGAAAACCGGGTTGCCGAACGTACTGCAGAACTGGAGGCCGCCAATCGGGAAATGGAGAGCTTCAGCTATTCCGTCTCTCATGACTTGCGGGCCCCACTACTGGCAATTGACGGTTTTTCTTCGATGCTGTTGCAGACGCACGGTGAAAAACTCGACGAACGGGGCCGGACCATGATGGGACGAATTCGCGCTGCCAGCCAGCGCATGTCAAACCTCATCGACGACCAGCTTCGATTGTCGGGCGTGTCCCGCCGTCCGATAAGCCGCACGCAATTCGACTTCACTGGGCTGTCACGCAAGATCGCCACGACCACTGGACAGAGTCTCGGGCACGAGAAGGTTTCGCTCGAGATCCAGGAGCAAATGACTTGTTACGCGGACCTCACGCTCATGGAAATTGCGATGGGCAATCTCATCGAAAATGCCTGGAAATACACCAGCAAGACAGAGTCGCCATTGATTCGAATAGGCGCGCAGCGGCGTGGTAGGACGATCGAGTATTTCGTGGCCGACAACGGGGCCGGTTTCGACATGGCCCATGCGGACAAGCTGTTCAGTCCTTTTCACCGGCTTCATTCGGCTACCGACTTTCCGGGTACCGGCATTGGGCTGACGATCGTGCAGCGGATCATCCATCGCCATGGCGGCGACATTCGTGCTGAATCGAAGCCTGGCGAAGGCGCCAGCTTCATCTTCACCGTTGGTGATGATCTTGACATCGCGACGGAGCCCCAGACTTAAGCTGCCAGGGACCCCCATCACTTTTGGAAAACAAGGCACCATTGGCGTAGTTCATCTCATTTTTACGTTCAATCGAAGCACCCCCACCATCATGCGCATCGTCGAAATCAGGGAGCGCACCGCTCCCATCGCATCCCCCATCGCCAACGCATTCATCGACTTTTCGAAGATGACGCTTAGCCTCGTGGCCGTCATCACCGATGTGATCCGCGACGGTAGGCCAGTCGTCGGCTACGGCTTCAACTCCAATGGTCGCTACGGACAGGGCAGCCTGATGCGCGAACGCTTCATTCCGCGTGTGATGGAAGCAGACGCAGCCAGCCTCATCAACGAGACCGGAGACAACCTCGATCCGCACAAGGTCTGGGCCACGATGTTCAGGAACGAGAAGCCCGGCGGTCATGGCGAGCGCTCCGTGGCAATGGGCACCATCGACATGGCGGTGTGGGACGCAGTTGCCAAGATCGCAGGCAAGCCTTTGTTTCGCATGCTGGCCGAACAGCGTGGCGTGCAGGCGAACCCGCGCGTCTTCGTCTATGCAGCGGGCGGCTATTACTACCCGGGCAAAGGTATCGAAGGCCTGACTGCGGAAATGCAGGGCTACCTCGATCGCGGCTACAACGTCGTAAAGATGAAGATCGGCGGCGCCCCGCTGGTCGATGATTGCAAGCGCATCGAAGCGGTGTTGCGAATGCTGCCGCCCGGCTGCAGGCTGGCCGTCGATGCGAATGGCCGGTTCGACCTGGAAACCGCCATCGCGTATGCCAAGGCCCTGCGCGACTACAACCTCTTTTGGTATGAAGAGGCGGGTGACCCGCTCGACTACGAACTTCAGGCACGGCTTGCAGAGCACTACCCCAATCCCATGGCGACCGGTGAAAACCTCTTTTCCATGCAGGACGCGCGCAACCTCATTCGCTACGGCGGCATGAGGCCCGACCGGGACTGGCTGCAGTTTGACTGTGCGCTGAGCTATGGCCTCGTCGAATACCTGCGTACGCTCGACATGCTCAAGGACAGCGGTTGGGGTTGGGACCGCTGCATTCCGCATGGCGGCCACCAGATGTCCTTGAATATCGCGGCAGGTCTGGGCCTGGGTGGCAACGAGTCGTACCCTGACCTGTTCCAGCCGTATGGCGGATTCCCGGACGGCGTGCGCGTGGAAAACGGGCACATCGTCATGCCGGATCTGCCGGGCATCGGCTTTGAAGGCAAGGCGGACCTGATCAGCGACATGCGTGCGCTGTCACGGCTGTAACGGACCCTGGGGAAGCTTGGGGGGCTTGGGCAGACGCGGCGCTGGCCGCCTGGGTGCTGGGGGCGGATTCTTTTGCTCGGTCTGACTTCTTGAACTTGCCGATGCCCGCTCTGCTGCTGCCGGCACCGGCTGATGTTCCCCTGGAACGTGCAGATGCATTGCTCCTAAGCTGGCACTCGCCCGGGGCGTCATCGCGTCAAGCGGTGGGACTTGTAACCACCGGTTCGGTATTTCACCGCGGGCGTCCGGGCCATCGACCTGGATGCTTCCCATGTCCATCGCCGAGCTGAAACTGCGCCGGCGCCATGACCGACTCATGGACATCGGCAGCGAGGTATGGAAGCGCACCTCATCGGGGTCACCGTAATAGACATTCTCCGAATTGGGCAGCAAGCGGCTTTCGACGCCCGGCTGCCCCGGCCTTGAAATACTGGGCTCTGCGCGGTTGCTCGATTCGCCGTCGTTGTTCTGCACGCGGCGTCCATTGACGGTCGCGCGCAAAGCACGCTCCACCCGCTGCCGGTCTTCTTCCGTCAGGCACACGTGCGCTATCCAACCTCGGAACTCGGAGGCAGAATGAAAAGCCACGGCAGGAATCTGAAGTCCGATACGCATTGCACTGCCCACAGGTGAACGGGCTGCGAATGCCGCAAGCGGATCGACGGGGTAGAAAAAGGAGGTGCGCGTCAGGCCGTTCACCACAATGGTGTCGAGACTGCGCGCCGCGGCTTCGCGCGTATTGAACAGGCTGAGGAATTCTCCGGTTGCCGGTCTGTACCCGACACTTCCATCAACCCGTTTTAGGGCCAGTCGCTGCGCCCAGGGACCCAGCAGACCGTCTATACATTCTACGATCGACGCCGCCGCAATTTGCCCGGCCGAAGAGCCGAAGATCTCACCGAACGAACCACGCTCGACAACCGGTAATCCAAAAGCGTCCTGCAACAGCGTCTGACCCATCTGCCGGTGGACGAATATAAGACCCACGTAAAACGTCAGCAGCAAACCTAACCGCAGCGCATGAAAGGGGACGTAGTCCGGCGAATCTGCCATGTCTTCCCCGTGGCGGTCCCTCAGCACAGCAATCGGCATCAGCCCCCGGGCGAGGTGGTTCTGTGTGTCACGAAATATCTTCCCGGCACATCCGGCATTGACGGCAGACAGGAACCCGAAGAACTGGAAGAGCTGTTCGCCGGCCAGATCTTCCTCATCCGCTTCGACAGTTGCGGCAAGACTCGCCGCGGCTGCCAGTGGACCAAGGGCCACAATCAAAAACATGACGATACGGATGACGGTCCGCGCGCGCGGTCCGCTGAGGGACTGAGGGGCGGCGTTGGCATAAATGAGTCCAAGCCGATGGCCCGCGTAAATTGAATACGGCACACCCACGACCGAATTCATGACGATGCTCAATACACCGCCGCTGTGGGACAGTGGGTCTCCACGCGTACCCATCGCAGCGTGCGACAACGCCTTGAGGAATGCTCCCAACAGGCCCCCGGTCCCCTGAAAGACCAGGTCGCGTGCGCCAGTAGCCAACGACGCACCTGGAACACTGGCGAAAGCGTGCGCGAACCGGCTGCACAAGCGGGTGGTGCAGGTCCTCCTGACCCTTCGCAGGCCGGCTTCTTCGTCCACCGCCGCAGGCGCGCCGTGCACCGGTGAATTGGCAGTGGAGGATGCGCCTGGAAAAGGCTGCGCGCCATGAATGTGAGAGCCAGGAAAATGAGAGCCAGAAATGGAACCAGATCGCATAAGTTCTTTCGTTCAGGCGAAGCGTTGTGGGTCCAGGACACCGTTGCCACCCTCGAGTTGCTCCAGGGTGGGATCGATGCGCCAATGCCTGGCCAGCTGCACGAGCTGGGCCATGGAATCGTAGGCACCCTGGGCTTCGACGCGCGAGAGTGAGATCGATTTGCGAACCACCACCTCGCCGGTGTCGGGATTGCGGCATAGCACTGGCGACCCGGCAGGCATCATGGCGAAGTTTGCGTCACCCATCACGCGAAGCACTTCCAGCTCCTGGTCCTGCGGCGCCGTGCCAAAGGTGACAAGCATGAAAGCCTCGTCGTTCTGTGCGACTTCGAGCTGCGCCAGATTCACGATCACATCGTCGATCACCACGTTGAACGCGACGAGGCCCGTGCTGTCCGTCCGCAGCTCTGGAAGAGCGACGCCCGCAACCTTGCAAAGCGCTTCTCCAAATTGCCTGAAACTGGAATACGGCATGTCAATGCTCTCTGGTGCAGGATGAATGGAAACTCACGCGTTCGTTGCTGCCAATCTGATCAGTCAAGCCGGTGCGAGTCTATCGAGATGCACGTGCAAAAAGTGGGCCGCTCCGCGCGTTTCCGGGAGGGGAAACCCGCTCCTATATCATCGTCTCGGAAGGACCCGACGTGACTGCAATCGACCCCACCAACCAGCTTGCCGCACTGATCAGGGTGCAGGTTGCATCGCTACGCGAACGCCGTCAGGCTGGCGGTCCATCGAACGCGGGCAACACTTTCACCTCATCACTGGACACTGCAAATCCGACGCCGGCCACGCCTGATATCGCAGCAATCGTGGCGCGGCGAATTCGCGCGATCGACGCCCGGGACCCGCAGCGCGGGCGCAAGGCGTTTCGCATGTTCCTGGAAACCGTGATCCTGTCCGAACTCGGGCAGGCGCTCGCCAACGATCCATCATTTCCAGTCATGCTCGACCATGTCCAGCAGCAGATGGAGAGCGATCCAGACCTTGCAAAGGCAGCGGGCGACGCGGCGCACTTTCTTCTCCAGGCGGCAGACGCGCCACCGGCCTAGGGTCTATCAAAAACCATTAGTGGAGGGTGCGACGGCCCCCGGTCGTCGCAAACTGCGTCAGGTCACGAAGGCCCTCCGGTCTGCCGGCCAGCAGCTCCCGGGCAAACCGCGCCGTCACGCAGGATGCATCGAGTGCCTCAGCGCGAGCCACGCTTGCCCGAGCCTCATCCAGTTCCTGCGCAAGAGCATGAACAACTGCGCGCGCGCCGTGAGTTTCTGCGTTGGTCGCATCGAGCGAAATGGCCTTGTCAAGTGCAGCAGCGGCAGCGGCCAGGTCCTCGCACATCACGCAGGCCCAACCAAGCGCCTGCAAGGTTTCGACATGCTCGCCCATTGTGCCCAGCGCGTTCTCGAGTGCGCCGCGCGCTTCTTCGAACTGTCGGTCAAGCAGCGCAGCAAAGCCCAGGCTCGACCATGTCCTGCCGTCGCCGGGATTCAGGGCCAGTGCCTGCTGCAAAAGGCCGCGCGCCAGGGCCGTGTCTTGCGCCGCCAACGCGGCACCTGCGCGCGCGACAAACGGCTCCACCTGATTGATGCCCGCTTCGATAGCCACTTGGGACAGCCGCTGCGCGTCTTCGATCAAGGATAGATCCAGCGCGATCAGGCTGGCCACACCGCAAGCCTGCGCTCCCAATCGGCCGGATGAAACGCGTGCACTAGACCAGTTCCATGCATCCTGCAAAGCACCCATGTGGTGCATCGCGCGCAACCAGAGGGCATGTGAGGCCGGCTCGACCCCCGGCTGCGCAGGGTCGTCGTGCTCCAGCAACGGCTGCAACATCGAGGCGCAAGTCGCATGATTGCCACTGAGGAACTCGACATAAGCAAGGTTGTGCGTGATCGCCACGTGCGGGCCTTGCGACGTTTCGAGCTCGTTGAGAATTGCGCGTGCATCGTCCAGCCGACGCTGCGCGATGCGAAGCGTAGCCTGCCTGAACTGCCACGCTGATCCGTTGACGGAAAGGCGCAAGCCGGTGGCAATGAGATCGTCAGCGCGCTCAAATGCAGCCGCAGCAATCGCGGCGTCAGCTGCATCAGCCAGAAGCAACTCGTTGTCCGGGTCTTGCAGCAAGTGGGTTTCAAGGCGCGCCAGTCGGGCCGCCGCAGAAGTGGAATTCATAACTACAGGCTTTCAGTCCAAACGGTCAACAACAAATATCACGAGGTCGCAAGCGATCCTTGATGAGCTGCAAAGCTCGTCGGTGGATTTGCGAAATGCGCCCGCGGGTCAATTTCATGGTGGCAGCGATTTCGTCGAATGGGATTTCCTGGAAGTAGTGCGAGCGAATCACGCGTCTTTCCTGAGGCGGCAGGGTTTCGACAATCTCGGCAATCCGCCTTCGCAGTTCCGCCAGCTGCACACTTGCATAAAAGTGCTGCGCGCCCGAGGGTTGTACCGGCATGACGCCTGCCTCGATCATGCCGGTGCCATCGAGGATCCACGACAAGGCAAAGGCAATACCGACTTCTGCCACGTATCGCAGGGCCTGTTCTGCGTTGCGCACACCTTTGACGGGCGCTTCCAGGCCTTCCTTGATTACCGCACGGCGTCTGGCTTCGGCACGCTGCCGGGCGACGATCTGCTGCTGCTTCTCGGTCATGCGACCGATCCCGTCAAGGATGGAGCCGTGAATGCGCTGCGCAGCGAACGTCCTGAATTGCACACCATATGCCGGATCGAACCTGTCCAGCGAGTCGATCAGACCGACCGCCGCCAGCTGATGGTAATCGTCGTATTCAATCTCATCATGCACCCGTCTGGAAAAGCAGACCCGCGCGAGCGTCCTGGCCGCGGGCATATGCATGGCGATCAGTTTCTGGCGTGCCTCGTCGCTGCGATGAATGCGAAACAGATCCCAAAGCGTCGCTTCGTCGCGCACCTCTTCGACTGCGCTATCTGGAACGGGGGCCATCAGATCGAGAAGCGCCATCATCAATCAGTGAAACGAGCCCACCAGCGCCTTCACGATCAGCGCCCACCCATCTACCAGCACGAACATCAAGACCTTCAAGGGAAGCGCCACAGTCGTGGGCGGCATCATCATCATTCCGAGCGCCATCAAAACGCTCGAAACGATCAGGTCGATGAGCAGAAACGGAAGAAAAACGATAAGGCCGATGACGTAGTTCCCACCCACCACGTAGGCACCAACGGCACCGATCACCTTGCCTGCGTCGGCATCAGAAAGGATCAGGCGCGTCGCCGCGACGTTGAGTGACAGGCGAAATAGCGTCGCGATCAGCAGCAGCGACGGGAACGTCGAGAATTCCACCGGCCGCGCCATGTAGAACGTCAGCAGCAGGATCAGGAAGGCGAAGCTGAAGTTCGCAAGAATCAGGAAGTCCAGCAGGCCACTCGGGATGGGCGCAAACAGGACGACCAGAACGCCGAGCACCATCGCAACCAGCGCAATATCACTCTGCTTGCCAAAGAATCGCTCAAGTGCGCTCATGCCGAGGCGCCCTGCGATGCCGTGCGTGCCTGCCGCATCGCGAACACCCACACGAGAATGCGCGCAACCTGGGCGTACAGGTTGGGCGGCACGTGCTGTTCAACTTCTACGGTGTGGTACAGCTCGCGAGCCAGCGGTGGGTTCTGTACCACCGGAATGTTGTGTCTCGCTGCGATCTTTCTCATCGTCGCAGCGAGACTGCCGGCACCCTTCGCAACGATCTGGGGGGATTGCATCTGCCCGTGCACATAGCGCAGAGCCACGGCGAAGTGAGTCGGGTTGGTCAGCACGACATCAGCCGTCGATGTGTGTCGAACCGCCATGCTGCGTTTGAGCGCCTCGCGCCGCAGTTCGCGCAACCTGGCCCGTATGCGGGGATCGCCTTCGCGGGTCTTGTTTTCATCCTTGAGTTCGCGCCGGCTCATGCGCATCTTCTTGTCGAACTCACGGCGCGTGAAGCCGAAGTCAACCGCTGCGATGATGCAGAGCATCAGGGCCATCTTCAGGCCCGTGGCGGCGACGTCGTCAACGAGCGTTCGCAGCAGCCCCGAAGCCGACATCGAGGCCAGGTGAAAGAATTGCGGAGTCAGGCTCTTGAGCGCCTGATAGACCACCAGGCCGAGCACAAGCAGTTTGATGATGGCCCGCGCACCGTCGAACAAGGTGCGCATGGAAAAGACCTTTTTGAAACCGTTGACCGGATTTGCACGGTCGAAATCGGGTTTCACAGGATCGGCCGAAAGGATGGGGCCGGTCTGCATCATGTTGCCCACGATTGCAGCAATGACGATCGCACCCAGAAACGGCGCAAGCATGAGCAGGCTGTCCTTGACCATTGCGCTCACGAGCCGCCAGAGGCTGGCTGGGCTGGCTTCGAGTCGACCGGCTTGCGACAGCAGCGCGTGGTCATACTGGAACTGCGCCATCAGTCCATCGGCGCCTTGCCAATACAGATACGCAACGGCCACGGTGAAAACCAGCGCCGACACAACGTCCGCGCTCTTGCCGACCTGACCCTTGTCCCTGGCCTTTTCCAGCTTGTACGGTGTCGCCGCTTCGTTGCGGTCGAGGTCTTGCTCGGCCATCAACGAACTCCCTGCGCCGGGGTGGGCGCGACTGAGAGCGTGGCATCCCAGCTCTTGTAGATCGACCCGTAAATACGGCTCATGGAGTCGCCCATTCCGCCGAACCAGAGCGACAAGGCTGCGAGGCCGACGATGATCTTGACCGGGATGCCGATCACGAACATGTTCATCTGGGGAAGGTTGCGTGCGACCACACCCAGAGCCAGTTCGACAAGAAGTAGGCACACCACCACGGGCGCCGCAAGAGCGAAGCCCATCCCGAAGAGCCCCGCCACCTGCTTGATGACCAGGGGCGCTGTCGCCTCCAGCGGCCACGGACGCCCGAGGGGAAATCGCTCAAGGCTGAATGCGATGCCGCGAAGCAGTGCGTGGTGGCCGTTGATGAGAAAAAAGACGATGACGCCAAGCCGGTCGAATGCCGAGGTCAGAACAGGGACCTGCCGGTTGGACACCGGGTCGAACACCTGCGCCATCCCGAAGCCAATCTGGATGTCGATCAGCCGCCCGGCCAGCGAAATGGCAGCGAACGCGCTCAAGAGTCCGAGT
>JBKJKT010000200.1:0-9529 GCA_046597415.1 Ramlibacter sp.
CTCACGTTTGGCGGCCTGCTGTCGTTCAACGCGATGAAGATCCAGAACTTCCCGGACATTGACCTGCCCACCGTGATGGTGACGGCAGCCTTGCCCGGCGCCGCGCCCGCGCAACTCGAAACCGATGTGGCGCGCAAGATCGAGAACGCGCTTGCCACGCTGCAGGGCCTCAAGCACATCTACACCAAGGTGCAGGACGGCAGCGTCACCGTCACGGCCGAGTTCCGTCTCGAAAAGCCGGTGCAGGAAGCCGTGGACGATGTGCGTTCGGCAGTGGCCCGCGTGCGCAGCGACCTGCCGGGCGACGTTCGTGATCCGGTCATCACCAAGATGGATCTGGCAAGCCAGCCGATGCTTGCTTTCACGGTGTACTCGGCCCGAATGGACGAAGAAGCGCTGTCGTGGTTTGTCGATAACGACATTTCCCGCAAGCTCCTTTCTGTGCGGGGCGTGGGTGCTGTCAATCGCGTGGGCGGGGTCACGCGCGAAATTCGCGTGGCACTCGACCCGTCGCGATTGCAGGCGCTGGGCGTGACGGCAGCCGACATTTCGCGGCAGTTGAAGCAGGTGCAAACAGAAAGCGCAGGCGGGCGCACCGACCTGGGCGGAAGCGAGCAGCCGGTGCGCACGCTTGCGACGGTGCAGACAGCACGCGAGATCGGTGAAATTTCCATTGGACTGCCTGCCACGGCCAATGGAACGGCGCGCAGCATCAAACTCTCCGACGTCGCAACGGTGACGGATACGACTGCGGAGCCGCGCGCATCGGCCCGGCTGAACGGCAAAAAGGTCGTCGGATTCGAAGTCGCCCGCAGCCGCGGCGAAAGCGAAGTGACCGTCGGTGCTGCCGTGCAGAAAGCACTCGCTGAATTGAAGGAGGCGCACCCCGATCTCGAACTCGTCCAGGCCTTTGATTTCGTCACACCCGTCGATGAGGAATACAACGGCTCGCTGCACCTGCTGTACGAAGGCGCGATCCTTGCCGTGCTGGTGGTTTGGCTGTTCCTGCGCGACTGGCGGGCGACTTTCGTTTCGGCGATTGCGCTGCCGATGTCGGTGATTCCTGCATTCATCGGCATGCACATGCTGGGCTTTTCGGTCAACGTGGTCACGCTGCTGGCGTTATCGCTCGTGGTCGGGATATTGGTGGACGACGCCATAGTTGAAGTCGAAAACATCGTGCGGCACCTGCGCATGGGCAAGTCGCCGTACCAGGCCGCCATGGAAGCGGCCGATGAGATCGGGCTCGCGGTGATCGCAACCACGTTCACGCTGATTGCAGTGTTTCTGCCCACGGCCTTCATGAGCGGTGTCGCGGGCAAGTTCTTCAAGCAGTTCGGCTGGACAGCATCGCTCGCGGTCTTTGCGTCGCTGGTCGTGGCACGCGTGCTCACGCCAATGATGGCTGCGTACATGCTCAAACCCATCGTCGATGGCAAGCAGGAAGACGCGACGTGGATGAAGATTTACCTGAAGTGCGTCAACTGGACGATGAAGCATCGGCTCGCGACGTTCATCATGTCGGCCCTGTTCTTTGTCGGTTCGCTGGCGCTGATTCCGCTCTTGCCTGCCGGGTTCATTCCGCCGGACGACAACTCGCAGACGCAGGTTTATATCGAGCTGCCGCCGGGCTCCACACTCGCCCAAACCGAGGTCGTCGCAGAACAGGCCCGGCAGATGATCATGAAGGTCGATCACGTCAAGAGCGTGTACACGACCATCGGCGGCGGCAGTGCGGGCACCGATCCGTTTGCGCCTTCGGGCGCGGCGGAAACGCGAAAGGCCACGCTCACCATCCTGCTCACCGATCGCGGTGACAGGCCTCGCAAGCAGCCGATTGAAAGTCGGATTCGCACGGCGCTGGAGCCGCTTCCCGGCGTGCGAAGCAAGGTGGGGCTTGGTGGCTCGGGCGAGAAGTACGTCCTGGTGCTGACGGGCGAAGATCCGAAGGCGCTCGGTGAAGCGGCGCTTGCGGTGGAGAAGGACATCCGCACGATTCCGGGGCTGGGTAGCGTGATTTCCACGGCCAGCCTGATCCGCCCGGAAATCGCGGTGCGTCCGGACTTTGCGCGTGCGGCCGATCTCGGCGTGACGAGCACCGCCATTGCCGAGACCCTGCGCGTTGCAACCTCGGGCGACTACGACATCTCGCTGCCCAAGCTCAATCTTTCGCAGCGGCAGGTACCGATCCTTGTCAAGCTGGAAGACGACGCGCGCAAGGATCTCAGCGTGCTGGAACGGCTGGCCGTGCCCAGTGCGCGTGGCCCGGTGATGCTGGGTCAGGTCGCAACGCTCTCCATGACGGGCGGGCCGGCCGTGATCGACCGCTACGACCGCTCGCGCAACGTGAACTTCGAGATCGAACTCTCGGGCAAGCCGCTCGGCGATGTGGCTGCTGCGGTGCAGGCGCTTCCTGCCGTGAAGAACCTGCCGCCGGGCGTCAAGGTCGTGGAGGTCGGCGACGCCGAAGTGATGGGCGAGCTCTTCGCGAGCTTCGGCCTGGCGATGCTGACCGGCGTGCTGTGCATCTACATCGTCCTGGTGCTGCTGTTCAAGGATTTCCTGCATCCGGTCACCATCCTGTGCGCGTTGCCGCTGTCCCTGGGTGGCGCATTCATCGGCCTGCTGGTCGCGGACAAGAGCTTCTCGATGCCGTCTCTCATCGGCCTCATCATGCTGATGGGCATCGCGACCAAGAACTCCATCCTGCTGGTGGAGTACGCCATCGTCGCCCGGCGTGATCATGGGTTGTCGCGATTTGACGCGCTGATCGACGCATGCCACAAGCGGGCGCGGCCCATCATCATGACAACCATCGCGATGGGGGCAGGCATGCTCCCGAGCGCGATCGGCTGGGGCATCGCCGACCCGAGCTTCCGCTCGCCGATGACCGTCGCGGTGATTGGTGGGTTGATCACTTCAACCTTGTTGAGCCTGCTTGTGGTGCCAGTGGTGTTCACCTACCTGGACGATCTGGAGCTCTTCATCAAGCACTGGGTGCGGCGAATTCGTCGGCTGCCACCCGAATCCCTCGACCACGGGCATCAAGGCGGGGCACAGCCAGTCGTGCAATCTGCGCAATAGTTCGCGCACACGCGATGTCTGCCAAATGGCCAATGCGCCCACCGACTTTGTGCAGGCCATCGCATGCCTGGCCGACGACAAGGTGGCCGAGAAGGCCTACGAGGTGATTTACGCCTGCGAGCGTCAGTCGGGCTGGCGGATTTTCTCAACCAGCTGCGTCGTCGAATAGCCTTCGACAAACGGGATGGCCAGCGCCTTGCCGCCCCAGCTCTCCACCAGCTTCGATTCGGCGAGCTTGGACATGTCGTAGTCCCCGCCCTTGCAGAGGATCGCAGGCTTGAGTTCTTCGATCAGCTCCAGCGGTGTGTCTTCGTCGAACCAGGTGACAAGGGACACCGACTCAAGCGCAGCCAACAGGGCTGCGCGATCAGCTTCGTTGTTGAGTGGGCGCTCGGGGCCTTTGCCGAGCCGGCGCGCCGAAGCGTCGGTGTTGAGTGCGACAACAAGGCTTGCGCCCAGGTCACGGGCTTGCGCCAGATACACCGCATGGCCGCGATGCAGGACGTCAAAGACGCCGTTGGTCAAGACGACGGGCTGGGGCAGTTGCGCTACGCGTGTCGCGGCATCACGGCGCGCGGCGATCTTGGAGAGGAACAAGGGCGGGGCCGTGGAGGCTGTCATGCCGGACTCGATCCGGCATCCACCGCGAAGCGCCAGCTGCGGCTGATCACAAGCCTACGCCGCCGTCGGGGCAGCGCCAGTCGCACCCGTGGCACCCGTTGCAATCGTCGCAGTCACTTCCTTGCGAAATCGATTGAGCTCCTGCACGGTCTTGAAGCTGCGGTCCATGAGCAGGCTCATGTTGTGCAGGATGCGTTCGACGACCTTGGTTTCCCAGGCCGTATCGAAATTGATCTGCTTGTCGAGCCAGTGCTCCAGCCACTGCGGGTCTGGCAGGCGCGACTGGATGGTGTCTCGCGGAAACAGGGACTGATTGACATGCAGGTTGGTCGGATGCAGCGCCTGTGCGGTGCGTCTGGCACTCGCCATGAGTACGCCGACCTTCGCAAACGCCGCCCGGGCCTCGTTGCCGAACTTGTTGATGGCGCGCTTCATGTAACGCAGATATGCGCCACCGTGACGGGCTTCGTCCTGCGACAGGATGCTGTAGATCTGCTTGATGACGGGCTCGGTATGCCACTCGCTGGCGCGGCGGTACCAGTGGTTCAGGCGAATCTCGCCGCAAAAGTGAAGCATCAGGGTTTCCAGTGCGGGCGCTGGGTCGAATTCAAAACGCACCTCGTGCAGTTCCTTTTCGGTGGGGGCCAGGTCCGGACGGAAGCGCCGCAGGTATTCCATCAACACCAGTGAGTGCTTTTGCTCTTCAAAGAACCAGATCGACATGAAGGCCGAAAAGTCGGAATCGTCCTTGTTGTCGCGAAGAAACATCTCGGTGGCTGGCAGCGCGGCCCATTCCGTGATGGCATTCATCTTGATGGTCTGAGCCTGCTCATCCGTGAGCTTGCTGGCATCAAAACTGTCCCAGGGAATGTCCTTGTCCATGTCCCAGCGGACGGATTCGAGTTGCTTGAAAAGTTCTGGATAGAGCATGGCGTTCTTTCGAGTGGTTCCATTTTAAGCGTCGAGATGAAAAAGGCTTGACAATGACGCGCGTCTGCAAAGATTTCCGCGAATTGCGCTCAATTAGCCCCCACTTTCCATGCCTGACACCCTCCGCCTGCTGCTAGTGCCATTTCTTGCGACCGTAGTGAGCGCACCTTCGATCGCTGTCACACCAGTATCGTCCTCGGCTGTGGCGAGCACCACGAAGACAAATGGTTGTCCTGCCACGCTTTCCCACACTTTCGCTCGACTACAGGATGAAAAGCCGCAGTCGCTATGCCAATACGCGGGAAAAGTCATCCTGGTCGTGAACACCGCCAGCTACTGCGGGTTTACGCCCCAGTACAAGGGCCTGGAGGCGCTGCACGAAAAGTACAAGGCGCGCGGCCTGGTCGTGCTGGGCTTTCCATCCAACGACTTCGCGCAGGAAAAAGCCAGCAACAAGGAGATCTCTGAATTCTGCGAAAACACGTTCGGCGTCAAATTCCCGATGTTTGCCGCATCCAGCGTTAGTGGCGACTCAGCAAATCCACTCTTCAGGCAGCTGACAGCTGCAACTGGCACTTCACCGAAGTGGAACTTCTATAAATACATGGTCGCGCGCGACGGAAAAGTGATCGGCTCGTGGGGCAGTACGACCAAACCCGAGGCACTGGAAAAAGAAGTGGAAAAGCAGCTCGCCGCGAAGTAGACGCAAATCGATGTCTCTCAAAGAGCTGCCCGCAACGCGGGCACTCCGGCCGGCCGAAGCAACGCGCAGGCAGGCCACCTTATGCCAGTCACTTTCAAATCGCGCAGCGATTTGAAAGTGAAGCAAATAAAATTTGCCGCGAAGCGCCCTGTCACGAAGGAGGGAGGGAGGGAGGAGGAGAAGAGTCGTTCCAGGATTTCATCCGGGCCAAACTGCACCCGGGAGGCTTCGCGGCAAAAAACCAAAATTCGTTGAGCAGGTTTGTTCTGCCTGCCCGATAGAGTGGGGATTGCGGCGCCAGGTTCCAGTGAAAACGACTGTGAGGTCGTAAATCTTTGTGAAGCGCAGGCGTCCTACGCTTCACGAAACGCCCTTTCAGCCCGGCTTGGTGTCCATGAAGCTCTGGCGTTGCATGAGCTTTTCCTGCAGCTTCGCCAGGGTCGGGTAGGGGCTCCGCCAGTCGATTTCCGGAAAGCGGAAGTCCAGATATCCCAGCGCGCATCCCACGGCAATATCGGCAAGGCTCAGATAGATGCCCGCGCAGTAGGGCTTGTCGCCCAAGCCCTGACTCATTGCCTTCACCCCACCGTTGACTTTTTCAAGCTGACGGTCGATCCAGGCCTCGCTGCGCTGGGTCTTGCTGCGCCCAGCCCAGTGCGCCTCCAGGCGGGCGAGGATGGCCGCGTCGAGCACGCCATCGGCCAGCGCTTCCCAGGTCTTGACTTCAGCACGCTCACGGCCCATGACCGGAATGAGCTTACCCACGGGTGAGAGGGTGTCCAGGTACTCGACAATCACACGCGAGTCGAAAAGCGCCTCACCGCCCTCCATCACCAGGCAAGGCACCTTGCGCAGCGGATTGGATTCCTCGATTGCGCTGTCGGCCGCCCACACGTCCTCCAGGACAAAGTCGAAGTCGAGCTTCT
Organism: Ramlibacter sp.; assembly: GCA_046597415.1. GTDB lineage: Bacteria > Pseudomonadota > Gammaproteobacteria > Burkholderiales > Burkholderiaceae_C > Ramlibacter. The sequence goes on from JBKJKT010000200.1 coordinate 6,265, forward strand.
TTTCGGCCATGACGATGCGCACCTTGCGCACGTAAGGGCTGGTCGTTGCCCCGATCAATTTCATGCTCATGCGTTCTCTCTTGGAATCTGTTCGAGTTATGCGGGCGGCGTTCATTCATTTTAGCCAGCGACTTATTGGCGGCTGACCCCATTGCGTCCTGCCCTTGTAACGGCACGGTTTTGGTATCGCCGAAAGCCGCGGGTGTCGCAACTGCACGACATGAGGCGCCGCCTACAATCCCTTCCATGCCTCTTTCTCCGATTTCTGCGCTGTCCCCACTGGATGGCCGCTACGCCTCGCGCCTGGCTCCGCTGCGCCCCCTGATGAGTGAACAAGGCTACATGCACAAGCGTGTACAGGTCGAAGTCTGCTGGTTCATCGGCCTGTCCGATGCCGGTTTCGCCGAGTTCAAGCCGCTCAGCCCCGGTGCCCGCACCTATCTCCTGGGATTGGTGAAGAACTTCTCGGAAGCCGACGGCCTGGCCATCAAGGAAATCGAAAAAACCACCAATCATGACGTGAAAGCGGTGGAGTACTGGATCAAGTCGAAATTCGAGGCCCGGCCCGAATTGAAGGCTGCGAGCGAGTTCGTCCACTTCGCATGCACCAGTGAAGACATCAACAACACCAGCCATGCGCTGCAGCTCAAGGGCGGCCGTGATCAGGTGATCCTGCCGGCGCTCGACGCCGTCATCATTAAGCTGCGCGAGATGGCACACGCACACGCCGACGTGGCAATGCTCAGCCGTACACACGGCCAGACCGCGAGCCCTACGACTGTCGGCAAGGAAATCGCCAACGTCGTGGTTCGGCTGGCGGCTGCGCGTGAAAAGATCGCGGGCATCAAGCTGTTGGGCAAGATGAACGGCGCCGTCGGCAACTACAACGCGCACCTGGCGGCCTGGCCCGACTTCGATTGGGAAGCTTTCAGCCGCAAGGTCATCGAGACGCCCGAGCCGCTGGGCCTGGGGCTCATGTTCCAGCCATACAGCATCCAGATCGAACCCCATGACTACATGGCCGAACTGTTCGATGCCGTGGCGCGAGCCAATACGATTCTCATCGACTGGTCGCGCGACATGTGGGGCTACATCAGCCTGGGCTACTTCAAGCAGCGCATGCGTGAAGGCGAGATCGGCTCATCGACGATGCCGCACAAGGTCAACCCGATCGATTTCGAGAACGCAGAAGGTAACCTGGGCTTGTCCAACGCACTGCTGAGGCACCTGTCGGAGAAGCTGCCGATCTCCCGCTGGCAGCGCGACCTGACCGATTCGACCGTGCTGCGCAACATGGGCGTTGCGCTGGGTTACGCGGCCCTGGCCTATCACTCGATGGGCATTGGCCTTTCCAAGCTCCAGATCAACCAGGAAGCGATTGCAGCCGACCTGGACGCGTCCTGGGAAGTGCTGGCCGAGCCGATCCAGACCGTGATGCGGCGCTTCGGCGTGCAAGGCGCATACGAGAAATTAAAGGAAGTCACTCGCGGCAAGACAGTGCGACCCGAGGACCTGCACACGCTCATCCGCTCGCTGGAGATTCCGCAGGAAGAGCGGGACCGCCTCCTGCAGATGACGCCCGCAAGTTATGTCGGCAAGGCCGCCGAACTCGCTCGCAGGGCCTGAAGCCCGATTGGCAACCACCTTGGCAATCAAGTCCACCATCTTCAAGGCCAGCGTCGCGATCGCCGACATCGACAACGCCTACTACGCAGACCACAACCTGACCCTGGCACGGCATCCGAGCGAAACCGACGAACGGATGATGGTTCGCCTCGCGGCGCTGGCTTACAACGCGCATCGCATGCAGACCGATTGCGGCGGTGACGCCACGCTCGGCTTTGGCGCGGGGCTGTCCAATCCTGATGATCCCGACGTGTACCTGCGCGACTTCACTGGCCGCACGCGAGTCTGGATCGAGGTCGGACAACCTGAAGAGAAGCCCATTTCCAGGGCCTGCTCGCAGGCAGACAACGTGCTTGTTTACTGTTTCCATCATGCCGCCGAAGTGTGGTGGCGCGGCATCGAGAACAAGCTCTCGCGCCTGTCCAACCTGCAGGTTTGGCGCATTCCCGCGGTTCCTTCGCAGGCGCTTGCGGCGCTGGCCGAACGCAGCATGCAGTTGCAGGCGACACTGCAGGAAGGCATGCTCACGCTCAGCAGCAACGCCGGAAGCATCGAGTTCGAACCGCTGCGGTGGAAATGAAATGACGCCCTCCGAAATGCCCGCGCAGCCAGTCCAGGAGACCCCCCCCGCCATCGCCATCTGCCCCGTGATTATGGCCGGTGGAGGTGGCACGCGGCTGTGGCCGCTGTCCCGCCAGGGCCATCCGAAACAGTTCCTCGGTCTGGCGGGCTCCGGGCGCACGCTGTTGCAGGATTCACTGACGCGGCTGGTCGGTCTTGAAGGCGCCACCACAACGATTGAACCCGCCGTCGTCGTGACCAACGAGGACTACCGCTTTCTGGTGCGCGATCAGCTTTTCGAATCCAGTCACGCGCAACCTGCCGTCATTCTGGAGCCCGCTGGCCGCAACACGGCACCAGCGCTGGCACTGGCTGCGTTGCAGGCCGTCGAAGGCGGAGCCGATCCCGTATTGCTGGTGTGTCCGGCGGACCATGGCGTTACCGATGTTGTCGCCATGCAGGGCAGCTTTCGCCTCGCGATCGAAGAGGCCATTCGCGGCGCCGTTGTTGTCCTGGGCGTGCCGGCCTCGCGGCCCGAAACGGGCTACGGATACATCCGATCGGAGGCAAACGCAACAGGCGCGCGCAAGGTCGCGCAGTTTGTAGAAAAGCCCGACCTTGCTACGGCCCAGAGGTACGTGGCCAGCGGGCAATTCCACTGGAACAGCGGCATCTTCGTGCTGAAGGCTTCGGTCTGGCTGGCCGCGCTGGAACGATTCCGGCCCGACATCGCGCTGGCATCGCGTGCTTCGTGGGAGGCCCGCACGATGGACGCGAGTTTCGTGCGTCCGGGCAAGGAGCAGTTCGCGCAAGTGCTTGCGGAGTCGATCGACTACGCGGTGATGGAGCATTGCCCGGGCAGCGAGTTCGACCTCCGGATGGTGCCGCTCGAAGCCGGCTGGAGCGACCTGGGCGCCTGGGATGCGGTGTGGCAGGCGCGCTCGCGCGATGGCGACGGCAACACCGTGCAAGGCGACGCCGTGCTGCATAACAGCCGCGGCACGCTGGTGCATGCAACCAGCCGGCTGGTCACCGTCGTCGGCCTGAGCGATGTGGTCGTGATCGAGACGCCCGATGC
>JBKJKT010000176.1:0-52306 GCA_046597415.1 Ramlibacter sp.
TGCCTACGAGTCGGCCAAGGCTTCGAACCTCTCGATGCTCAAGTCGATCGCTTGCGCGGCGACCCCAACGCGATCGGGTGCGATCCGATACGACGCCGATCAGCGGCTGCATCAGCATCGTGGCCGCGAAAGCGATCGACTTGAGCATCGAGAGGTTCGAAGCCTTGGCCGACTCGTAGGCAGCCAGCGCCTCCAGCAGGCGCTGCTGCTCGACGCTTGCCTTTGCAGCACCCGCTGCGATCTGGGCCTTCAGGGTCACGAGTTCCTGAAGATTGACTGAAGCCAGCGAACCTGAGAAGTACTGCGCAAACTCGATTTGCTGCACATGCAACGGAATCAGCACGCTGCCCACACCGCCCCATAGTGCCGAACCCGCGAGCGCGACCAGGCCGTAGGAGATCATGTAGCGGCGCATGGCCGACCCACGCTCGTAGCTGAGACGATGGGAGTCGGCTGGGGCGATGGTGCCGTCGATGGGGCTCATGGGCTTAGAGGTAACGACTACCATTGTTTACGTTTGCGCCGGTTGAGCTGACCCGTGTTAACCCGGGAAGGGCCGGAGTGGTTTCTGACGTGCCTATAGCTTCAGCGTGTGGCTCGTCGTCGATTAAGGCAGTGAGGTCCAGCTAGTCACGGCGCACATCCGCGCTGGCAGCCTCGGTGAGGCACTAAGCGAAGACCAGGCCACGGCCAGACGGATGCAGTCCCAACCTTGAAAAATTCAGCGCGACGGGCTCTTGAAGCGCACTTGTCTGTCCCTATGTTTTACGCGCGTCGGGCTTATGGCCGGCCGCCCGACGCTATGCGGCGAGAGGTTTGCTGCTGAATCGTCCAGGGCCGCCGATAGGAGAACGCAGCATGAACGGACTATTTCAGGTTGTCGGGAGCCTGTACCCGGAGCTGGCAAGGGTGCAGCAGCTCTTGGATGAGGTTTACCCGGTTGTAAACCCCGGTATCCGCGCCATGGCCGGGCGCTCCTTTCCCGCCGTGAACGTTGCAAGCACTGCGGATACGGTCGAGGTGATTTTCTTCGCCCCGGGAATTGACCCGAAGGAAATCGAGATCACCGTCGATCGCGGAATGCTGAGCCTGTCGGGGGAAAGAGTCAGCGAGGCGAACAAAAAGCAGGAGGGTGCCCACACCTTCGCGCAAGAGCGTTTTGCCGGGCAGTTTCGCCGGGTGATTACTCTTCCGGAGGATGCCGACCCTGCCAAGGTCGAGGCCAGATTCCGCGACGGCATCCTGCACATCAAGGTCGCTAAGCGGGAATCCTCCAAGCCACGCACCATCACGATCAGCTAAACGAACAGAAAGGAGAATGCCATGAGCAACAACGGGAATGTCACGAAGACCGGTCAGGGGTCGACTGCCGTCCAGTCACCTACCGCTTCGCAGCAGGCCCTGGCTCCTGCGGTCGATATCGTCGAGGGCGATGTCGGCATCACCCTATTCGCAGACATGCCGGGAGTATCGAAAGAGCGGCTCACCGTGAAAGTTGATGGCGACAGTCTTACGATCGAAGGAAGGGCGCAGATCGACGTGCCGGAACACATCGACTTACTCCACGGTGAAGTGCGGAGTCCCTACTTCCGCCGCACTTTCACACTGAGCCGCGATCTCGATCCTGCCAAGATTGAAGCGACGCTCAGGAACGGGGTGCTGCAAATGCACATCCCCAAATCTGAGCAGGCTCGCCCGAAACGGATTGAGGTGCAGGTCGTCTGAGCAGCATAGTCGGGCCCGCTGGAGTCGTAGCGGGACCCGACTGAAGCGTTTCGAACGTTCACTGGCCACCAGACCTCGCCCACCGTGCTCGCATTGTTCAATGCGGCTTTCACGGTGGCGAGTTCCATTGGGCCGTGCCTCGCGAGGTCAGTTCCCTTCGGGAAGTGCTGACGCAACAAGCCATTCGTTTTTCATTCGATCCTCGCGGCCAAGCACTGCGCGGCTCACAGAAGTAGACGTCCATGCCTGTATCGCTTCGTTCGCGGCTTTCCATTCCCCTTCATTGGCGGCAGACGCAGCCCGAGACGGACGATACGGGTCAATGCGCTTTCATAGGCAGGCCCGGTGGGTCCGGCACCTGCAGTCGAACCGACAGCAGCTGGCACGACGGAGAGTTTTTGCGTTAGTCACGGTCAGTCACTCGCTCGCCGCAGCGGCAGCTCGATGGTGAAGATCGCGCCGCATCCCGGCCCGTCGCTGTGAACGGTGAGTTTTCCGCCCATCTCGGTGGCGGCCACGGCGCTGCTGTGCAGGCCGAAGCCATGGCCGCTCATGCGCGTAGTAAACCCATGGCCGAAGATGCGTTCCAGGTTTTCCGGGGCGATGCCTTCGCCGGCGTCCTGAACTGTGATTTGAAGACACCTGCCGCCTTCGCCCTGCACAAGATCGACGCCCAGTGTCAACTGGCGAACATGAACCGGCACCTTTTCCATCGCCTGCACTGCATTGCCGATCAGGTTCACCAGCATCTGAACCAGCCGTTGTTTGTCCAGTGCAGAGGCTGGCACCTCTTCGTACCGGCGCACGACAGAAACGTTTCCGCGCTCGATGGCCGCGGCGTTCAGGTGCAGGGCTGTGTCGATGAGCTCGTGAGGCTGTGTGATCTCCTGCAGACTGGAAGGGCCTGAGTTCGATTGCTGGGTGGCCACGACGTAGGTGACGTGATCGACGCTCACGAAGAGCCGGTCCAGGTCTCGCAGGATCTCTTCGCGCTCTGATCGGAGCACGCCCACGACTTGATCGAGGTAGGGCAACAGGGCCTTGCCGCGCGGGTCCGCTTCGATGAAGTGCGGCAGCACGTGCTTGTGCTCCTGGATCAGGGCGACTGCTCGCGTCAGTCCGTCCAGTCTGGAGTTGCTGATGTTGTCTCGCATGACCTTGGCCGAGACGTTGATGCTGTTGAGCACATTGCCCACGTTGTGCAGCACGTTGTTGGCGACTTCAGCCATGCCGGCGCGCCGTGCGGTTGTGACGAGCTCGGCCTGTGTCTCCTGTAGCTCGCGCGTGCGCGCCTGCACACGCTGCTCCAGGCTTTCGTAGAGCTGGGCGTTGGCGACCGATACAGCCAACTGACCGGCAATGAGCATCACAGCGTCCAGCCGTTGCGCATTGAAGGCGGAACGGCCGAGGCGGTTCTCCAGCAGGAGCATGCCGCGGGCGGCGCCCTGGCCGGTGATCGGTACGAGCAACAACGAACAAACGGAGACGTCATGGAAGTACGGATCGCGGCCGAATCTTTCATCGCCCAATGCGTCTTCGACGATGAGCGCCTCCCCGGTTCGCTCCGCGTATGCAAAGGCGGACAGCGGCAGCAATCCCTGCTGGGCAGCCTCTACCGCCGGGATCGATGGAGAACCTCCGTCGGGCAGCAGCCACCATCTTCCCTCGTTGCAAGACAACATCAGCACTTTGGTCGCTCCGCTCAGGGACGCGAGTACTTCGCCCACCCGGGCAGTCAACCGTTCGAGGCTGGTCTCTGAACTTAAGGCCTGTGATGCGCGCAACACGCCCACCAGATCGAGTGCGTCTGGTGAAACGCCGCCGCTGCTGCTCTTGTTTGACTGGCCTGGCTGGCCGCGTAGCCGAGAGGTCAGGCTGCGTTGTGCCGCGCGCAAAAAAGCATGCTCGCGCTGCATCTGGTCCACCTTGGCAGTCGCGCCCCAGGCCTGGTAGTGATCGCGCGCCCTGGCGAGCAAATCGCGCCCGGCACCCGTCAGTCCTTGCGCCAGATTGAAAAGCCCTGCGCGTTCGGTGATCAGCGCCTTGTGCCAGGGCCTGGGACGGGCCTCAGCTTCAAGCACGGCGGCATCGAAGGTAGTCGCAGCTTTCCAAAGATCACCAAGCGCCCATGCCTGTTCGGCGTCCACCAGGAGCGATAGATGCAGGAAGTTGTACGGCTGGTCGGCCGCGCGGCCTGAGAGCCACGTGCGGCATGACTGGAGTTCCGCAAGATGGATCGCCGCTTCTGGAGCTGCGGGCTCGCCGCGTTGAAGTAGCCATGCCCGAGCCAGTGCCGCGTACAGGAACGCGTGCATCGACCTGTGCAGGGCTCGGTTCGCAAGATCGGGCCCCGAGCTTCGAGGCACAGGGGCGTACCGGAGAAGCTCCTGCGCATCACCCCATAGCATCGATTGAAACGCACGGTAGAAAGTGCGCGCGGGCTCGACGTGAGACAGGTGGCCCGTTTTCGCCAAAAAGGTGTCTTCGTTGAAATTGCCGTCGTCGAAGCTGTCGGGCGCGTTGGTCTTTCCGCGAAGGGCGCGCACGAATTGCTGCTCGAAAACGTGCAGTGCAGCCGCGTGGATGTTCCCTGTGCGCTTGCACCGGACAATGCCTGTCTCCAGCTCCGCTTCGCAAGCCTCCAGGCCAGCTCCGATTTCCAGGAGCATGGTGTATTTCGGGATATTGAAGTAGCAAGCGAAGGAGGCGTCATCGCCTTTCACCCGGAATATTTCAGCAGCCCGGGTTAGCTGATCCAGGGTGTTTTCGAGGGACTCGATCCAGACGCCAGGGCCCCAGGAAAATGTCATTCGCATGCCTGCACTGCGAACCTCAAAACCCAGCGCGTCCGACACGGCGATGACATGGCGTGCGACGTTGTACGCAGCCCGATAGTTCTGCCGGCGGCCGATGATCAGCCAGCCCAGGCTGCCAAACGTGGCCATGAATTCGTCACAGGGACCGTGCTGCACCCACATGCTTTGCGCCTCGAGAATGGCCCATGTGTTCGCATCGAAGTTCTGGCAATGAAAGGCGGATGCCACCAGACGAGCCAGCGTCTTGTAAGTGCCAAGAAGCCGTGGGTCCCGGGTCTGCGGGCGCTTCGAATGATCCAGGCCCCGCTCGCGCCGGGCCCATTCTTCCAGCGCATCCAGCTTTTGCTCCCGGAGGGGGTCGCTGAAGTCTGCCGGTACGTGCAGTCCGAGCTGTTCCAGCAGGCGTATGGCCAGTGCGACTCCCTCAACGGAGCGCCCCTGGATATCAAGGAACCGGATGTGCAGGCAGGCAGGATCGACAAGATCGATGGGGTCCAAGGTGCTGCTCTGGATTCGCGCAAAGATGGGATCCGCGTCGTCCACCCTTCCCAGGCTGTACAAGGCTCGGTGGCGTGCGATGTCGATAGCGCGCCGCCGCTCGGCATCCTCAGGGTTGACGATCGTCGCGAGCAAGCCTCCGGCAGAAGCGAGGTAACGCTCAGCGAGCATGAAAGTCGCTGTGCTCGCCAGCGTTTGTGCCAGATTGAAAAACAGATTCGCGGCGCTACGCATTTCCTCGGGTGCATCGAGCATGCCCATGCACGCAAGGTACTGCTGGGCCGCATCATTTTCAAAAGCCGGTTCGGCCGCCAGGCGTCGCGCCATCGCAAGCTGACGTCCGCTACGCTGCGAATCGCTCATTGCGCCAAGCATGGCCTGCTGCACCCGGTCATGCCGAAAGCGCACGCCGTCTTGCCCGCTGGTCTGGTCCGCCAGAAGCAACCCGTCTTCCAGTGAAGGACGCAGCCGCAGTTGCAGCTCGTCATCATCCAGTCCGACAGCCACGCACAGCAGCTTGCATTCCACAACGCTGCCCAGGCAGCTCATGAATTCGAGCAACTCGCGTGAGAGCGCGGGCAGCCTGCTGATCCGCGCGGCCAGAAGATCAACAACGTTGCCACGTCCTATGAAGCGGCGCACCTTGCCTTCGTCCCATGCCCAGCCCGCTTCTTCCAGGGTCAACACACCGTCCGCACGAAGTGCGTTGATCATCTCGACCGTGTCGAATGGATTTCCGCCTGTCAGCGCGTTGAGCGCTTCGGCCAATCCGACGGACCGTTCGGGCGAGAGTCGCAGCATCTGCCGCGTGATCTCGCTCATCGCCGCCAGGTTCAGGTTGGCAAGGGCAATCTGCGTCGGCGGTTGGGGATGCTGTTGCCACCGCGCGAGCATCGGTGCGAGGACGTGGCCCTCAGAGACTTCATCCGACCGGTACGAGCCCACCATGAGCAAGCCCGGCAGCTCGAGGTCCATCATCATTCGCTCGAAGAGCCGCAGTGAATAGGCCTCGGCCCACTGCAGGTCGTCCACCACAACGACGAGCGGACATTGTGGCGAAGCGATCGCCACCAGCAGGTCCAGCATGGCTTGCTGGAGCTGCAGCGCGGCTTGCCTCGGATCGACTTCGGGCACCTCTACATGGTCACCGAGCAGCAGTGCAAATTCTGGAGATGTGCGCGTGATGAGGCCTGCGTTGCGCCCGAGGTTGTGCAGGATTCGCTCGCGCTGGGCCGCCACCTCGTCGCCGGACTGGGTGAGCAGCAGGCGACCCAAAGCCCGCACGGCCTGTGTGAGGGCGCCTGCAGTGGATGCGTCCCTCTGGTACTGATCAAATTTTCCGTAAACGAACCAGCCACCAGCGGCAGTGACCACGGGTCGCAGTTCGTTGATCAACGCGCTCTTTCCGATACCTGCCGGGCCTGCGATAAGCACTTTGCGACGCGGTGCATGAACCGCGTCGGAAAACGTGTTGAGCAGTGTTGCGAGCTCGGCATCGCGGCCAACGAGTTTGGCAGGCGCCGCCAGCCCGGCTGCGAAATCGCGCTCGCCCAATTCGAAAACCTCGATGCGTCCGTGTGCCAGATCGCTTGCGAGGCGCTGCAGATCGTGAAGCAATCCCTCTGCACTCTGATAGCGCTTTTCGGGTGCCTTGGCCAACAGGCGCAGGATCACGTTGGATAACCCGAGGGGGATGCACGAATCGATCTCCGAGGGAGGCGTGGGCTCGTGCACCAGGTGATCGTGAATCAGTTCCAGTGCGTCGGGCCGCTCGAACGGGGGATGGCCCGTCGCCATTTCATAAAAGACGGCACCCAGCGAGTAAAGGTCCGCCCGCTGGTCTACGGCGCGGCCGGTGCGCCCGGTTTGCTCCGGTGCGATGTAGCTCAGGGTGCCCACGATCTGCCCGTCCGGCTCGACCGCCAGGTGGTTCGAAGCCAGCACCCCCAGGTCGAAGTCGATCAGCATGGGCTCACCATCCTCACCGATCAGGATATTGGCTGGATTGATATCACGGTGGATAACCCCGGCGCGGTGAACTCCCGCCAGGATGCGGGCCAGCTGCTGCGCCAGAAACAGGACTCTGGCGGGTTCGCAAGTGCCCTCCTGCAGCATCTTCGCCAAGGTGATTCCGCCGCAGTCTCGGAGAGCAAGTCCGTCCGCTCCCTGCGCGTCCTCGGCCAGTTGCACCACGCCCTGGACGCCTGAGAGCCGCGTCAATAAAGCGGTCTCGTTGCGCAGGCGTTGCGCGGCATGAAGACCCGAGTATTGTTTGTAGACGACGGGGCCTGCAGCCGATCCTTCTGCGAGACGGACGATTCGGGTTGACGGGCTTTCATAAAGCGCCTCGTCGGTTCGCCCGCCGTCGGCGGGCGCAACATGAATCGCGTTGGAAGGAATGGGAGTTCCAGCGTAGAAGAAGTTGCTACTGCCAAAGTAGAGTACCCCAGCTCAACCGGAACCGCAATCTTCAGGAACCCACCCCCGGCCGGTCAGTCAATCAATCAGCCCAGCCGCACCCCGACCAAGTCCTGCAGTTCTTCCGTGCTCAGTCCCTCGACCATGTCAACAACGTGCACCCCAGCCGGCGTTACCGCGAACGTCGCCAGGTCGGTGTAAAGGCGGCGCACGCAGGCGATTCCCGTCAGGGGGTACGTGCATTGCGCGACCAGCTTGCTGCGGCCGTCCCTGGTGAGCAGGTCCATCATCACCCAGGTCTGCCTGGCGCCGATCGCCAGGTCCATGGCGCCGCCAACGGCAGGGATGGAGTCGGCCTCGCCGGTGTGCCAATTGGCCAGGTCGCCGTGCACAGACACCTGGAACGCGCCCAGCACGCAGATGTCGAGATGGCCGCCGCGCATCATGGCGAAGCTGTCGGCGTGGTGGAAGTACGCGCCGCCGCGGCGCAGCGTGACCGGCTGCTTGCCAGCGTTGATGAGGTCGAAGTCTTCCTCGCCCTCTGGCGGCGCCGGGCCCATGCCCAGAATGCCGTTCTCGCTGTGCAGGATGACCTCGCGCCCGCCGTCGATGTATTCGGCCACGATGGTGGGCATTCCGATGCCCAGGTTGACGTAGGCGCCGTCGGGAATGTCACGCGCCACGCACTGAGCGATCTGCGCCTTGGTTCTGCGGGGGTGGCTCATGCGGCTGCCTTCCGTGCCACGTGCACGACCTTGCTGACGAAGATACCCGGCGTGACGATGGCCTCGGGGTCCAGCGTGCCGAGTTCGACTACCTCGTGCACCGACGCCACGGTGCGCTTCGCAGCCGTAGCCATCACCGGCCCGAAGTTGCGCGCGGCCTTGCGGTAGGTGAGGTTGCCCCAGCGGTCACCGCGCTCGGCGCGGATCAAGGCCAGGTCTGCGGAGATGGGCGTCTCGAACACGTGCATGCGCCCGTCGATCTCGCGCGTTTCCCTGCCCTGGGCCAGCAGCGTGCCGTAGCCGGTGGGCGTGAAGAAGCCGCCCAGGCCCGCGCCGGCCGCGCGGATGCGCTCGGCAAGGTTGCCCTGCGGCACCAGCTCGAGCTCGATCTGCCCGCGCCGGTACAGGTCGTCGAACACCCAGCTGTCCACCTGGCGCGGGAAGCTGCAGATGACCTTGCGCACGCGGCCGGCCTTGAGTAACGCGGCGAGCCCGGCATCACCATTGCCGGCGTTGTTGTTCACCAAGATGAGCTCGCGCGCGCCCTGCGCGATCAGTGCCTCGATGAGCTCATTGGGAATGCCTGCCGTGCCGAAGCCGCCCACCATCACGGTGGCACCGTCGGCGGTGCCGGCGAGCGCTTCTTCGGCGGATGCGGCGACTTTGTTGATCATGGGGCGGTGGCTGCGGGTTGAAGCACGAAATCGTATTTGACGACAAAGGTGCCGTCGCTGTCCTTCTCCCAGTCTGCCACGAGCGACTCGCGCACGCCGAAGACCGCGTCGGAATCGAGGTACGGGTCACCGCGCCGAAACACGTGTGTGATGAGCCCCTGGTAGCCCGCCGCCTCGATGCGAAAGTGCAGGTGCGCCGGACGCCAGGGGTGGCGGTTCGTCGCGCGCAGCATGTCTCCCACCGGCCCGTCGGTGGGAATCGGGTAGGCCTCGGCGAGGATGGAGCGGAAGTGGTATTCGCCATGCGCGCCGGTTTTCAGTCGGCCCCGCGCCTGCGCCTGCTTCAAGCCATCGCGCTGCACGTCGTACATGCCCTCGGCGTCCGCCTGCCAGACCTCGATGGTGGCGCCCGCCACCGGCTCGCCATCCATGCCCCGCACGTGCCCGCGCACCGTGCATGGCTGTCCGGCCGCGCCGTTGGCAACGTCGGCGCCGTGCGCGTAGAAGGGCGCATCCGGCACGTAGAACGGACCGAACACCGTGGCCTCCGTGCACCCCGGCGACTTGCGGTTGTTGAGCGCCACGGTGAGCATGGACAAGCCCAGGGTGTCGGACAGAAGGATGAACTCCTGCCGCCTGTCGTCGGTCATGTGGCCCACCCGCGTCAGGAATTCGACGCCCTGCGTCCATTCGTCCTCGGTCAGCCTGACCTCGCGCGCGAAGGCGTGCAGATGCTGCACCAGCCGTGCGAGGATCTCGCGCAGGCGCGGCTCTGGGGTGCCGGCAAAGCTGGCGATCACCGCCTGGGTGATATTGTCTTCAGTCAAGTTGCGCATGGGTGGTTACTCCTGGGGTGCAGCTCCCGTCTTTACTCTGAGAACGAGATCCATGTTGCCTTGCATTGCAGAAACCGCCATGTAGAAGGCTCACGGGTTTTGCGCCACACCGCTGGCGACAAGAGACTTTTGCGCACGGTGAAAAGCTCGGTAGCGCAGCACACGGGGGTTGAGGGAATAAGGCATGCGTTGCCTGAAAGAGAATGGATCGTCCCAAAATTTCCGATGGACAGCAATACTCGACGGCCCCAAACTGGCACGCCATGATGGAGCTCGCCCCTGCAACCGCAAGTTCACCCATGCCCATAGCGACGTGACATTAAAGGCCTACGCCCTGGGCGACCGGATTCTCATGGACGTGGAGTACAGCTGCGGCAACCTACGGGGAACCGTGACCGCCTTTTCACCCCATTCACTCAACGCAGCGATGACAAGACGGGACTCGGGCTTGGCCTGTCGATTTCGCGCCAGAACGTCCAAGCTGACGAAGGTCTCCTCACAGTCCCCGACCTTCCTGGCAAGGGGTGCGTCTTCACGATGAGCATGCCGCGAAACACCATCTAAAGTTATGGGCCTCGCGCTTGGGCTCCCAGACGCTCGCATCGCGCCGCGTCGACCGGGTGGCCAGCACTGCGAAACCGGGTGGCCGCAGCTGTAAAGTGGGCCGTCGTTTCGCTGGCGGCGGCACCCTTGGAGGCCGCAATGTGGCCGCGAACCTCGTCGTGCGCAGCGTACCAAGCGGGCAGTCGCATCACCACGTCGGCCAGGTAGGCACACTGCCTCTCGTGTTGTTCAGCCTGGTCCACTTCGCCGGCGCGTGCTGCAGCAATCGCCGCCGGTACCGCAAAGGTGATGCGGCAACCCGGGCAGGTCTCGAGCGGACCGCGAACCGAGGCTGCGGCATCCTGCATTACGTGCAAGGCCGCCGCCGGATCGTCGGCGTGAAGCGCGATGCGGGTGCCGTAGATGCGGTCAAGCAGGTGAAAGCCGATGTCGGTCTGGCGCGCCAAGTCAAGTGCCTCGTCCACGAGCGCACGGGCCTCAGTCTTTTGGCCTTCATACAGGGCCAATTCGGCCAGGCGCTGCAGTGACAAGGCCTCACCGACTGCGCCGCCAATCAGTCGGTGCAGACGCGCTCCTTCACGCAGGTGTAGACGCGCCGAAACCAGATCTCCCGAAAGCCACTCCGCCTCGCCACGCAAGGTGATTCCAAAGGCGTGGCCGCGTGCTGCGCCCAGGCGCTTGGCTTCGGTGGACAGCGCATCGGCGAAAGCGATGACGTCAGCGTAGGGTCTCGCGCCGTAGAGGAAGCGCTGCGTGATACATAAGTGCCCGTCGAAAACCCGGAGCGCGAGGTGTGGCACGGCTGTTGTCTCATTCAAGTCGGCCCAGACGCTTTCGCGCAACTCACCGCGCGCATGTGCGGCCGCAGCCTGAGCCCACGAGGCCACGACGATGGATGCGGTATCGCCGGTCTGCAGCGCCAGTCGACGGGCTGCTGCAGCCTTGGCGGTGCCCATTGCAGGGTCGGCGGCGCCGAGTGCGGCCGCGCCACTGTAGGCCAGAGCTTCGCACAACCGGCCCTCCACGCTGGTAGGGTGCAATCCTGCCAGGACCTCCAGCGCACCCTTGGGGTCGCCCTGCTTTACCTGCGCCAGAGCGGCCTTGGCCAGCAGGTTGTGAGCCGCGGTCTCATCGGCGGCTTCGGCCGCAAGCCGGTAGGCGGGCAGCGCTGCCGGGTCGCCCATCGCGTCCAGCGCCTCGGCGCGCCAGCGCAGCGCTTCGACGTGCGTGGCATCTACCTCGAGCACCGGTTGCAGAAGCCTCAATGCGTCACTGAAGGCCGCCAGTCGCACAGCCTCGCGCGCCGCATCAACCAGCCACGGAATGGCCTCGCGCGGCTTGCCGCCCGCGCGCCAATGGTGGGCAATGTCAGCTGGGGCCCCCGCCTGCCGGGTCAGCAGTTCAGCAATTCGGCGGTGCATCTGTGTGCGCCGGTGCAGCGGCACCTGATCCAGCAATGCCTGACGAACCAATTCATGGCGAAACACGTAGCGACTGCCGGCGGGTGTCAGCACGCCTTCCGTCAGCCCTGCGTCCAGCGCTGGCATCGCCGACACCGCCGCCGCTTCAGCCAGCGCCTCTATCGTGGCAAGGTCGAAGCTGTCGCCACACAGGGCCAGCCACGTCAGCAGCGCCATCGCCGGTTCGGGCACGTCGCACAGCCGAGCCAGCACAGCCTGCGCGGTGCTGGCCGGCAGACGATCTTCGTGCGTCAGAGCAGCACAGCGTGCCAGCTCAATCGCCGCGAAGGGGTTGCCTTGTGCGGCACTCACTACACGCGCCGCCACCTCGGTAGCCAGCGGCGCAGGCGCCGCGCGCTGCGCCAGGCGATGGATCTCTTCGTCATCCAGACCTTGAAGATCCAGCACCTTTAATGCCCCGGCCAACTCTAGCCGGGCGACTCCGCGCGTCAGCACGCTGTCACCGGCCATTGGCCGCACAGCGAGCAAGAGGCACACTGGAGCGCCACTCATTGCGATCTGCATCAGAACGTCAACATCTGCGTCGTCAGCCAGGTGCCCGTCGTCGATCTGCAATAACACGTCGTCGCCCTCGGCAGACGCCACCAGCAACCGCCGGATCGCACCGACAACTTGGTGGCGGCCGAGCGGACCAGGTAACGGTTGGGATGGTGCCGCAAGCGGTGTAAGCAGGCCCAGCACGTTGCGCGCAGCATCACCAATGCGGTCCAGCGGCGCTCGGTCTTCCAGCAGCAGCCGTTCGGCGATGGCCGTGACCACGGCATAGACGCGACGCGCGTCCGTAGCCTGCACACGATGCACACGCCAGCCACGCGCCAAGGCCTGGGTGCCGATCTCGCTGCTCAGCGCGGTCTTTCCAATGCCGCCGGGCCCGCGCAGCACGATTGCGCCCGCACGGACGCTCGGCTCGGCATCAAGCCAGGCCAGAGACTGCGCAATCTCCAAGGCGCGGCCCACGAAGGCAGGCCCCGTGGACTGCAGGCCAGCAACGCAGCGTTCGTACAGCGCCGCGGTTTGCCGGTCGGGGGCGACACTCAGGGATTCTTGCAAGGCCTCGCGCAGGTGGGCGTACCAGCGCAGTGCAGCGGCGCGGTTGCCGGCCTGCAACTCACGCTGCATGAGTGCGCGGTGCGCAGCTTCATCGGTGGGCTCCAGTTGTGCCACGGCATCCCAGTGGCCTGCCACACGCAGCAGTTCAAGGTGGCGGGCGTGCAGCCGCTCACGCGCAGCCACTGTCCAGGCTTCGTACAACGAACCTGGCAGCAGCGCACCGCTATAGGTACGGGCCGCTTCGGCGCAGGCGGCGGCATCGCGCTGTGACAGTGCGGCGTCGGCAACCCGCTCGAAGTCCTCGGCGTCGACGACCACCGGCCGCCCGGGCCAGAGCAGCACCTCACCCCCGTGCACCCGCACTGCGTCGTGCCTCCCCAGCGCATGCCGCGCATGGTGCACGGCCTTGCGCAGGTTGGCACTGCTGGCGTCGGGTTCAAACTGGGGCCACAGCGCATCCATCACCAAGTCGCGCGCCAGCCGCCGCTGCGGTTGCAGGCCCAATAACTGCACCAGTTGCACGGCACGCAGCCCGGGCCAGCGCTCGGTCGGCACCTCGGCGCCGTTCAGGCGCACAGAGAAACCCCCCAGCAGTTGCAATTGCAGCGTCTGCACCGGCAGCCCTTGCAAGTCCAGTTCAAAGTTGTCCATGCGTGGCATTTTGCTGCCTCGCTTTGACGGTCGCAAGCCCTCGCAGAGCCGGGAACGATTCAGGAACACAGGTCCGGCACAGTACCTCCAGCACCACTTCATTATTGAGGAAATTCGATGAAAACCCGTCCCTCCACATCCGCCGTCTTTTCCACAGGAAACGTCGATGCAGCCCCGCCCATGCATGGCTCCCGGCGCATGCCGCGCCGAACCGCACCAATACGGGCGTTGCCGAACCATCCAGGCGCGATCGAGTACGCGTCCTGGCTGCAGCTATTGCGTCGGCCAACGCCCTGACCCATTCCGTCCCATCCGTTTTTCAAGATCCACCAGGAGCATCCACATGGAAACCACCACCCAGTCCACTGCATCGCTGTATCAACGCCTTGGACAGCAAGAAGGCATTACCCGCATCACGCGCTCGCTGATTGGAAACCACATGGCCAACCCGCTGGTAAGCATCCGCTACGCCGGCCGCGACATGCACAAGGTGGAGAAGCGCGTTATCGAGTTTTTCTGCGCCGGCGCTGGCGGTCCCGAGACCTACACCGGCCAAGACATGCTGGCCACGCACAAGGGAATGAATATAAGTGAACAGGAATTCGTCGCCGTAATCGACGACGCGATGGCTGCGCTGGAGAGCAACGGCATCGACCCAGCCACGCGCAATGATGTGCTAGGCATTCTCTGGTCGCTCAAGGGCGAGGTGATCCGCGTTTGAGTCATCCAGAGAGCGCCATCCGATCGAAACGGTAAATCGGTACATCGGTGTCGGGATCATGCTGGTTTACGCCGAAGCGCTCTTGAGTCCGGATGGCACGACCGCTAACGTCATCCAAGAGGGACGGTGTGTCGAACAGTTGTTGCCCCCTTATCCTACAGCCCGACGGTACTCAAGCCGGATTACGTTAGCGGAAGGCGGACGTCAGGTTCAATTGCAACGTGATGAGCCTTCTCGGCTCTTCGCTCGTTGACGACCGCCAGCCGGAAGTGCCCGTCGGCGCTGCGCTAAGGCAAGGCTCGGGCCTGCAGTACGATGCCTCCGAGCAAGTGCGTTTGCGCAGTAGCGGCCCTTTGAAGCGGCTGCTGCGCGAGGCCAGTTGTATGACTAATCAGATTTCGTCTAACTTCGCCTCGTAGGCGTTGACTGGCCGAGTGCCGGCGCGACATCGGTGAATTGACCTTCCGCATAGGAAGGACCACGTTAGCAAAGGTGATCGAGCTTACTCAAACGAGACCCTGCTCGAAGAATTTCTTCGTTGTGGAAGTTTAGAGTCCGGCGCCGCCATCACCGCCCACGGGTTCAGGCTTGCCCGTGAGCCGGTCCTTCACTCGCGTTAGTTCTGCATATGCGTACTCAACAAACGTGCGCACACGAGCATTTCGGCGCAAATCCCGATGGACCAGAATCCATAGCGTCGCGGACGCTTCGGGCACAACGTTGCCCAGCCGCACCAGCTCCCGCTCCGCATCGGCCACGAAACAGGGCAGAAATCCGACCCCCATACCATCCCGCACCGCCACGCAGCGGGCCAGCATCGAGTTACTCCGGAACGCAAGCGTGGCGCCGCTTGCATGCCGCTCCATCAGCTTCTCCATCGGCATGCGCGCACGGCCCTCGTCCGCTCGAATGATGCGGTGTCCTTCCAGCTGTCCCAGCTCTGGACGCTTCCGGTGGCGTCGCAGGTATTCGTGGCTGGCATAAAGCGCAACGCCGATGGGGCACACGCTGCGGGCGATGATGTCCTGCGAAGTTGGTTGCCCACCCGCGCGGATCGCCACCTCGGCTGAGCGTCGCGTCAGGCTGGTGAAGTCACTGTCGATCACCAGGTCGAGCCCCATCGAGGGATGCCGAAGCAGAAATCCAGCGAGCACGGGTCCTAGCACGGTCTGCACCAGATCGTCGAGCGTGGCCAAGCGGATGGACCCCGAAAGCTGTTGATCGCGGCCCCCCAGCCGGCGCTCGGCCCCGAGCACTTCGGACTCCATCGCCTGCACGTGCTGCAGTAGCTCGGTGCCAGCCAGCGTGAGCGCGTAACCGCGGGAACTGCGCACGAACAAAGCCACCTTGAGATGGCGCTCCAGCACCTGCAGCCGCCGCAGCACCGTAGCAGGACTACTGTGTAGTGCTTGCGCGGCGGCGGAAAGTGTGCCCTCCCGCGCGGCGGCCAAGAACATCTGCAGTTCATCCCACGGGATCGGTTTTTCATCCATGAAAATCCATTTTGCGCTCAGGCGTCTTGCGCGTCGAGGCGCCTGGCTGCACGATCCCTCTGCCACCCGCGCTTCGCGGCTGTAAACAGGAGACTGTCCATGAACCTTTACGTCGATCCGGTAGGCACCACCTCACGTGCCGTCCTGGCATTCCGCCGGCACGCCAGCATCGAGATCAACGTTCTCATTGTTTCGCTGATGAAGGGAGAGCATTACCTTCCGCCCTTTGTCGAGCTGAACCCGAACCGAATGGTGCCGGTGCTGGTGGACAGGGATTTCGTTCTCACCGAATCCTCGGCGATCCTACGTTACCTGGCGCGCATTAACGGTTCGAGCCTGTACCCGACCAAGCCCCAACACGCCGCGCGTGTAGACGAACTGATGGCGTGGTTTGAGTCCAACTTCTACAAGGACTTTGGCTACCAGTACGTCTATCCGCAACTGCTGCCACACCACAAACGTCCGGGAATTGCGAACGATACGACGGTCGAATGGGGTCGCGCCCAGTCGCGGCGTTGGCTGGAGGTGCTGGATTCGCACCTGTTGCGCAAGTGCGATCCATTCTTGCTCGGTTCGAACCCGAGCATCGCCGACTTCCACGGCGCGTCTATCCTGAGCCTGGGAGAGCTCGTAGGGTGCAACTTCCAGCCCTATTCAAACGTGCGCAAGTGGTACCAGGCAGTAACCGAACTTGAAAGCTGGCAGGCCGTGAACGGCGAGTTCAGCGGCTTCGCCCGTTCTCTTGAGGGACAGAGCTTCGTGGCCCTGGAAGCGGCGCATGCTTGAACTTCTTCAGCGCGCCGGTCAGCGTCCGCGAACCAGCGAGGACATTCCGCACCGGCAACTCGATCAAAGCCCGAATCCATCCGTTTATTCGCTGGTGGCGGCACGATGGGGTGACATGCCGGGGACAGTGCAGGGCCCAAGTGGCATCTCGGTGCCCGGCGCCCGCGCGCTCTTCCTGCCGCAGTGTGCGGTGTGCAACGAGCGCTATGGGTTCATCCATGGCCGCGAATTCGCGCACCTGCATCCGGCCGCGGACGGGAGTTTCCACATGGCGCTTGCGCCGGACGACTTGCAATGCGTGCTGGCGCGCGGGTGGGGCGAGCTGCATCCATGGGCTTTCATAGGGCGGGTGCTGCCCAACGTGGCCTTGGTTTTCGCGCCTCGCGACGAACGCGAAATTGAGCTTGTTCTCGACATCGCCGCTGCTTCCATGCGCAATGCCCGCAGCGGCCTTATTTCCAGCGCGAAAGGAACCGCATCATAAACACTAGCTCCCGCATCGCTTCGATTTCGAGGTGGCACGTTATGTTCGGCCTCGTCTTCGCCATCCTGGGCATGGGCTTGGGTATCTACATGGCGATCTCCAAGAATCATGTGCAGCACGTCACCCATGCGGATGTGTTGTTGCTCGGCTTAGTTGTCTCGGTACTCTATGGAGCGCTATACCGGCTATGGCTGGCGTCCGCGTCGGCCCGCCTTGCCACCATCCAGACGGGCCTGCATCAGATCGGCAGCGTCCTGCTCGTCGCTGGCTTGTTGCTTCTCTACAGCGGCGCGGCGACGGAGGATGCGCTGGGGCCTCTGTTAGGTTCAGGGTCTATCGCCATCATCATGGCGGCCACACTGATGTTGTACCAAATGATGCGTGCCAAAGCGTCGCAGTCAACCGTTGCCGCAGAAACGCAGGTTTCCGCATCGTCGTGAGGCATGGATCCCGGCCCTGTGCCCGAATCCGATCAAGTGCCTTTGAGGGGAACTACGTTTTGTCGCCGACCGATTACTCGGGGCCAGCCGCAACTAACTTGAATATTGAATGAACTATGTGTATATTGAATTAATTCAGGTGAAATTTAAATCGTTTCTATGGCACCCCGGGCCTACGACAACCAAACACGGCGCCAGCAGCAGCTGGCGCTTAAAGCGAACATTGCCGCTGTAGCAGCGCAGTTGCACGCATCCCAGGGCGTGCTCAACACGACCTATGCGCAGATCGCTGAGCACGCCGCAGTGGCGATCCCGACCGTCTATAAGCACTTTCCAAGTCTCGATGACCTGGTTCAGGGTTGTACGGCGCACGCGGTAGGCCTGGCTCCCAAGCTCCCGGCAGAACACATCCTGTCCGCGCCCGACCTCGTGTCGGCCGTCCAACGCCTGGTCGAGGCACTTGATCGGCTCAACGCTTATTTCGAACCTTGGGTGAAGTGGCGTGAGCAGGAAAGATTGCCATCGCTGGCCCAGATGGCCGCACACCAGCGCATGGAATTGACGGCACTGTGTACAGCTGTCCTCAAGCGCCACGGCGCGCCCGGCGAACTTCGAGATGCTCCGGCGATCTGGGAAACCTTAATTCATTTCGAATTCTGGCAGCGCTTGCTACGCGAGCACAAGCTGTCACGTACTGCGGTCCGCCGCACCATGGTTCACCTGTTGTTGGCTGTCGCCGGACCGCAGCCTCCCGCTCTACCCACACCGCGTCCGCGCACAAGGAAATAACATGAACGAACCGCAAGCTTCAATCCACGAGATCGGCCCCGACACCTTCCGCATCAGCGTGGCCTTGCCGCCCGCTATTTTTCCGGGTGGATTCAGCTTCAACCAGTATCTCGTGCTTGACGACAAGCCACTGCTATTCCATACCGGCCCGCGCAAGCTGTTTGGTCTGGTGGCCAGCCAGATTGAAAAGAAGATGCCGCTGTCCAAGCTGCGCTACTTAGCGTTTTCCCACGTCGAAGCAGACGAGTGCGGCAGCCTGGCTGACTTTCTCAAGGCAGCGCCTCAAGCGCAGCCGGTGTGCAGCCACGTTGCGGCAATCGTCTCGGTCAACGATATGGTGGACGTGGATGCGATCGGCATGGAAGATGGACAGGCTCTGGAGCTCGGCCATCACACGCTGCGGTGGCAATCCACCCCGCACCTGCCCCACGGCTGGGAGTGCGGGTATTTGTACGACGAAACCACGCGCAACCTGTTCTGTGGCGACCTGTTCACACAGCCAGGTACCGGTGATGAGCCCCTCACCGGCGGTGACATCCTTGGTCCGAGCGAGGCGTTCCGTCACCAGCTGGACTACTTTTCCCATACGCAAAACGCCTCCACTTTGATTGACAAGCTGGCCCAACTCGAGCCGCAACTGCTCTCGTGCATGCACGGCAGCGCGTGGTCCGGTAACGGTTCCGCAATGCTTCGCAGTCTCGGGCGAGTTCTGGCGCACTGAGTGGGTCCCGGCGCTGTGCGTGTATGGGTGGACTTCTCGCGCGACACCTGCCACGCGTCATTTGCAATCGGTCACGGCACCAGCGTCGATCAAGCGCGCCGTGAAGGGAAGGCCCTAACATCAGGACGCCGGTGTCCCGTTGACCAGACGGAACGAGGGTCGGCAAGCCGTCACGTTCAGCGAGTGGCGCAATTTCGCCAAGTCGTGCGAGCACAGAAGGGACTTCGAGTGCCACCAGCGCACCGGCGTGTGCGTGCCGAATCGTTTCGAATGTGGTCTCCAGGTCGCAGCCAGGTCCCTCTTGCGTGATGCATCGCAGCGTTAGCCCTTCCTGCCGGGCCGCTCGCAGCACGTGGAAAAACAGCGGGTTGATACCGCCCGCGCCCTTCGGCGCATCGGGATCCGTCAGGCAGGCGACGGTGCGCAGCCCCGCAACCAGCTCCTTGAGAAGCCGAAGCTGCCGCACTCCGTTATCGGGTTCGAAGGTGGTGATTCCCGTGACGTTGGCCGCCGTCAGGCCTATCACTCCGGGATCGAGCACGATCGCATGGACGACAGGAATCGTTGGGGTCGCCCGCTGCGCCACGAGTGCGGCGACACCGCCAATTGCAGCCACGACATCGGGGCCCCGCCACAGCGGTTCTTCAGCGAGCCGCGGAAGCCGCTCCAGTCGCCCTTCAGCCCCGGCCGTGTCGATAGCGCAATTTTCTCCGTCGATCAGTCCACGCTGGCCGCAGGCCCTCACGCAGCAGGAACAGGTCGCGGCGCTTCGTGTGGCGAAACGTCTTGGAGAGAGCGCAACAGTGATCACCCTCGTCTGCGATTCCGGTCTGCGTTACCTCAGCACGGATTTGTTTCAGGGTGATTGATAGGTGACGTCCAAAAAAATCTGCCGCAACCTGCATCACACGTTTCGTCAAACGCCAAAGGCGGAAGCTGTGGGTTCCACTTACCCGAAGGAAACCGCCATGCCGAAATTCGTTATTGAACGTGCCATTCCCGGAATCGGAGCATCCAAAGCTGCCGAGCTACAGGCGATCGCACAGAAATCCTGCGGCGTTTTACAGGAGCTTGGCCCGGACGTCCAATGGGTCCACAGCTACGTGACGGGCGACAAGATCTACTGCATATATAACGCCGCCAGCGAGGAACTTGTCAGGGAGCACGCCAAGCGCGGAGGCTTTCCCGCCAACAGCGTTGCACGGGTCATCACCACCATCGACCCGACCACTGCCGAAGTCTGATCGTCACGCCGGCCCGGGGTCCGAGTGACAATCACTCGGTGGGCCCCGAAATTCACCTTCTAGGCACTCCGCGATTGTTGCGGAACGGTATGGCGTTGCCGGGGCCACGGGGTCATAAAACCTGGGGCGTTCTGGCCTATCTGAGCCGTCATCGGGGTGGCGTTAGCCGCGCGCAGCTGGCCGGCCTTCTTTTCGAGGAGGCCGAGGATCCACTGGCGGCGTTGCGCTGGAATCTGGCCGAACTGCGCCGCGTGCTAGGTGACGTCGGACTTCGCGGAGATGCTGTGGACCTGGTGCCCAGCCGGATCCCGTATATCGATCTCGATGTTGTCACGCGTGGGGCATGGCCCGAAGCACTGGGCGTCCCCGGTCTGGGCCAGGAGTTGCTGGAGGGGATGAACTTCCCGAGCAGCCCGTCGTTCAATGTATGGCTCGCCACCGAGCGTAGGCACATGCAAGCCACTGCGGAGGCCGTCCTGCGCGAAGCGGCGTTGAGCCGGCTGGCTGCAGGTCATGCGCTTGAGGCGGCGGATCTCGCCGCGCGGCTCGTGGGGTTGAACCCTCTTGACGAAAACTTCCAGGCTTTGCTCGTTCGCAGTCTTGCGACAGCGGGTGATGGCGTGGGCGCAGCACGTCAGGCAGCGGCATGCACCGATCTGTTCCTGCGCGAACTTGGCGTTCGACCTGGCGCCACGCTCAGCGCGGCGATGCACACAGTCACCAGCACCGCGACGGCGCGACCTCTGTCGGGGCGTGCGGGCGCGATCGCGCAACTGAAGGCCGGAGAGGCTGCGATCGGCGCCGGCGTCCTGGACGCCGGGCTGGACTGCCTGCGACGCTCAATCGTCGAATCTGATGGAAGTGGCGACCTCGAGCTGCGCATGCGCACACGGGTGGCACTTGGTGCTGCCCTTGTTCATTCCGCCCGCGGACGCGACGAGGAAGGTGCCACCGCCCTGCACGAGGCATTGTCTATTGCGCAGGGAGATGCCAGTCCCCTCGCCGCCGCAGCATGTCGCGAACTCGGCTATGTGGAATTCCTGCGCGGTCGCTATGACCGTGCACTGGCATGGCTGGATCGGGCCGCGCCCCTCGCTGGGAGCGACTGCGGGGAGAAGGGACGTGCCGCCACGCTGCGCGGGGCAATCCTGAGTGACACAGCGTTCTATGGCTCGTCACTTGCAATGCTCTCCGAAGCGGAAACAATCGCCGACCGCGGCGGCGATTCTAAGCAGTTAGCCTACGTGCTTTCGTTGCGCGGCCGCGCATTGCTGCTTGGCGGGGATTTAACCGGCGCCGGCGAGGCGCTCGACCGATCGCTGGCGCTGGCTCAGCGGGTCTGGACCGCCCTTGTTCCGTGGCCGCAGTCGTTGCGCGCCGAAGTTGATCTTCAGCACGGCGCCATCGACCTCGCCTGCGAAGGATTTGAGCAGGCCTTCGCGTTGGGGTGCCAGTTGGGCGATCCGTGCTGGGAGGGCATTGCCGGCCGCGGCCTGGGCATGATTGCGATGGCACGCGGCCATACATCGGACGCCGTGGAGATCCTCCTCGACAGCGTCCAGCGCAGCCAACGCCTTCCCGACGCCTATGTCTGGGGAAAAGGGTACGCGCTCGAGGTTCTGTGCGGCCTGGCCGTCGAACGCAAGCTGCCGCAGGCGCCGACGTGGATCGACGAGTTGCTCGCCCTTTCCGCCAGGACTGGCACGCGTGAACTTACCGTTCGAGGGTACCTGCATCGAGCCCGACTTGGTGATTCGGCAAGTGCTGACGCCGCGCTCTTGCTTGCGGCGCAGATCGAAAATCCTCGTTTGCGTTCGGAAATGGGCCTGGTGTGAGCGCGTTCGGCGCCATTTAATTAAGCCGCACCGTCACTTGCAGGTACGTCGCCAAGGATCGAGGTGCGCAAGACGCGCATGGAGCCGGATCAACACCAACAAAGCGTTGACACGCACCGTTTGGGCAGTCACGGTTAACCTGAAAACCTGACATTCTGGAGTTTATAGCGGTCAGGCTGGCAGGGCACTCAGCGCCATAGGTGGTGGATCGCAGCAGCCGCCCTCTTGCCATGCGATATGGCGATCTCCGACAGAGTCAGTTGAGGGCGCAGTCGTCGGGCCAGCGCCAGAGCGGACGAGGCCTCATCCCTGCGTGCACATTGTTCCAGCACTGCAGCCTCCAGGACCCGACTCAGATAAAGCTGGGGATCGCGCCGGCTTGCGGTTCTGGCCTCGGCCAGAGCTTCGTCGAGCCGACCACAACGCATTAGAAGCAAACCGGCAACCCAGGACCAGAAACCGAGTCGCCGGTCCTTCGGACTGAGGCGCATGGCATGACGCAGACGTTCAATGCCCTGCACGACATCTCCGCGCAGCCCCTGCGACACACCGTAAGCCGCGTGGGCCTGCACATTGCTCGGGTCGAGCTCCAAGGCTCGTTCCAACAGCTGCATTCCTCGTTCGTGCTGGCCCAGGTCACACAACGCGCACCCAGCGTGCCCCAATACTTCGGGGTTGCCGCTGTCCAATGCGGCGGCGCGCTCCGCTTCAGCCAGAGTTTCGGCCACGAGGTCGGCGCTGGCATCAACCAGTCCCAAATTACAGCCGAGTGCGGTGAACAGCGCATGATGGCTGCGCGCCAGTGCGAAGTCGGGGTCGACCTCGAAGGCAAGGCGCAATTCGCTGCGGGCCTCGGCCAACTCCAGTTCGCCCCATCCGCCCTGCGCAATGGCGGCCACTCCGCGCCGGTAATGGTCCCAGGCATCCAGGTTGTCGGGGCGCCGCCGCCGAATCACGGCAAGCTCGGCGCGGTCAAGTTGAGGCTCAAGTTCGGTAATGATGCTTCGGGCAATCGCTTCCTGCAGGTCAGGCGCAGCGTGTGTCGGGGCCTCGAAGCTTCCGCTCCACAGCACCCGGCCGGAGGCTGCCTCGATGAGCCTCGACGAGACCTTCACTGGATCGGCGCCGCGCAGGCTCCCTTCGACGAGGTAACGCACACCGAGCTGGTTGGCCACATCAGCCAGAGGCAACGCGGTCTGGCTAAACTGAAATGACGAGGCACGGGAGATGACAACAAAACCGGGCATGCGCGCCAACAACGCAATCAGATCTTCGGTCAGACCGTCGGCCAGCAAACGTAATTTCGGCTGCGCACCGAGCACGTCCAGCGGCAGCACGGCGACGGTCGGCATTTCGCGCGGTGGCGCCGCTGCGCCTGGCGTGTTGGATAAATGTTCACTTGGAGGAGCGCTCAGATCCAGTCGGGGCAAGGTGAACTTGTAGCCTTGCCCCGGCACCGTGGCTAGCGCTTGGGGTCCCAGCACCTTGCGGAGCGCCGAGACCTGCACGGTCAGGTTGCTCTCTTCCACCACCATTCCTTGCCAGACAGTCTCCAGCAGTTCGGCCTTGCTGACGACGCGGTCCTGGCGCTCCACTAGACAGTGGAGCAGGTCGAAGGCGCGTGAGCCAAGAACCACCCCCTCGCCGTCGGCAAGGAGACGCCGTTCGTCGCACTTCAGCTCGAAGCGACCGAATCGGTAAGACTGGGGCATGGGCGCTTTCAGACAGGTGGAACATCAGTCTAGCCCAAGGGCCAGTTCGGATTTTTTCGGAAGGTTTCGGGTTGCTTCAAGACTTTGAGCGGCCGAGTCGCGACACTTAAATCGTTCCCCACCCCTCACCAGGAGATGACGATGACTACGTTCCAGCTGCCCCTGAACCCCCTGCAACATTTATTCGCGGGCCTGCAAAAAGCTCCAGCACCGAGCAAGCCGGTGACGGCACAAGTGCGAGCGCTTCAAAAATGCGAGATTGTGGCGCTGCAGAAGCCGGCCCAGCGACGCATTGTCTGTACCGAGGGTTGTGTGTGGCTCACCCATGACGGCTGGCCGGAAGACGTCGTGCTCGAAGTTGGAGAGTCGCATCTGTGCACCAAGAGTTCACGGCTCCTGGTGTACGGCATGCAGGTGTCGAGCTTTGTTGTCGAATGAGCGCCGCCGCATTTGCGCGCACGTAAAAAATTAGTGTTGCACCCGCGTCGGCGTGATTGAGGACTGTCCGCTGCCCACTCGAATTCAGGGCCTGGCCAAGGAAGCGCGAGGTGGTCGTGACATTCAAGGCGTGACCGGCACCCACGAGCCCGGCAAGCGACGTGCCTTCCGCATCGCCGAAGATGCTGCGCTGCAGGCTTGCTGCAGCCCAAGCGCATCGAGTCGGCCTCGCAGACAGCGAAGTGTGACTCCGCCTCGTCGGTGCGTGGGTCCAATATCGCCTGTTTACGACGGTAGCCGACCCATAGATCGAATCGCCACATTAAACTCGTCTGCGGCGCAGGCACATGCGCTGCGCGATAAACAATCCACCGTGGAGAAACTTGAATGAAACTTACTTTGGCAGTCCTGTCTGCCGCACTTGCTGTATCCGTGACCGCTCTGAGCGGATGCGCTGTGGGCAACGTGCAGGCCCAATCGGCTCCTTTTGTGCTGACCAGTGCAGACCTTGCAAGCGGCACATTTGACAATAAGTTTGTGCTCAACGGATTTGGCTGCACAGGCGGCAATGTGTCGCCGTCACTGCAGTGGAGCGGTGTTCCTGCCGGTACCAAATCGCTCGCACTGCAAATGTACGATCCCGATGCACCTACCGGAAGTGGTTTCTGGCACTGGGCGGTGTACAACATTCCGGCCACCACCACTTCACTGGCGCAAGGTGCAGGCAACAGCGCGGCCACATTGCCGCCTGGCGCCTTCGGTGGGACCACCGAGTTTTTGGATACAGGCGCGACCGGCGGCAATGGCAACTACGGGGGCCCCTGCCCGCCTGTCGGCGACAAGCCGCATCGCTACATTTTCACATTGTTTGCACTGTCTGTTGACAAGCTGGAAGTAGCCGGTCGGGTGCCCAAGACTGGCACAGCGGCGTTGTATGGCTTTGTATTGAACAAAGGGGTTGGCCCGGCTCTTCTTGCCAAGACAACTTTCACTGCGACATACGGCCGCTGATCAGAGCGGGAGTACTGCAAAACAGCAAACATTCCAGAGTTAATGTCCACTGTGGCGGTCGGTGGTCGCGAGCGAAGCTGGCGCAGGAACGTGGATGCAAAGACGCCCTGCGAATAGTTCCACCGGAATCCGCAACATGCGCCTAGCGTCCGCACGTCAATTCCGCCGCACTTCGCTTCCCACTTTAGTGAGGTCGGTGTCGCATGTCAGATTGTCTGAGTGAGATTCAGGGCGGCTTCTGTCCCATGACGACTTGTGTGATACCTGGCAATAGCTCAAAGTGCTGAACGTCAGCGAAGCCGCTTCGCTCCATGGCTTCGCGCATGCTGCCGGGTGTCAGCTGAGGATTTCGTGGGTCCATGATCGCATTGGTGAGTATCCAGAGCGACGCGGAAAGCGGCCCCGACCGGTCGTCGTTGACAATAAAGTCGTGGACCATGAGAGTGCCTCCGGGTGTCAATGCTGCGAAGGCTCGGTCAATCAGCGGTTGTACGTCAAGCTCAGAAATGGCGCTAAGCAGGTATGACATGAGCACTGCATCCTGTTGCTTAGGCCAGTCGGTTAAACGTGCATCCCCCGAAACCAGGCTAACCCGATCTGCAACGCCTGCAGCCTGGAGGTAATCCAGGGAAATCTCGCACACGTTAGGGAAGTCAAGTATGGTGGCTGATAGCGACGGATTGCGCTTGCAAAGCATGATGCTGAATGCGCCGGTACCGCCCGCTACGTCTAGCAGCGATCGCCAAGGAACCGTACCGAGACGACGAGCCAGCAGATGAGCTGCGCCGAGCGAACCAACATGCTGTGCCTTGCTGAAGTTTTTCGCCTCTTCGGGATCGGCGTACTCAGTGTAGAAGTGCGTCGATTCGGCGCCACGTATCGCGGGAGCCAGCTTATTCAAGATCGGATAAATCTGCCGATCGATCTGAAATCGGAAGTAGTCACCAAAATACGTCGGTGATGCGCTGGCCAAATAGCTCGACGCTGCGGGGGAGTTGTAGTGCTTCCCATCCCCGTCGACGCCGACCAAACCAAGGGCACGCAGCACGGTCAGCAGGAGCTGAAGTCGGTGCGGAGTAATCTCCGCTTTTGCCGCGAGTTCTTCGACTGTCGCTCGCTCTCGTTCGAGTCGGGTGAAAAGGTCCAAATCGAGTGCGGTGAACAAGGCCTTAGAGGCCATGAAACCGTAACCGATCTTTGAAATGTCACCAACGTTGTTGAGCAGTTCCAATATGACCTCTCAGTCCAGCGCCACTTGTGAACCCAGCCCCCTGCGATGACCGCTGGCACTCGACGTAATCCTCAATCCGGTTTACGAGCCCAGAACGGGTAACCGTAGACACCGAAGGCGCGGGCGCTCTTCTCGCCCGAGGCTTGCCCGAAAGTGTCGGAGGCCAGTCCGATGCGCACATCGACGAAACCGACCTCTTCCAACATCGACTGCCAGCCTTCGCACGGAAGGCCACCAGCGATTCAGGCTGTCCAGAGGTCGATGTTTTGGAGCGCGGCTGCGGGGACGGGTTTACTGTTGGCAATGTCCGCAAACTGCAATCGCCCCCCCGGGCGCAGTACTCGCCAAATTTCTTGAAATACCTGTTTTTTGTCGGCGCAGAGATTGATCACGCCGTTGCTGATCACCACGTCGGCCCAAGCGTTCTCGACCGGTATCTTCTCGAGCAACCCCTCGCGAAACTCCACATTGCGCAAATCCATTTGCCGGGCGCTTTCGCGTGACTTGGCGAGCATCTCGTCGAGCATGTCGACACCGATGACAGATCCGTCCGGCCCAACCTGGTTCGCGGCGATAAAGCAATCGAAGCCGGCGCCTGAACCTGCATCGACGACGCGCTCGCCCGGTGCCAGCCGCTGCGACGAAAAGGGGTTGGCGACACCGGCAAACGATTCGACTGCCACATCCGGCATGGCATCCACCACGCTGCTCTCGTACCCGAGACGGCGAGCCAGCGGACGGCCCGTGTGAAAGTGGTATTCGCCATGGGGATCGATCGCGACGTCGCGATACTTGCTTTTCACCTGTTCCCTCAATTGCACCGGATCGACTGGCAAGTCATCGTTCATGGGACACCTCCCTGGAGAAAAACCGTGGTCAAGGCATGTACACGCTATATTATTTTAGGCACCCGTATTACTAAAAGTCAATTCAGCCGCCGTGCGCCAATCCTCGACGTATTCCTGCTCTGCTTCCTCGCCGCTACCCTCGGTAGATGGCGTGATGCGGTGTCTAGAAGCGCAGACGCTGGTGGCGAGGCATGGACGCGAGGCCGTGGTGAGCATGGTGAGAAAGGTGCTCGCACAAGCGCGTGCTGAGCAAATCACAATCGCGGGCGCCTCGCCTGTGCTGGCAGAGGTGTCGGCCCGGCTGACGCTTTCGGCGCAGCCGAGCTTGCGACCGGTTTTCAACCTGACCGGCACGGTTCTGCATACGAACCTGGGCCGCGCCGTCCTGCCGCCCGAGGCTATCGAGGCGATGGTGGACGCTGCGCACGGTGCGGTGAACCTGGAATACGACCTGGAACTTGGCGAGCGCGGCGAGCGGGATGCGCACCTCGAACCGATGCTGTGCGAACTGACCGGTGCCGAGGCGGCCACGGTGGTCAACAACAATGCGGCCGCACTCCTGCTGGTGCTCAATACCCTGGCCATGGGCAAGACCGTTCCGACCTCGCGGGGCGAACTGGTGGAGATTGGCGGATCCTTTCGCTTGCCCGACATCATGGCGCGTTCGGGTTGCCGCCTGCTCGAGGTGGGGACCACCAACCGCACGCATCTACATGATTTCGCCGACGCCATCGGCCCCGATAGTGGCCTCGTGCTGAAGGTACACGCCAGCAACTTCGTCATCGAAGGCTTTAGTGCGA
Organism: Ramlibacter sp.; assembly: GCA_046597415.1. GTDB lineage: Bacteria > Pseudomonadota > Gammaproteobacteria > Burkholderiales > Burkholderiaceae_C > Ramlibacter. The sequence continues at coordinate 27,992 of JBKJKT010000176.1, forward strand.
GCGTGCCCGAAGCCGAGCTGGCGCGCCTGTGCCGCAATCGTGGCTTGCTTTTTGTGGTCGACCTCGGCAGCGGCGCTTTGGTTGATCTGTCGCGGTTCGGCCTGCCGCATGAGCCGACGGTGGCACAGACGCTGAAGAGTGGCGCCGATCTGGTGACTTTCAGCACCGACAAGCTCCTTGGCGGGCCCCAGGCCGGGGTCATCGCCGGACGTGCCGATCTGATTGCGCAGGTGCGGCGCAACCCGATGAGGCGCGCCCTGCGGGTGGACAAGCTAACGATCGCGGCCCTGGCTGCCGTGCTGCGCCTGTACGCCGACCCTGACAGCCTGGTGCAGCGGTTGCCCACGCTGCGCCTGCTCACCAGGCCCCAAGACGAGCTGCAGATCTTGGCGCAGCGTGTGCGACCGGCGGTGCAGTCTGCGCTGGGCGCGGCGCACGCCGTCCAGACCATCGACTGCGAAAGCCAGATCGGCAGCGGCGCACTGCCAGTGCGCACCCTGCCCAGCGCCGGGCTAGCGATTCATCCGGGGAGCGCGGCGCTGGCCCTTGCATTTCGCCGCCTGCCGGTACCCGTGCTCGGCCGCCTGCACAACGGCCGCTTCCTGCTCGACCTGCGCTGCCTGCAAGACGAAGACGGCTTTGTGGCGCAACTGTCCCGGTTGGTGCCTCCCTCATGATCGTTTCCACGGCCGGCCATGTCGACCACGGCAAGACCAGCCTGGTCAAAGCGCTGACCGGGGTTGATACCGACCGCCTCCCCGAGGAGAAGCAGCGCGGGTTGACGATCGAGCCTGGCTTTGCCTACTGGCGCTTGCCCGCAGGACCGGTGATCGGCTTTGTCGATGTTCCGGGACACGAACGCTTCATCCACAACCTGCTCGCAGGCGTGACCGGCATCGACTTTGCCCTGTTGGTCGTTGCAGCAGACGATGGGCCAATGCCGCAGACCCGCGAGCACCTGGCGATCCTCGGCCTGCTGGGCGTTCGCAGTGGGGCGGTGGCCCTGACCAAGGTCGACCGCGTACCCGCTGGGCGCGTTGAAGAAGTCGCCGGCCAGACGCGGGACCTGCTGTCGGATTCAACACTTGCAGGTGTGCCGGTTTTTCCGTGCTCGGCGTTAAGCGGGGCCGGTGTGGACGATATTGCCCGTCATCTCCTACAGCAGGCCCAAGCCTTGCCTGGCCGCAGCGCTGACGGACACTTCCGGCTGGCAGTTGATCGCCGCTTCCATCTAGCCGGTGCCGGACTGATCGTGACCGGCACGGTGGTCAGCGGGATCGTGACAATCGGCGATTCAGTCCGGCTCCTGCAGGACGGCAGCGAGGCGCGGGTGCGTTCCATCCACGCGCAGGGCACGGCGGCGGCGCAAGGCCGTGCGGGAGAGCGGTGCGCGCTGAATCTGGTTGGGCCGAACCTGCATCGGGAACGGATAGCCCGTGGCGACTGGGTCGTGGGAGGTGATGTGCCACCGCCCGCACTACGCATCGACGCACGCCTGCGGGCATTGCCGGGACAGCCGGTGGCTCACTGGTCGGCGGTGCACGTGCATCTAGGCGCGGCACATGTGATAGGACGGGTGGCCGTGCTCGAAGGCGCGGCCATCGTCGCGGGCGAAAGCGGCCGCGTGCAGTTGGTGCTCCAACAGGCCATCGGTGCGCTGCGCGGCGACCGCTTCATCATGCGCGACGCCTCGGCCCGCCAAACGCTTGGCGGTGGCACTGTGATCGACGTGTTCCCGCCGGCCCGCGGTCGGGCCCGGCCGGCACGCCTGACTTACCTGACCGCCATGGAGATCGACGATCACGCGACCGCTCTGAGCGCACTGTTGGAGCCATCGGCGGCGGGCCTGCCGCTTGACCGTTTCGCGGCCAATCGAAACCTGCGGCCGGAGGAATCGGCTCTGCTGTACCAGCGTGTCCCGATGAAGCAGCTGCAAAGCCGAGTCGGCCCGCTGGGTTTTGCACCAGCCCACTGGGAGCATTGCGGCGGCGACGTGATCGACGCCTTGGCCGAGTGGCACCATCGCCATCCGGACCGTGTAGGCCCCGCGGCAGACCGGGTGCTGATGGGTCGCAAAGGTGCAGTCTTGCCGCGCGAAGCAGTGCTGGCGGTGGTGGCAGAACTGGCGCGAGAAGGGCGTGTGGTCCGCGAGATGATGGGCGTTCGTCTGCCGACCCATCGGCCGCAGCTCCGACCTGCGGATGAGGCGCTGTGGAAACGGCTGCAGCCTTTGCTCGAAGGCCGCGGGCTGCGGCCGCCTACAGTTTCTGAACTCGCCGCCGAATTGGGCGACGAGGTGCCGCCACTGGAAACTGCGATGTCGCGCCTGTCGCATTATGGTCTGTTGATCCCGGTGTCGAAGAAGCGATTCTTCCCGCTCGCGGCAGCGGCAACACTTACCGATCTACTGCATCAGGAACAACAAGCCAACGGCAAAATCACGGCCGCTGGATTCCGCGATCGGTCGCACCTCGGACGCAACCTTACAATCGAAGTGCTGGAATACTTTGATCGCGTTGGCTTGACCCGCCGCAGCGGCGACGGCCGGGTCCTGACAAATTTCCCCGACGAACAAGGAAGAGACTCGCACCCCGGTGGGGCGCCCGGACTTCAAATCCGGTGAGAGGCGTCAGACGTCTCTGGTGGGTTCGACTCCCATTCTCTTCCGCCGCCTATGTGCGTGTTGCGAGGACATCAGAACGACAACGATGCCGCGCCGGCTGTAAGGCGCTCATGCATGGCGCTGGCCCCTGGATCGTGACACCATCGATCGGATTCTCATGGGTGTAGCCGCGCGCCTTGACGCATGGCGGGCAGGCCCAGACAGTGCCGCCCCGCTTGATAAGTCACTGATCAAAGCCTTTAATGGCTCCATCGGCTGCACTTGGGTGGAGTTGACCGCGTCTTTGCGGACGAGGTCAACTGCGCCGCTTGTGAGAAAGGCATATACCTCGATAGAAGAGCCCAGAAGGCTCATCAGGTTGCAATTGAATCTGATATCCGACTTCCGCTAAACGTAATCCGGCTCACATACCGTCGGGCTACACTGGAATCGACTCAAGGAGAGCGGCCGATGGCGGTTCATCAGGACATCCGTTTTTGCAACAGCGCCGATGGCGTGCAGCTTGCGATGGCGCTGTATGGGCAAGGGCCGCCGCTTGTTAAGGCTGCTACCTGGTTCACGCATATTGAGGCCGATCCGACCAGCCTTCACATGGGCCACTGGATCGAAGAACTCAGCCGCGGCCATACCTTCATCACCTACGATGCGCGTGGCTACGGCCTGTCATCGCGGCAGGCGGCCGATGTGTCGTTCGAAGCCTGGGTCCGGGACCTGGAGACCGTGGTGGACGCTCTGGGCCTTGAAACTTTTCCCCTGCTGGGAATTTCGCAGGGCGCGGCGATCGCGATAGCCTATGCGACTCGACACCCGGAACGCGTCAGCCGGCTCATTTTATTCGGCGGTTTTACCACTTCATATTTCACGACAGGTAATCCCGATCCTGCCATTGTCGAGGAAGCCGAAACCCTGCTCAAGGTCATGAAGCTGGGTTGGGGCAAGGGGTCGCCGGCACTGCGCCAGGTGTTCGTGGCCAACTTCATGCCCGGAGCCAGCGCTGAACAGCAGCATGCCTTTGACGAGCACCAGCGCCTGACGGCGACGCCGGAAATGCAGGTCCGCTGCCTGCGGGAGATCTTCAGCATCGACGTGAAGGACGCGGCTCGCAAGGTTGCCTGTCCGGCCCTCGTGTTTCACAGCCGCGGCGACCAGCTGGTCTATTTCGCCCAGGGCCGCAAGCTTGCCGGGCTGATCCCCGGCGCCAAGTTCATTCCCGTCGACAGCGTCAACCACGTACCTTTCCGTGAAGAGCCGTGTTGGCCCGAGGTCGTGCGGGAACTGCGGGCTTTCCTGGGCTATCGGCCCAAGGACGCGGCGCCCGCGCTGAAGCTGACCGGCCGGCAGGCGGAGGTGCTGCGCAAGGTGGCTGAGGGCAAGACCGACAAGCAGGTTGCCCGCGAGCTTGATCTCAGCCCTCGGACAGTGGAAATGCATGTGGGCGGGGCCATGAAGTTACTGGGGTGCACGACGCGGGCGCAGGCCCTGCACCGGGCTACAGAGGCAGGGCTGCTGGACGAGTAAGCCCCACACGTGTAACCCACTACGGTAGCCGCTACCGTAGTCGCGGCAGCGTGTTGCCGTATTGCGCACACTACCCGTGGCAGGGCGCGACGACCATACTTTCTTCATCGACAACCCATCGGAGAAAGCCATGAACCTCGTCCTCAACCCATTCGCAGCCTTCACCACCGCGCGCCTGCCAGGAACGTCGCGCCAGCGGGCCTCGTGGATCGTGCCGACCCCCCACCCCGTGCACACCGTCGACAAAGGCGCGATCCTTGTGGTGCTGAATCCGTCGGGCAAGACCGTGACCTGCGTGCGCGGCTGTTTGTGGATTACGCAGGACGGCGATCCGAAGGATGTCGTTATTGCAGCGGGCGACAGCTACACCCTGGACCGCGCCGGCCGCATGTTGGTCTCGGCACTCGAGGACTCGTCGGTCATGCTGGCTGAAGCCTGAAGGTGTCCACGGCGCGGCAGGGATCCGCTGGGACCGCGCCCAAGCGCGCCCAGGATCGCTGTATCAACCCTCGCGCCGGCCCTATGGCGGGCTGCCGGAGCTGCACTACCCCTTCCACGAATGCAGTCATCACCGTGACGGAGTGCGGCCGCATCTGCATGAATCGTAAAAAGGTCAACCTGAGCACCGTGCTGGCCGGCCAGCTCGTAGGCGTGCGCCAGGTTGACGATCAGGTCTGGCAGGTCAGCTTCATGGACTACGACCTGGGGTACTTTGATTTGGATAGCTGCCGCGTCGAACCCGGGGATAATCCCTTCGGGCCCAAGTTGTTAACTATGTGACCGGTACGAACTGTTAACCGTGTCTCAGGTATGTACCAGTAGTAGGTGGTAGGGCGTGTTGGACTTGAACCAACGACCAAAGGATTATGAGTCCTCTGCTCTGACCAACTGAGCTAACGCCCCACGTAACTTGCGATTGTAAGAGGCTAGGGCTTGTGACTGAGCGCATTACTCACCAGCCTGCTGGTGATGTCCACGATCTGGATCATGCGTTCGTAGGGCATGCGCGTCGGGCCGATGACGCCGAGCGTCCCGACGACCTTGCCATCAACTTCGTATGGCGCACTCACGATCGACAGCTCCTCGAACGGAACGACCTGGCTTTCGCCACCGATGTAGATCCGCACGCCCTCGGCCTGCGCCGAAATATCGAGCAGCCGCATGATCTGCGTCTTCTGCTCGAACAGATCAAACGCGCGGCGCAGGTGCGTCATGTCGCTGGAGAAATCGCTCACCGACAGCAGGTTGCGCTCGCCCGATATCACCACATCGTCTTCTTCGCTCAATGCCTCGGAGCTGGCCTGCACGGCCGTCTGCATCAGCGTGCCGATCTCACCGCGCAGCTTGTCCACCTCGCCCTTGATGCGTTCGCGGACTTGCTCGATGGCCATGCCCGCGTAGTTGGTGTTGAGGAAATTTGCCGCCTCGATCAGTTGCGCCTGGGTGTAATCAACCTCGGTGAACACCACCCGGTTTTGCACATCGCCTTCGGGCGAGACGATGATGACGAGGTAACGTTTTTCCGAGAGTCGCAGGAACTCGATATGCCTGAATACCGACGTGCGGCGCGGTGCCTTCACCACGCCCACGAAATGCGACAGGTTCGACAGGATCGCTGCCGCATTCGCGATGACTTTCTGGGGCTGGTCCGCCGCCAGGCTTGGCGTGGCAAGCTGTTCGCGCTGTGCGGTCAGCATGGTGTCCACAAACAGGCGATAGCCCCGTGCAGTCGGAATTCGCCCTGCAGATGTGTGGGGACTGGCGATCAGGCCCAGTTCCTCCAGATCGGACATCACATTGCGAATGGTGGCCGGCGAGAGCTCCAGCCCTGATGCGCGCGAGAGCGTGCGTGAGCCCACGGGTTGGCCGTCGGCGATATAGCGTTCGACCAGCGCTTTCAACAACAACTTGGCACGGTCATCTAGCATGATGTGGGGTCTTTTGATTCATTCTAGCCAGCGACCCGCCGACGCCATTTTTTAATGATGTAATTTGCTCGTGAAATCACACTTTTCCCAGGTCGCCGTCGTCGGCAAATACAACGCTCCGGTTACGGGTGCGGCCGGGGTCCAGACACGCGAGGCGCTCGAGGAAATCGCGCGCTTCCTGGCTTCGCAGGGCTGCGAGGTGGTGTTCGAGCGCGACACGGCCAACAGCTCGGGCATCACGGGCTACCCTGCCCTCGATCTGCCCGCCATTGGCGAGCGCTGCGACCTCGTCATGGTGGTCGGCGGCGACGGAACGATGCTTGGCGTAGGCCGCCAGCTTGCGCGCTTTGGCGTGCCGCTGATCGGCATCAACCAGGGGCGGCTCGGCTTTATCACCGATATTTCGCTGGAGCGCTTTCGCAACGCCCTCACTCCCATGCTTCACGGTGAGTTCGAGGAGGACCACCGCAGCCTGATGCACGCCCGGGTCATGCGCGATGGGCTTTGCGTGTTCGATGCGCTGGCCATGAACGATGTCGTGGTGAATCGGGGTGCCACTTCCGGCATGGTCGAGTTGCGGGTCGAGGTGGACGGTCACTTCGTCGCGAACCAGAGGGCCGACGGCCTGATCGTCGCATCGCCGACCGGCTCGACCGCGTATTCACTGTCTGCCGGCGGCCCGCTGCTGCATCCTTCCACGCCAGGTTGGGTGCTGGTGCCGATTGCGCCGCATACGCTTTCCAACCGGCCTATCGTGCTGCCTGACGACTCCGAGGTCACGATCGAGCTGGTATCGGGACGCGACGCCAGCGCGAACTTCGACATGCAGTCGCTGGCCTCGCTGCTGCGCGGCGACCGCATCACCGTGCGGCGTTCCCAGCACCGCGTACGATTCCTGCATCCACGCGGCTGGACTTACTTCGACACCCTTCGCAAGAAGCTCCACTGGAATGAAGGCCACTGACATGGCATTGAAGCGGATTGCCCTGCGCGATTTCGTCATCGTGCGAGAACTGGAGCTCGAACTTTCGGGTGGCTTCAGCGTGCTCACCGGCGAAACGGGGGCTGGCAAGTCCATCCTGATCGATGCGCTTCAGCTTGCACTGGGGTCGCGCGCCGAGGCATCCGTGGTGCGTGAAGGCGCGGCTCGAGCCGAAATCTCGGCGGAGTTCGACCTGCCCGGCTCACTGGTTTCCTGGCTTGAAGAGGCTGGTTTCGACCCGCTGGAGAGCTTGCTCGTCAGGCGCACCATCGATGCGCAGGGCAAGAGCCGCGCCTGGATCAACGGCAGCGCGGCTACTGCCACCCAACTTCGTGAACTAGCCGATCAGCTCGTGGACATTCACGGCCAGCACGCCTGGCAGAGCCTGACGCGCCCCGATGCGGTGCGCGGCCTGCTCGATGGCTACGGTTCGATTTCCACGCAAGCACTGCAGCAATCGTGGCAGCGTTGGCGCGCAGCACAAAAGACATTGGCAGATGCGCGCGAAGCGCAGGATTCACTGCAACGCGAACGCGAGCGCCTCGCGTGGCAGATCGGGGAAGTTGACAAGTTGGCGCCGGGCGCGAACGAGTGGGACGAACTGAACACGAGTCACACGCGCCTTGCAAATGCTCAGGCGCTGCTGGAAGCGGCCCAGAGCAGCCTGGCGCTGCTTGAAGGCGAAGACGGCGGCGTGACGCGCGGGCTGTCGCAGGCTACGTCTTTGCTCCAAGCGCAAGAGCACGTCGAACCTGCTTTCCGTGAATTGGCGCAAGTCCTGGCGTCCAGTCTTGCGCAAGCCGAGGATGCGGCGCACTCGATCAACGCCTACTTGCGCAAAACCGAACTGGATCCCGAACGATTGGCGCAGCTCGATGAGCGCATGTCGCTCTGGCTGACGCTGGCGCGGCGCTACAAGCGCACGCCATCAGAGCTTGCGGGCCTTCTGGCATCGTGGAAAGAAGAGCTGGCACGACTTGACGCTGCAGCCGACCTTGCGGCGTTGGACGCGGTCGAGAAGAAGGAGTCCGACGCGTACATGACGCAGGCGCGGCTCGTCTCCAGGGCGCGGACTCGCGCCGCCCCGCAGTTGGCCAAGGCCGTGAGCCTGGCTATGCAGGGCCTGGGCATGCAGGGTGGCCGTTTCGAAATTGCCCTGGAGCCTGCGGCTCAGCCCACGATGTCGGGCCTGGAAGAAGTGACGTTTCTGGTGGCCGGTCATGCGGGCAGTACTCCGCGTCCGGTGGGCAAGGTCGCATCCGGCGGCGAGCTGTCGCGCATCGCGCTTGCCATCGCGGTTACAACATCGCGGCTGGGCACCGCACAAACACTCATTTTTGACGAAGTGGATGCGGGTGTTGGCGGCGCGGTTGCGGAAACGGTCGGGCGGCTGATGAAGCAACTCGGTCGCGACAGGCAAGTGCTGGCCGTGACTCACTTACCCCAGGTCGCCGCATGCGCCGATCACCATCTCGTGGTTGCCAAGAAGAGCGATGCAACCGGGCCGTCGAGTACGGTGGCGCCAGTGCAGGGCGAGCAACGGGTCGCCGAAGTCGCGCGGATGCTGGGAGGCGAACGCCTTTCTGGAACCAGCCTCGCTCACGCCAAGGAAATGCTTTCGGGCAGCGAATAGGCACAACGGTCATGGCACTTGAAGTCATACTCATCACCGGCATGTCCGGCTCTGGCAAGTCGGTCGCCCTGCGCGCGCTCGAAGACGCCGGCTATTACTGCGTGGACAACCTGCCGCCCGAATTGCTGTTGCCATTCATCGAGCTGGAGCAGCAGATCAAGGCCGAGCGAGTTGCCATTGCCATGGACGTTCGCAGCGCAACTTCGTTGCCTCTGGTGCCGGCGCAATTGCGAGAACTCGGCGCCAGGGGTGTGAAAGTCCGGCCACTGTTTCTAGACTCTACGACAGACACCCTGGTGCGGCGCTTTTCGGAAACCAGAAGACGTCATCCGCTTTCGAGCAATCGCCCCGTGACCGGCGACGAGCTGGCCCATGACCAGCAGCACGCTCTGGTGGATGCCATCGAACTCGAGCGCGAATTGCTCTCCGATTTGCGAGAGCATGCCCACGTCATCGACACCAGTGTGATCCGCCCGTCGCAATTGCAGGCGCATGTCAAATCGCTGCTGGCGGCACCGCTGAGCCAGCTGACGCTGGTCTTTGAATCGTTTGCGTTCAAACGCGGTATTCCGGTGGATGCCGACTATGTGTTCGACGTGCGCATGCTACCCAACCCGCACTACGAGCCGGGGTTGCGCGACCTGACGGGACGGGACGCGCCGGTGGTTGAATTCTTGAAACGCCATCCCGATGTCGATGTGATGTATGAACACATCGAGAGCTTCCTGAATCACTGGCTGCCGCCGCTCGCGCGCGACCACCGCAGTTATGTCACGGTGGCCATTGGCTGCACGGGCGGGCAGCATCGCTCGGTTTACCTCGTGGAGCGTTTGTGCGCCGAGTTCGCTGCGCACTGGGTCACGCTCAAGCGTCATCGCGAACTCGACGCGGTCTGAGACCTGCTGATCGAGCTCATTGCCGTTCGAGCAATTTGCGGATCGGTGCCGGCAGGCCCAGTTTCGGCCAGTCTGTCGATGTGAACCAGGCTCCTCGCCGTCTTGCAAGTTGTGCGGACGAAACCTCGCCGCTCAGAGGATGCAGATGCAAATCCTTGTGGGTGAGCACGTGTACGAATGGCACACCGTCCTGCAGCGCCTCATCATCGGAATGGATGGCGGCCACAAGCGACTCTCGGGACTCGAAAACCGGCAGGCAGTAAAGCCCCGCCCAGATTCCCGAATCAGGGCGCTTCTCCAGCCAGATCTGCCCCTGGTCCGATCGGGCGAGCAGCAGCCAGAGCGATTGCGACGTGCGCTTGAGCTTGCGTGATTTCACCGGATACTTTTCAGGCTCACCCAGCTTGAATGCCGCACACTGATCATGCACGGGACAGATCAGGCAGCTCGGATTGCGTGCCAGGCATACGGTCGCGCCAAGGTCCATCAAGCCCTGGGTGTAGCGAGGCATCGTTTCCTGCAGATTCCGGCTGGGCAAGAGCGTCTGAGCGTGCTTCCAGAGTCTTTCCTGATTCGAGGCAGACGCAAGGTCGTCTTCGAAAGCGAGCACTCGCCCCAGCACGCGCTTGACGTTGCCGTCGAGAATCGCGATGCGCTCACCGAAGCAGAACGACGCGATAGCGGCAGCTGTCGAGCGCCCGATCCCCGGCAGCGTCTGCAACTGCACAGCGCTGCGCGGAAACTCACCACGGTGCAGTGCAACGACATCCTGCGCACAGCGGTGCAGGTGACGGGCGCGGCTGTAATAACCCAGTCCGCTCCACAGCGCGAACACATCGTCGACGCTCGCCTGCGCCAGCGTGGCCACATCGGGAAAGCGTTCCAGAAATCGTTCGTAGTAGCCGAGCACGGTAGCGACCTGCGTTTGCTGCAGCATCACTTCGGAAAGCCACACCCGATAAGGATCGCGCGTCTGCTGCCAGGGCAGTCCGCTGCGGCCGTGGGTCTTTTGCCAGCGCACAACGCGACCGGCAAAACCTTGCCGCAGATGCGTCATGCGGACTGGAGATCAGCCGACTCGGTGGATGCGTCTTCAGCGGCGGGAGTGGCGACCAGGTGGTCGGTGAGTGCCGTGAGCTTGGCGTCGAGTTCGTCGATGACGACGCCCTGCGCGTGAATTTCGTCGATACGGTCATCCAGGCCGGTGGCGGCCTGCTGGATGCGCTCGATTGCTTCGATGCGGCGGCCAAAGTTGCGTCGGCGCTCACGCAATTGCGCATCGAGTTGCGCGGCTGCCGATTTATTCCACAGCTCCACCTCACCAAGCGCGGACTCATACACAACGCGCAGCCGCGTGGCCAGTGCACGCACCAGCCGGTCGGCAAACTCTGGCTGCGCAAGCCGGAACGTATTGCCCACGCCGAGGTATTGCATGTGGCTGCGCTCAACCAGGTCGAGGTCGCGCTCGTAACGCGCCAGATCGGGTTCACGGGGCGCCTGCAGCGAGAAACCGTATTCGGCATTGAGCTGGCGGAACGTGCCGGTGAGCATCGACTGGATTTCGCCGCTGGTGCTTTGGGCCGTTCGCAGCCCCTTGCGCAAGCGCTCGAATGTGGATGCATAGGCTTTTCTTACGCCAAGCTTGATCCCGGGCTGGCGCAGTGCAGTCGTGAGCTCTGCCATTTCGCTTTTGAGCGTGCCGGTACCCAACAGTGCGATCACGTCCCGCAGCAGCTTCAGGTGAACCGATCGCACCGCATGAATGCGAGCGCCGCTGACATCAAAATCCACCTGTTCCTGCTCGATGCGCGAACGCATGTGCTTGATGACGGATGTGTTCTTGCCGCGCAACCCCTTGAGTTCCTGCATCTGCTCCTGGAGATCGCGACGGCGGATGTGGATCGCGCGACCGGCCTCGACCCGCAGATCGCCAATTCCCGCGACTACCGCTGAGCGCAGGATCTTGCGGCGCTGCCCCATCACGCCGTGGCTCAGCGCACGTTCAAGGCTCGGCAGGTTGCTGGCTTCAAGCAACTGTGCATCGTCGTTGACCTTGGCGACCAGGCCTTTCTGTGCGGAAACCGGGATGACCTGATCGCGTGGCAGTCCCAGAATTTCAGCGGAGACCGACCGCTGACGCTCGATCTGGGCCTGCACCTGCACCGGGGTGCTGAGCGAATCCCACATCGTGTCGATCTTGTTGAGGACAACCAGCCGCGAATCGACGTTCTCGGTTTCAGTGATGAGGTGTTCACGCCAGATGGAAAGATCGGATTTGGTGACGCCGGTATCCGCCGCCAGGATGAACACCACGGCGTGCGCCTGCGGGATCAGGTTCACCGTCAATTCCGGCTCGGCACCGATGGCGTTGAGGCCCGGCGTATCCAGGATGACCAGCCCCTGCTTGAGCAACGGATGCGCAATGTTGATCAGGGCATGGCGCCACCGCGGCACTTCGACCTCACCCTGCGCGTTGAGCATCGGGTTGTCGTCGGGCGCGTCGTCGTGCCAGAAGCCAAGAGCCTTGGCCTCGTCCTTGGTGACGTGTCGCACTTCCGCGACTTTCTCGAAGGACTTGGCCAATTGCGCGGGATCGTTCACGTCCAGGTCAATGCGTGTCCATTTCTCGGGCACGGCGCGCCATTCCATCAGGGCTTGGGGTTGGAGACGGGTTTCGATCGGAAGCAGGCGAAGGCACGGTGGCACGTCGCTGTCGTAACCCAGCTCCGTCGGGCACATCGTGGTGCGACCGGCGCTGGCCGGCATGATGCGACGTTTGTATCCGGCGAAAAAGATGGCGTTGATCAGTTCCGACTTGCCGCGTGAGAACTCGGCGACAAAGGCGACCATGACCTTGTCCGAACGCATCTGCGTTTCGAGGCGGCGCAGGCGTTCCTCGACGGCCGCATCGAGGAGCTCATGATCCTTGAGCCACTCGGAAAGCAGTTTCAGGCGCAGCGCGAATTCGCGCCGCCACGCGCCATGCTGGTCGAATTGATCATTGAAGGAACCGCCCAAACATGCCCCCGGAAAGTGAATTTTGAATATAGCACCCTGCTAACGCGCGGGCATTCAGGATTTCTGGCACGTGGGACAGAAGTAGGTCGCACGCTGGCCCTGCCGGATACACCTTATCGAGCTGCCGCACGCGCGGCAAGGCTCTCCCGCCCGGCCATACACCATGGCCTCGAGCTGGAAATATCCCTCTTGCCCGTCGGCGTTTGAAAAATCGCGCAAGGTGCTGCCGCCTTTTTCGACCGCCCGGGCAAGCACATCTCGCACGGAATGCCAGAGCCGTGCAGCACGCGGCTTCGTCATGCGCGACGCCTTCAACGTAGGCCGGATGCGAGCCTGAAACAGTGCTTCCGATGCATAAATGTTCCCAACCCCCACGACGACATCGCCTGCGAGCAGCACTTGCTTGATGGACGCGTGGCGACTCTTGATGGCTGCGTGGAAATTGCTGACAACGAAGTCATCGGAGAGCGGCTCGACGCCAAGCCGGCCTAACAGCTTGACCGCCTCGGGAGAGTCTTCCCGTTCGGCGTAGACGACTGCACCAAACCGCCTCGGATCGTTCAGTCGCAGTACGCCTTTGGTGGTCAGAAGATCGAAGTGATCGTGCGTACCTGCATCTGGCTGCACAGGCGCAAAGCTCAGGCTACCCGACATGCCCAGGTGAAGCAGCAGCACACCGTAGTCGAGGTCCAGCAGCAGATACTTGCCGCGTCTGCGGACCGCCAAAACGGTGCGGCCGGCAAGCTCAGCTGGAACCACTCCAAGCGGCCAGCGCAGCGGCTTGCCCATGCGGACAGCCTCGATTCGCGCCCCGGCGATGCGATCGGCGAAGCTGCGACGGGTGACTTCGACTTCTGGCAATTCGGGCATTGGGGTCGCTTGGGCTTTCTGGCGCTCGTGACAAGGCCTTGGATTATTATGGTTCGATGAAGCGATCTCACTTTGCCGGCGCCGTGCTGCTGCTGGCTTTGGCTCAAGGCCAGGCCATCCATGCGCAGCCTGCGCCGACGGCCGGAAATCCCCAGGAGTCCGACGTCACACCGACTGCGCTCGATGCCCAACTCTTCTACCAGCTGCTCCTGGGCGAACTCAGCGCAAGGGGGGCCGAACCGGGAACGGGATATTCGCTCATCCTGGATGCGGCCCGCAAGACAGGCGACCCTGCCCTCTTTCAACGCGCCGTTGAAGTCGCGATCCAGTCGCGTTCTGGTGAAGGTGCCCTGCAGGCCGCGCGCGCCTGGAAACAGGCATTTCCGCAATCGCGCGAAGCCAATCGCTCGGTGCTGCAGATTTTGCTGGTGCTCAATCGGGTTGCCGAAAGCGGTGAACTGCTCAAGGCCGAACTAGCCCTCTCGGACGTCAAGGATCGCAGCGCGGTGGTGGCGCTCATTCCGCGCTTCTATGCCCGTGTGAGCGACAAGAAGCTCGCTTCCGTCGTGGTGGAGCAAGCCCTCGGAGATGCCCTGGCAGATCCGGCGACAGGAGCAGCCGCCTGGACAACAGTCGGGCGCTTGCGTCTTGCTGCCAGCGATAGCAGCGGCGCCATCGATGCAGTCCGCCGGGCGCAGAGCGTCAACGCGTCTGCCGAAGGTCCCGCGATGCTTGCGCTGGAGTTGATGGATCCGAAACTGCCGCAGGCGGAGACGCTGGTCAGACGCTATATGGAAGGCAAGCCGCTTCCGGAAATGCGAATGGGTTACGCGAAGGCCCTGCTCGATACGCAGCGGTATTCCGAAGCTGCGCAACAACTGAGGGTGGTCACGGCCGAAAAGCCGGATTATCCGGAAGCGTGGCTCGTGCAAGGCACCCTGCAATTGCAGGACAACCAGACCGAGGCCGCCGAGGTATCGATCAAGCGTTATGTCGATCTCGCCCTGGCCCAGGGTGGAGGCGAAGAGCGCAGCCGCGGTCTCGCGCAGGCATATCTTCACCTCTCTCGCATCGCAGAACGGCGCAAGGACTACCCACTGGCGGCAGCATGGCTGGACAAGATCGAAAACCCACAGGATCTCGTCGCCGCGCAACACCGCCGCGCATCGATCCTGGCGCGCCAGGGAAAAATGGATGAAGCGCGCAAGCTGCTTCGATCCTTGCCGGATCGCACGCCTGAAGATGCGCGCATGAAGATGATGGCCGAGGTGCAACTGCTGCGCGAGAACAAGCAATACAAGGCGGCCTACCAGGTGATGTCCGAGGCGATCGCAAAGGCGCCTTTTGACGCAGACCTTGTCTACGACCAGGCCATGCTCGCCGAAAAGATCGGCAATCTGGCTGAAATGGAGCGATTGCTGCGTCAGGTGATTGGTGCAAAACCCGAGTATCACCACGCATACAACGCGCTGGGCTACTCCCTGGCCGAGCGCAATGTGCGCTTGCCTGAGGCCAAGGAGTTGATCCAGAAGGCGCTGTCGTTTGCCCCCGAGGACCCGTTCATCACCGACAGCCTCGGGTGGGTAGAGTTCCGCATGGGCAACAAGGCCGAGGCGCTGCGCATTCTGGAGGGCGCTTACAAGGCGCGCCCGGACGCCGATATCTCGGCGCACCTGGGTGAAGTGCTCTGGAGCATGGGTCAGCGCGACCGCGCGCAGGCAATCTGGCGCGAGGGCCTGCTGATGAACAGCGAGAACGAAACGCTGCTGGAAACCCTGAAGCGACTGCGAGTCAAGCTGTGATCCGCGCTTTGTCTGGCCGGGTGCGGGTGCTCGCGACTGTCCTGCTGGTCGCCGCAGTGATGGCTGGCTGTGCAAGCCCTCCACGGGTGGTGGACGCGCCGGGGCAAAGCTGGGCCGGCCGCCTGGCATTGCAGGTGACCGACCGTCCGGCCGAATCTTTTTCCGCGGGGTTCGAACTGCGCGGACACCCCGACGCTGGTGAACTGAAACTGGAGTCGCCGCTCATCGGCACGCTGGGCGTCCTGAGCTGGCAGCCCGGTTCTGCGACTTTGCGATCGGCAGGTCAGGTGCGTCAATTCGACTCGATCGACGCACTGGTCACTCACGTCACCGGCTCGCCCATGCCGGTTGCGGCGCTATTCGACTGGTTGCGGGGCATCGATTCACCGGTGCCTGGATGGCGCGCTGACCTGTCGCAAGTCGCGCAAGGTCGCGTAAGCGCGCAGCGACTGGAGCCGACACCGCAGGCCGAACTGCGCGTGGTGTTTGAACGCTAGCGTGCGAAATGAAAGCGATCTACGACGTCGCGGCGCCTGCAAAGCTGAACCTGTTTCTTCACGTGACCGGGCGCAGGCCGGACGGAATGCACCTGCTGCAATCGGCATTCATGCTGATCGACTGGCGCGATACGCTGCACTTCGAGCTTCGGGCAGGAGGAGCGTTGAGCCGGGAAGATTTGCTGGAGCCGCTTCCCGCCGACGATCTGACACTGCGGGCGGCCCGGGCGTTGCAGTCAGCTGCCGGGTCCGGCCACGGCGCGCACATCAGCATCGAAAAGCGCGTTCCGGCGCAGGCCGGTATGGGGGGCGGGTCATCGGACGCGGCTTCGTGTCTGCTGGCGCTGAATCGCCTGTGGGGATTGGACTTGTCGGTTGAGCAGCTCTCGAAAATCGGGCTTGCCCTGGGCGCCGATGTCCCTTTCTTCCTCTCGGGCCACCATGCGTGGGCGCAGGGCGTGGGCGAAGAACTCACCCCGATCGGCCTGCCGCACGCACGGTTTCTGGTCGTCAAGCCGCCCGAAGGAGTGGAGACGGCGAGAATTTTCGCCGATGCCGATCTGAAACGGGACAGCAGCGCTGCTATAATTTCAGGCTTTGCTGCAAACCCGTACGGTTTTGGGACCAACGATTTGCAGCCGGTAGCGCAGAGGCTCTGTCCAGGGGTCAACGAAGCCCTCCAGTGGCTGGCTTCGCAAGGTCTTGAGAGTCGTATGACAGGTTCTGGCAGCGCAGTTTTTGCGCTGCTGCCCCCAGGCAAGGCGCCAGGCGCTGCGCCCGAGGGCTGGGACGTGAGGGAATGCGTGAATTTGGAGGCTCATCCACTGGTGGGATGGGCACCCAGCGACGATTGATCGGTGGTCGGCTGGTTTCAGCCGTCAACCCGTGTAGGGGAGTCGCCAAGTTGGTAAAGGCACTGGATTTTGATTCCAGCATGCGAGGGTTCGAGTCCTTCCTCCCCTGCCAGATTTAGCTGGCCTATTGTTCAAATGCCAGATTTAGCTGGCATTCTTAGTAAAACTCGCTGGCGTTTAACTCCGGATAGATAACATGCAGGTCGTTCCGCATCCTGATTTCATGGTGTTTACCGGCAACGCCAATCCGGCGCTTGCCGCTGAGATTGCCAGCGACCTCGGTATTTCGCTCGGTGCCGCTAGCGTCGGACGTTTCTCCGATGGTGAAGTTACTGTCGAGATCAACACCAACGTTCGGGCTCGTGATGTGTTTGTCGTTCAATCGACCTGCGCCCCAACCAACGAAAACCTGATGGAACTGCTGATCATGGTCGATGCGCTCAAGCGTGCATCGGCTGAACGGATCAGCGCCGTGATTCCCTACTTTGGCTATGCCCGGCAAGACCGGCGTCCGCGCTCCTCCAGAGTCCCGATCTCGGCCAAGGTGGTGGCCAACCTGCTCCAGACCGTGGGTGTTTCGCGGGTTCTCACGATGGATCTGCACGCAGACCAGATCCAGGGCTTCTTCGATATTCCGGTGGACAACATTTATGCCTCACCGGTGCTACTCTCCGATGTGCGCAAGCGCAACTACGACGACCTGATTGTTGTGTCGCCAGACGTCGGCGGCGTGGTCCGGGCCCGAGCCCTGGCCAAGCAGCTGGACACCGACCTTGCCATCATCGACAAGCGCCGTCCCCGGGCCAATGTCAGCGAAGTGATGCACGTCATCGGCGAGATCGACGGCCGCAACTGCGTGATCATGGACGACATGATCGACACCGCCGGAACGCTCGTGAAGGCGGCCGAGGTGCTGAAGGCGCGAGGCGCCAAAAAAGTTTATGCGTATTGCACGCACCCGATCTTCTCGGGACCGGCTATTGAACGTATCGCCAATGGCGATGCGCTGGATGAAGTGGTTGTGACCAACACCATTCCCCTGTCGCACGAGGCCTTGAGCTGCAAGAAGATTCGCCAGCTCACGGTGGCGCCGTTGATCGCAGAGACGATCCAGCGCATTGCCAAGGGCGAGTCAGTGATGAGTTTGTTCTCGGACCAGGAAAACCTCTTTTGAAAGAGGCGCGCTGATCCGAGGCTGTAGTGGCCCCATCCCGGGGCTTTTTTGAAACGGGATCCACTGGTCGCGGTGGATTCTCACCAGGAGTCAGATATGAAATTCGTCGCTTTTGAGCGCGCCAGGCAGGGTACGGGTGCGAGCCGCCGTCTCCGCAACACTGGCAAGACGCCCGGCATCGTGTACGGTGGTGAAGGCCTGCCGCAGCTGATCGAACTCGATCACAACGCCCTGTGGCACGCCATGAAGAAGGAAGCCT
The DNA here is from genome assembly GCA_046597415.1 of Ramlibacter sp. Taxonomy (GTDB): domain Bacteria; phylum Pseudomonadota; class Gammaproteobacteria; order Burkholderiales; family Burkholderiaceae_C; genus Ramlibacter. Next base: position 46,046 of record JBKJKT010000176.1, read on the forward strand.
TCCACTCGACCGTTCTTGACATGGAAATGGACGGCAAGGAAGTCAAGGTTCTGCTGCGCGACGTGCAAGTGCACCCCTACAAGCAGCAAGTCCTGCACATCGACTTCCAGCGCGTGAACGCCAAGACCAAGCTTCACATGAAGGTGCCGCTTCACTATGTCAACTCGGAAGAGTCTCAGGCCGTGAAGTTCGACCACTGCGTCGTCAACCACGTCATGTCTGAACTCGACGTCTCATGCCTGCCCAAGGACCTGCCCGAGTTCATCGAAGTGGACCTGTCCGGCATGAAAAAGGGTATGTCGCTCCACCTGGCTGACATCACATTGCCCAAGGGCGTCACACCGGTTACGCGCGGCAAGCCGAACCCGGTCCTGGTTTCTGTGGTGTCGATCGGCGGAGAAGAGCCGGCTGAACCCGGTGCTGAAGGCGTCGCAGCACCTGCTGCCGACGCGAAGGCACCTGCCAAGGACGCAAAGGCTGGCAAGGATGCGAAGGTTCCCGCCGCCAAGGCACCGGCTGCCAAGCCGGCTGCCAAGCCCGCTGCCAAGAAGTAAATTCTTCACAGCAACGTACTGCCAAACGGCCCACTTCGGTGGGCCGTTTGCATTTGTGCCTCCACTCATAATCGGTAAATCATGATCAAGCTGTTTGTTGGCCTGGGTAATCCGGGTACCGAATACGAAGCCACCCGGCACAACGCCGGGTTCTGGTGGGTCGATGCGCTCGCCCGTGAGTTGAAGGTGCCCCTTGTGCTCGACAAGGCCTATCACGGTGTCGTTGCCCGCGCGACGCTTCATGGCCAAACCGTCTGGCTGCTGGAGCCTCGCACATTCATGAATCTCTCCGGCAAGTCGGTATCCGCGCTCGCTCGCTTTTTCAAGATCCAGCCCGAAGAGATCCTGGTTGCCCACGATGAACTCGACGTCGTTCCCGGCCAGGCCAAGCTCAAGTTTGGCGGAAGCCATGCGGGACACAACGGGCTGAGGGACATCCATGCGCAACTGGGCACGGGTGACTACTGGCGGCTTCGACTGGGTATCGGACATCCCGGGGTGAAAGCCGAGGTCATCAACTGGGTCCTGAAAAAGCCCGCTCCCGAGCAGCGCGAACTGATTCAAGAGTGCGTGGAACGCACGCTCAAGGCAGTACCTGCAATGCTGGCGGGCGAGATGGACAAGGCGACATTGCTCGTTCACACGAGCAAGCCACCGCGCCCCAAGCCGCCCAGGCCCGAAGGCGTCTAGAAAAAAACAAGGGGAGAGAAATGAAGACACTGCTTGCCGCCCTGGCGGTAGCTGCGGCATGCCCGCCAGTTGCTGCGCAAACAATCTACCGCTGCGGCGATTCCTACAGCCAGACTCCCTGCGCAGGCGGTACGGTCCTCCAGACGGGCCAGCATCAGAGCTCGCCGCGCGATTTGCAGGCCACACGCGCTACTTCCCTGCGCGACGCCAGGCTTGCCGACGCCATGGAAAAGGACCGATTGAAGGCTGAGGCTATGCCCCCATCGCTCCTCATCCTTCCAGTGCGCGATCGACCATCCAACGCAAGCTCTGCAGAAAAGAAGATCGTCATGTCCAAGCCGGACAAACTGCACGTTTTCACAGCGCGCGCACCGGTCAAACCCGGCGGCGAAAAGACAAAGGCGAAGAAGAAAAAACCGAAAGCCGGCTAGCAGGCGCTCAAGTCGGCTGTTGCGCCTCACCCGTCAGCCGCTGGTATTTCTGCCAAAGCGTTTCGCGGGATTCGATATGTTCCGGATGGATGGGAATACAGGCCACCGGGCACACCTGCACGCACTGCGGCTCATCAAAGTGCCCGACGCACTCGGTGCACTTGCCTGGGTCAATCTCGTAGATTTCCGGCCCCAGAAAAATCGCCTGATTCGGGCACTCCGGTTCGCACACATCGCAGTTGATGCATTCGTCGGTAATCATCAATGCCACGAACCAGTCCCTCCACGCAAGGGAACGGCCCCTGCAGTTCTGGCATTATCGGCGGCTTCATGAGTGTCTTCCTCTTCAAGCGCCTCATCACCCTGATCGCGACGCTGATAGGCGCATCGATCGTCGTGTTCCTCGTGCTGGAAATCCTGCCCGGCAACGCCGCGCAAATACTCATGGGGCCTGACGCTTCGCCAGACGCTGTTCAGGCACTGGCCGTCAAGCTCGGGATCGACCGGCCCCCGATGGAACGCTACTGGACCTGGGTCACAGGCATGCTCGTGGGCGATCTCGGCATCAGCTACGCATACAGCACCCCGGTTTCCGAGCTCGTCGTGGAGCGGCTGGCCCTCACCGTTCCGCTGGCCCTCATGGCGATGGCGCTGACCGCAGTCATCGCACTGGCCGCAGGTGTCTACGCGGCATCTCGCCACAACAAGCTGGGGGATGTCGGCGTGATGGGGCTTTCGCAGATCGGCATTGCGATTCCCAACTTCTGGTTCGCTATCTTGCTGATCCTGCTTTTCTCGGTGCACCTGAAATGGTTTTCTGCCGGCGGCTTCAATGGTTGGAGTGAAGGCATCTGGCAGGGCTTCAAGTCGCTAATGCTGCCGGCGCTGTCCCTCGCAGTCGTTCAATCTGCGATCCTGGCGCGCATCACGCGGTCGGCTGTGCTGGAAGTGCTGCGGGAAGACTTCGTCCGCACCGCGCGCGCCAAGGGCGTCTCGAAGCGAGGTGCGCTGTGGGGGCATGTTCTGCGCAACGCGATGATCCCTGTCATCACGGTCATGGGACTGCAATTCGCGGAGCTGCTGGCGGGCACGATCGTGGTTGAAAGCGTGTTTTATCTGCCGGGACTCGGGCGCCTCATTTTCCAGTCGATTTCAAATCGCGATCTCATCGTGGTGCGCAATTGCGTGATGCTGCTGGCCGCCATGGTGGTGATCGTGAACTTCATCGTGGACATCCTGTATGCGGTGATCGATCCGCGTGTGAAGGCGAGCGACATATGAGCGCCCTGCCCGTTGCCATCCCGCCCCCTCTGGCCGCCCCAGGTTTCTGGAAGCGCGCGTTCAGCCATCGCAGTTTTACGCTGGGCGCAATATTGAGCACGCTGCTCGTGCTGGCTGCGGCACTGTCGCTGGTATGGACACCGCACTCGCCTTACGACGTCGAGATGGCGCTCAAGCTGCAACCTCCCGGCAAGGGCTTTCTGCTGGGGACCGACCCCTACGGCCGCGACATCGTTTCGCTGCTGCTGGTGGGGGCTCGGGCGTCCATCATCGTGGGCGTCATTGCCGTGAGCATCGGACTCATCATCGGCACCGCATTTGGTCTGCTCGCCGCAGCCAAACGCGGATGGGTCGAAGAGATCATCATGCGGCTGGCCGACTTCGGCTTCGCTTTCCCTGCCATCCTGTCCGCGATCATGCTCACTGCGGTGTTCGGCCCGGGCATGGTGAACGCGATCATCGCGATCGGCATCTACAACATTCCAACCTTTGCACGAATCACCCGCGCATCGGCCAATGCGGTGTGGGGACGAGAGTTCGTGCTTGCGGCGCGCGCCTGCGGCAAGGGCGCCTTCAGCATAACGATGGAGCACGTGCTGCCCAATATCCTGTCGGTGCTGATCGTGCAGGCGACCATCCGCTTTGCAATTGCCATCCTTGCCGAAGCTGCGTTGTCGTATCTGGGTCTTGGCACGCAACCACCACAGCCTTCATGGGGCCGCATGTTGAGCGAGGCGCAGACCCTGCTCTTCCAGGCGCCGATGCTGGCCGTGTATCCGGGCGTCGCGATTGCTTTGGCGGTGCTAGGGCTCAACATGCTTGGCGACGGCTTGCGCGATCTGTTCGATCCGCGGCTGGCGAGAAAGCGGTAGGGAAATGAACCCCCACGTTCACACTCGTTCACTGCCCCCCGAGGGGGCGCACGCCTGCCTGCTCGAAGTCCGTAACCTGAGCGTCAAGCTGCAAACCCATCGCGGCCCGGCGTATGCAGTGCGTGACATCAGCTTCACGCTTGATCGCGGTGACACGCTGGGTCTGGTGGGGGAGTCGGGCTGTGGCAAGTCGATCACCGTGATGGCGCTCATGGGTCTCTTGCCCGAGAACGCCGAACTCACCGGCAGCATCCGTTTTGACGGGCAGGAACTGGCTGGTCTCGGTGACAGGCAACTCTGTGATATCCGCGGCAATCGCATCGGCATGATTTTCCAGGAACCGATGACCGCGCTTAATCCGGTTCACACGATTGGCAGGCAGGTCGGCGAGCCGTTGCGCCTGCATCGCGGCATGTCGTCATCGGATGCGCGCAAGGAAGCCATCGCTCTGCTCGATCGCGTCGGCATTCCCGATGCGGCTCGTCGTATTGACGCTTACCCCCACCAGTTCTCGGGCGGCCAGCGGCAGCGCATCACGATTGCGATGGCGCTGGCGTGCGGCCCCGATCTCTTGATCGCAGACGAACCGACAACCGCGCTCGACGTGACGATCCAGCGGCAGATTCTCGACCTCATCAGCGACCTGGTCCAGGAGCGAAACATGGCCCTGATGCTGATCTCGCACGACCTGGGGGTGATCGCGCAGAACGTGGCGCGGATGATGGTGATGTATGGCGGCAGCGTGGTGGAAAGCGGCGCAACCGAAAGCGTTTTTGCCAATCGTGCGCATCCGTACACCCTGGGCCTTTTTTCGGCAAGGCCGGGGCTGCATTCGCAAAAAGGCAAGCGACTGATAACGATTGCCGGCACGGTGCCGGAGTTGGTGGATCTCCCTGCGGGCTGCCCGTTTGCCGGGCGGTGTTCGTTCACGGTTCCGGAGTGTCACGTCGCGGTGCCCCCACCGGTTGAAGTTGGCGAAGAACATTTCGCGAGATGCATCAGACTGGAGGAGGTTGCGCGGGAACGTACGCTGCTTGCCCCCACCCCACTCCCTCCCCTCCCCCGGGAGGGGAGGGAGCAAGAGGAAACGGCATGACTGAACCGCTCTTGCGCGTTGAAAACCTGGTGCGGCACTACGCGATGCCGCGCGAAAAATTGTTCGGTCCGCCACCCGTGGTGCAAGCCCTCAACGGTGTCAGCTTCACCGTCGAGGCGGGACGCAGCCTGGGCGTCGTCGGTGAATCCGGCTCCGGCAAATCGACGCTCGCCCGGCTCGTCATGGCGCTGGACAAACCGACCGCCGGCCAGGTCTGGCTGATGGGCCGCGACCTGCATGCCTTACCCCGCGAAGAGCTGCGGGCTGCACGGCGGGATTTCCAGATGGTGTTTCAGGACCCATACGGCTCGCTCGATCCGCGCCAGACCATTGAACGCGTCGTCGCAGAGCCGCTCGCCGCGCAGGGCGCAACCCGCGCAGAACAACACAAGCAAGCTGCGAACGTGCTGGCTTCGGTTGGCCTTCGCGCCAGCGACCTGCGCAAGTACCCGCACGAGTTTTCGGGTGGGCAGAGGCAACGCATCGCCATCGCCCGTGCACTGATCACGCGCCCCCGCCTCATCGTCGCTGATGAACCGGTTAGCGCACTGGATGTCTCCGTACAGGCACAGGTGCTCAACCTGATGCAGGATCTGCAAACGGAGTTCGGCATCACCTACATGCTGATCTCGCATGACCTGGCGGTTGTGCACCATTTGTGCGACGACGTTGCGGTCCTCTGGCAGGGACGCATCGTCGAGCAAGGCCCGCCCGAGCGGCTCTTCACCGCCGCCGAACACCCTTACACTCGCGCCCTGCTCGAAGCCGTTCCGCAGGCCGAGCCCAGACCCCGACAACGCGTCGGCACGGCATAAGCAAAACCCGCTTGCCACGCCCGCGCAAACTCGGGGATGATGTATTTCTGTTTCTTTTTCTCGCTGGAGCTGAATCATGTTGAACCGCCGTACCGTCCTCGCTACCGCCGCACTGGCAACCGGATCCCTTTCGTTGCCACAGGCCCTGGCCCAAGGCAAGAAAGACGCCATCGTGCTGGCCATGGCACTGGAGCCCAGCCCTGGCCTCGATCCCACCGGCGGCGCTGCGTCGTCGATCTCGGAAGTCACGCTGTACAACATCTACGAGACCCTGACCAAGATCAACTCCGATGGCAGCGTGACGCCGCTCCTGGCCGAAAGCTGGGAAGTCTCTCCTGACCTCAAGACGTATACGTTCCGGCTGCGCAAGGGAGTGAAGTTTCATAACGGCGAGCCCTTCAACGCCCAGGCCGTGAAGTTCTCGTTCGACCGCGCCGGCGGCGAAAAGAGCACCAACAAGGACAAGCGCACCTTCGCCAACCTGCGCACCCAGGTGATCGACGACAGCACCGTCGTGCTGCT
>JBKJKT010000247.1:0-9974 GCA_046597415.1 Ramlibacter sp.
AAGCGGCGCAGCATCGCCAGCGCATCGACGTCGTTCTCGAACGCCAGGTCGGCGACGCCGCTGCGGGTGGTGTGGGTCAGCGCCCCGCCCAGCTCCTCGGCCGTCACTTCCTCGTGCGTCACCGTCTTCACAACCTCGGGACCGGTGACAAACATGTAGCTGCTGTCCTTGACCATGAAGATGAAGTCGGTCATCGCCGGCGAGTACACGGCGCCGCCGGCGCACGGGCCCATGATCATGCTGATCTGCGGCACCACGCCAGAGGCGATGACGTTTCTCTGGAACACCTCGGCATAGCCGCCGAGCGAGGCCACGCCCTCCTGGATGCGCGCGCCGCCGGAGTCGTTGAGGCCGATCACCGGCGCACCGACCTTCATCGCCTGGTCCATCACCTTGCAGATCTTCTCGGCATGCGCCTCCGAGAGGGCGCCGCCGAAGACGGTGAAGTCCTGGCTGAAGACGAACACCAGCCGGCCGTTGATCATCCCGTAGCCGGTGACGACGCCGTCGCCCGGTGGCCGGTTCTGCTCCATGCCGAAGTCGTGGCTGCGGTGCTCGACGAACATGTCCCACTCCTCGAACGTGCCTTCGTCGAGGAGCAGGTCGATCCGCTCGCGCGCCGTCAGCTTGCCCTTGGCATGCTGCGCCGCGATGCGCGTCTGTCCGCCGCCGAGGCGGGCACGGGCGCGCCGCGCTTCGAGCTCTTGAATGATGTCGTGCATGGACCGTCTTTCTTCTTCAGGCCTCGCTATTGTCGGCGCCCGGCTCGCCGGCGAAGGCGCCCAGCAGGCGGCGTGCGGCCACCGAGACCGGCAGCCGGCCGGCGTCGACCGCCGCGAGCATCTCCGGCAGCAGGCCGCGCACCGCGGCGTGGGCGCGAAATCGCTCGGCCAGGCCGGCGTCGATCCGCTCCCACAGCCAGGCGCGCGACTGCGTTTCGCGGCGTCGCGCCAGGGCGCCGCTGGCGCGCCGGGCCGACGCCCAGGCGGCAGCCGCTGCCCAGACGGCGCGAACCTGACTGCCGTCGATGGCGCTGGTCGCGAGCACGCGCGGCCGCAACGCTGCGCCTTCGCGCGGACTGGAGAGCTGCATCGCCGATTCGAGCTGGCCCACCGCGCGCGCCGCCGCGGCCGGGTCGAGGTCGGCCTTGTTGACGACCACCAGGTCGGCGAGCTCGAGCACGCCCTTCTTGATCGCCTGCAGGTCGTCGCCGGCGTTGGGCAACTGCATCAACACGAACATGTCCGTCATGCCGGCCACTGCGATTTCGCTCTGGCCCACGCCGACCGTCTCGACGATCACGATGTCATAGCCTGCCGCTTCACAGACCAGCATGGCCTCGCGCGTTTTCTCGGCGACACCGCCAAGCGTGCCGCTCGATGGGCTTGGACGGATGAACGCACGCTCATGGACCGACAACTTTTCCATGCGAGTCTTGTCGCCCAGGATCGAGCCGCCAGACACGGTGCTCGAAGGGTCGATGGTCAGGACTGCAACCCGATGTCCCTGCTCGATGAGGTAGAGGCCCAAGGCTTCGATAAACGTACTCTTGCCGACGCCGGGCACGCCGCTGATCCCCAGGCGGAACGATTGGCCGGTGTGCGGCAGCAACCCGGTGAGCAGTTCATCGCCCTGCGCGCGATGATCAGTGCGCGTCGATTCGAGCAGCGTGATGGCTTTGGCAATCGCACGACGCCGCGTCGGGGCATCGCCAGCCAGTACGTCATCGGTCAGTGAATGTGCTGCTGCGGTCACAGGATCTCGAAAGCCTGGCCATCGGGCAGGCGATAGCGCGAAAAGTCGCGAACGTCCAGTGTCATGATGCTGCGAATGTCGGTCTGCGCCGCAACACTGTATAGCGTCGCATCGGCCAGATCCATGACGGTGCGCCTGGGCTCAGACCAGGTATCCATCAGCAGCGACAGCTCAGGGAGTTCAGCCGCATCCATCGGAAAGATCTGCACTGCCCCATGGCCTATCCAGCGCAGCAGGGCGAGTCGGGCGGCGCCGCGCACCAGGTGCGAGGCTTCAACAACGCAGGGCCAGGTGCTGTGCAACCGCAGTTCATGACCCTGCCTGCGCAGCAGCTCCGTGTAGTGTTCATGCGCCTTGTCGCGCACATCGAACAAGGCAACCATGGCGCTGGCGTCGATCAGTGCAGGCTTCATTTGGTTCGCTGGGATCGAGTGGTCCGCCGCGTGGGAACAACGGGCGCCGCGTGGTCCTTGGCCCATTGATCCTGGAGCGCCTGGTGCTTTTGCTCAAGCACTGCTCGCACGCGCTCTTTCGCGCTAACCGTGTCCGCGCCTTTGGCGGTGGCTTTCGCGGTCATGCGTGCGCCGGCTGCTGGCGCTACTGCATATTCAGCGATCTCCTCCTGCACCTGAAGCAACAGCTCATAAGGATTCTTCCGCCCGAGGGCGCGCTCGACGGCGTCCACGATGAACTGCGACTTGGTCTGGCCCATGCGCCGCGCCGCGGCTTCCAGCTCGCGTTCGAGCACCGGGTCCATGCGGACGGATACGGCCATGATTTTCCCCGAAATGTGAATACGGTATTACTGTATCACGACATCATGCCGAGGGCTGATTCTTACGAATCTGTTCCAGCACATCCTTCGCGCTCGCGGGGATCGGTGTCCCCGGCCCGTAGATACCCTTCACACCCGCGTTGTAGAGAAACTCATAGTCCTGTTGCGGAACCACGCCACCCACAAAAACGATGATGTCGTGCGCGCCCTGCTTCTTCAGCTCGGCGATGATCTCGGGCACCAGCGTCTTGTGACCGGCCGCCAGTGTCGATACGCCTACCGCATGCACGTCGTTCTCGATCGCCTGCCTCGCGCACTCCTGGGGGGTCTGGAAGAGCGGGCCGATGTCCACATCAAAGCCCAGGTCGGCAAACGCGGTCGCAACCACCTTCGCGCCCCGGTCATGCCCATCCTGACCGAGCTTGGAGATCATCACGCGCGGACGCCGCCCGTGATCGTCGGCGAATGCGGCAATCTCCGCTTTCAATTTGTCCCACCCCTGGGCCGAGTCGTAAGCTGCTGCGTACACACCAGTCACCTTTTGCGTATCGGCGCGATGGCGCCCGTAAATTTTTTCTAGCGAGTCTGAAATCTCACCCACCGTCGCCCGAAGCCGCACGGCATTGACCGACAGTTCAAGCAGATTGCCGGTGCCGTCATGCGCGGCGGCAGTCAATGCATCCAGCGCGGTTTGAACCGCAGCAGCATCGCGCGACCCACGGATCCTTGCAAGCCGGGCGATCTGCTGATCGCGCACCATCACGTTGTCGACATCGCGAATCTCGACCGGGTCGGCCTTGTCGAGTTTGTACTTGTTCACGCCGACGATAACGTCCAGACCCGAGTCGATGCGCGCCTGCTTTTCGGCGGCGGCCGCCTCTATCTTGAGCTTGGCCCAACCCGAATCAACCGCGCGCGTCATGCCACCCATGGCCTCGACTTCCTCGATGATCTTCCACGCAGAGTCGGCCATGTCCTGGGTTAGCTTTTCCATCATGTAGCTGCCCGCCCACGGGTCGATCACGTTTGTGATGTGAGTTTCTTCCTGGATGATCAACTGCGTATTGCGGGCGATGCGTGCGGAGAACTCCGTCGGCAAAGCAATCGCCTCGTCGAACGAATTGGTGTGCAGCGACTGGGTTCCACCGAAGACCGCAGCCATCGCTTCAATGGTCGTGCGCACGATGTTGTTGTACGGGTCCTGCTCGGTGAGCGACCAGCCTGACGTCTGGCAGTGCGTGCGCAGCATCAAGCTCTTGGGACTCTTCGCGTTGAAGCCCTTCATGATCCGCCACCACAAAAGCCGCGCGGCGCGCATCTTGGCGACTTCCAGATAGAAGTTCATGCCGATAGCCCAGAAGAACGACAGGCGCCCGGCGAACTCATCGACATCCAGCCCCTTGCCCAGCGCCGTCTTCACGTATTCCTTGCCGTCCGCCAGCGTGAAGGCCAGTTCCAGCGCCTGGTTTGCTCCCGCCTCCTGCATGTGATAGCCCGAGATCGAGATCGAGTTGAACTTCGGCATTTTCCTTGCCGTGTACTCAATGATGTCGCCGATGATCCGCATGCTGGGCTTGGGCGGGTAGATGTATGTATTGCGGACCATGAACTCCTTGAGGATGTCGTTCTGGATGGTCCCCGAGAGCTTGTCCTGCGCGACGCCCTGCTCTTCGGCTGCAACGATGTAGCCGGCCAGCACCGGCAGCACCGCACCATTCATCGTCATCGAAACGCTCACCTTGTCGAGCGGAATGCCGTCGAAGAGGATCTTCATGTCCTCGACCGAATCGATGGCGACGCCCGCCTTGCCGACATCGCCAGTCACACGAGGATGATCGCTGTCGTATCCGCGATGCGTCGCGAGGTCGAACGCAACTGATACCCCCTGGCCACCGCCCGCCAGGCCCTTGCGATAGAACGCATTCGACTCCTCTGCCGTCGAAAAACCCGCGTACTGACGAATGGTCCAGGGGCGCGACGCGTACATCGTGGCCTGCGGCCCGCGCACGTAGGGCTCGAAGCCCGGAAGCGAGTTGGCGTGTGCTAGGCCTGCTGTGTCTGCGGCCGTGTAGAGGGGTTTGACTTCGATGCCGTCGGGCGTGTGCCAGTTGAGCTGGCTCACATCGCCATTCGGTACGGATTTAGCGGCTGCGCGCTCCCACGCATCGAGGTCAGCTGGGGTTTTTTCAGGCGTCGTCATGGTGTGCTCTTCAATACGCGGATCGAGTGCGGTTCAGGTTCGGTTCAAGTGGGCTGGTAGTGCGCCGTCGCCAGTGTGCCGTGTTTCGGGGAGTTTACATCATTCATAATTATTGATTCAAAATTCAGAAGCAATCTAGAATCGCCGCATGGCCCCAGCTCTCACGCTCACTCCCCGCGCACTTTATGTAGAAGTCGCCGAGCAGCTGCGTCAGCGCATCTTCGCGCGCCAACTGGAGCCCGGAAGCTGGATTGACGAGATGAAGATCGCAGAGGAATTCGGCATTAGCCGCACGCCTTTGCGTGAGGCGTTGAAGGTGTTGGCTGCCGAGGGACTGGTGACGATGAAGGTGCGACGCGGCGCTTACGTCACCGAGGTATCGGAGACAGATCTCGCGGACATCTACCACCTGCTCTCGCTGCTGGAAAGCGATGCGGCCGGCGTGGTTGCCCAGCGCGCGACTGACGCTGAACTGAAGGAGTTGCAGACGCTCCACAAGGAACTGGAAGCCGCCGTGGGCAACCGCGAAAAGTTTTTTACCCTGAACGAACGCTTCCACATACGACTGCTCGAAGTGGCGGGCAACAAGTGGCGCGATCAGATGGTGGCCGATCTGCGCAAGGTGATGAAGCTCAATCGGCACAACTCCCTCTTGAAGTCGGGCCGCGTCAGGGAGTCCATGCTGGAGCATCGAGCCATCGTCGATGCACTCATTCGTCGCGATGCCAAGGCAGCCGTCAAGCGCATGCAGGAGCACTTCAGCAACGGGCTTGAAGCGGCGGCCTGATTTCTCTGCGGCAATTTCCGTCCCCGATGAGCCAGGCGGAGCATACAAAAGGCACAAGCGTTTCACAGCATTGACAACAGTGGGCGTGTCCTCCAGCATCCCCGGATAAATTGGAGACACCCATGATTCGACTACTGCGTACCGTAGCAACCTTCTCGGCGCTCGCCCTTTCCCTTGCACTACCCGGCCTTGCGGGCGCGCAGAACATATCTATCGCCACTGGCGGCACTGGCGGGGTCTATTACCCCATGGGCGGCGGCCTTGCTGCTGTTCTTTCGAAAAACGTCCCGGGCATGCAAGCCACGGCTGAGGTTACCGGCGGCTCGGTCGACAACCTCAAGCTCATCGGTACCGACAAGCCCTACGTCGGCTTCACGATGGCCGACGCGGGCCTGGATGCCCTGCGCGGCGAAGACAAGTTCAAGGGCAACAAGGTGGCCGTGCGCACGCTCATGGTGCTGTACCCCAACCGCATGCACCTGGTTACCGTCGAGGGCCGCGGCATTACCAAGATGTCCGACCTTAAAGGCAAACATGTCTCCACCGGCTCGCCCGGCAGCGCGACTGAAGTGATGGCCTTTCGAATCATCGAGGCCGCCGGCCTGGACAAGGACAAGGACATGAAGCGCGAACGCCTGGGCGTGGCTGAGTCAGTCAATGCGATCAAGGACAACAAGATCGATGCGTTCTTCTGGGTGGGCGGCCTGCCGACTGCCGCAGTGACCGACCTGGCCAACACGCCGGGCACCAAGATCAAGATGATCGACCACAGCGAAGTCGTGGGAAAGATGAACCAGAAATATGGCCAGCTCTACATTGAAGACGCCATTCCCAAGGCTGTCTACAAGGGCATGGATACCGACAACAAGCAGGCAACGGTGATGAACCTGCTGGTCGCCAACGAAAAGATGGATGAGAAGACGGCCTACAACATCGTCAAGACGATTTTCGACAAGCGCGCCGACCTCATCGCCGTTCACAAGGAAGCCGAGAACTTCAAGCTGGAAAACCAGAAGGCGTCCGCTTCGCCCATGCCATGGCATCCTGGCGCAGTGAAGTACTTTGCCGAAAAAGGCATCAAGCTGAATTGATCGCTGCGTGACACAAGACGCCGCACCGCTGCCGATGCCCGCCGCATCGGTGAGCGATGAAGCGCTGAAAAAAGCGCAGCAGTTCATCGAGGAAGAAGAAGGCGCCGCCAATCAGTTCACTGGCTGGCGCGCCGCTTTCATCACGCTGGTCGCGGTAGCGATTTCGGCGTTCCATCTCTACGCCGCCTACTCCATCGTGCCGACGCAAACGCTGCGGCCCCTGCACGTGGCGATGGTGCTTTTTCTCACCTTCTTGCTGTTTCCGGTGGCAAAGCGCTATCGGCATCGCATCATGTGGTGGGATGTGCTGTCGGCGCTGCTCGCGGTGGCCGTGGTGGTATACCTGATCTACGGCGGCGACGATTTTACCGACCGCAACACCACGCCCAACCGGTGGGACATCGTGTTCGGCATCTCGCTGGTCATCCTGATTCTGGAAGCCATGCGGCGCACGACAGGATGGATCATGCCGGTGGTGACGGGCGCATTCATCGTGTATGCCCTGGTCGGCCCCATGCTCCCCGCTCCGTGGACGCACAAGGGCTATGAAGTCGGGCGACTGGTCGGCCACCTCTACATGACGCTCGAAGGCATCTTCGGCGTGGCTGTGGATGTGTCGTCGTCGCTCATCATCCTGTTCACGATATTCGGCGCCTTTTTGCAGTATTCAGGCGCGGGCAAGTTCTATATCGACTTCTCGTTTTCGGCGATGGGAGGCAAGCCCACCGGCGCGGGTCGCACGGTTGTGCTGGCATCCTTTCTGCTGGGCGGGCCTTCGGGTTCGGGGGTCGCAACCACGGTCACGCTGGGCGCGGTTGCATGGCCGATGCTGCAGAAGGTGGGTTACGAAAAGAATGCCGCAGGTGGATTGCTTTCCGCGGGCGGCCTCGGCGCGATCATCTCGCCGCCGGTATTGGGTGCTGCGGCCTTTCTCATTGCGGAGTTCCTGAAGATTTCGTATCTCGATGTCCTGCTGATGGCGGTCATCCCCACCCTGCTTTTTTATCTGGCGCTTTTTCTGATGGTGGAGATCGATGCGCGCAAATATGGGATGGGGAACGTCGCGTTCGAGAAGGCCGACTCGCTGTGGAACCTGACCCGCAGATACTGGTATCACTTCATCTCGTTGATCTCGATCGTCGTCTTCATGATGTTGGGATTCTCGCCCGTGCTCTCGGTTTTCTGGGCAACTGCCGTCACCCTGGTCGTGAGCTTCCTGAGGTCCGAGAGCGCGCTGGTTCCCTACGACGTCTTCCGCGGCCGCGGCCCCATCGTCTCGCAGCTATGGAACTCAGGGTTCATCAAAGCGATGTCCGCCGGCACAACCGGCGTGCTGAACGTTGCGGCGACATGCGCGGGAGCCGGCATCATCGTCGGGGTGGTCACGCTCACGGGCCTGGGCCTGAAGTTCAGCAGCATCGTGATCGACCTGGCGGGTGGTTCGCTCATGCTGACCGCCTTGTACACCGCGCTCGTCGTCTGGGTCGTGGGACTGGCCGTGCCGGTGACGGCCTCGTACATCATCTGCGCTGTCATTGCAGCGCCGGCCCTCATCAAGATGGGCGTGCCCGACTATGCAGCTCACATGTTCATCTTCTACTACGCCGTGCTGTCGGAGGTTTCGCCGCCCACGGCGCTTTCGCCTTTTGCCGCATCGGCGATCACCGGCGGCGACCCCTACAAAACGACCATGCAATGCTGGAAGTACACAACGCCCGCATTCCTGCTTCCGTTCATGTTCGTGCTCGACCCTGCCGGGCAGGGATTGCTTCTGATGGGATCGACAAAGGCGCTTGCAACCGCGAACTGGTGGTCGATTGCCGAGGTGACCCTGACAGCGGCATTGGGGATCGCAGCGATCGCGGCGGGCTTCCAGGGCTGGGCCTTGCGAAAGACAAACGTGCTGGAGCGCACGATGCTCATCGCGGCCGGATTTGCGCTCGTGTATCCCGCCATGATCGCGGATCTGCTGGGGATTGGGCTTGTCGTGGCTGCGCTGGGCCTGCAGTATCTGCGGGGTCGCCAGCTATCAGTGGGGGCTTGACCCCCGCGGGATCAGTGCCTTGCGGATGGTCAGGCGCTTGCGCCGGAAAACAACTGGACCAGCTGCCGGGTCCAGTTGTCAATCAGACGATTTGCGGCAGCTCTTCGCAGGTCTGGGTCCGCCACCAGCGACTCGACCCTGGCGCTCACCAGAGCCTGCATTTCCTCCATCCGGTTTTCATTGACCATCAGATCCGCCTGTTTAACGACCTCGCCCAGCTCCCCGCGCCTATGGACAGCAGTGGCGGCGGGTCGTAGATGCTGAAAGTAAATCTGCTTTTTGTCTGCTGCGGTCGTCGCCTGGAGGAAGCGATCGCATGCCGAGAACAGGGCCCCGAATGGCTCGGGCGACCGGGTTCGGACATACAGGTCGACATACGGGCTCAGAAGGTCGGGCAACTGCGATCGGAACTTGCTGCGACTTGCACACAAAGCATCCAACCTGTCGGCCGATTCGTCCGTGTCCTCCTGAAGCATCTCATAAAGCTCGATGCCGCTGTCAGTGTTGCCTGCGAAGTCTCTGCGGTACTCATCGTAAAGCGAGGCGCCTCTGCGGGTTTCGGCACTGATCTCCCGCCCGAGTGTCCGGTCCTGCGACACCAGGCCGCCGAATACCGAGTGGATCCGGGTGTAGGAAACCTGGGCGGTGATCGTCGCTCGCATCTGGCGTGAAGTGGACCCCAGCGCCACCTGTTGTGGCAGTTCGAGATAGGCCGCGACAATTTGCATGACCGACTTTGGAACCCGCGCCAGTCGATTCTCTTGAGGATCAGCCGAGGTCAGCTGGACAAGGGGCTCTCCGATCGGGAGCGCGGGCGGCCCCCCAAAACCAACAAGGCTCTGCGCGTGTTCGGCGGCCGTGCTGACGCCTCGTGAAGCGCAGGTCTGGACCGGCGCAGGATTGCCTGAAACTGAAACCCGGGCGCCACCTACAGGATCGGTCATTGCGCAATGCTCCATGAGTTAAACGGAGCAGCGCGGGTGCGCAGATGCACCCCGAAGGGAACGTGGCTGCTCGATTTAACTCAGTAACACTGCGCTCCGATAGGTTCAATCGCGCAGTGAGCAGGTCAGAACGCCGAAATCCCCGTCTGTGCCCGGCCCAGAATCAGCGCATGAACGTCGTGGGTGCCTTCATAAGTGTTCACCACTTCCAGGTTCACCAGGTGCCGAGCAACGCCGAACTCGTCGCTGATGCCGTTGCCACCCATCATGTCGCGGGCCGTGCGCGCGATGTCCAGCGCCTTGCCGCATGAATTTCGCTTCATGATCGAGGTGATCTCGACTGCTGCCGTACCTTCATCTTTCATGCGCCCCAGGCGC
>JBKJKT010000204.1:0-8610 GCA_046597415.1 Ramlibacter sp.
CGGCGCTGCGGGCGTGGCGTGCAAGGTGACGGCGGAGACGGTGGGGCAGACGGGCGTGGAGATGGAAGCGCTGACGGCCGTGCAAGTTGCCCTTCTCACCATCTACGACATGTGCAAGGCGGTCGATCGCGGCATGACGATCAATGGGGTGAAGCTGCTGGAAAAGCAGGGTGGGAAATCGGGGCACTGGGTGACGGGGTAGGGCCTCGCACACATAGTGGCGAGGCGGGCTCAAGCAGTTGGTACGGCTCTGAGGACCAATTGCTGTGCGTGATCCGCTACTCGTCCTCCTCGGTCATGAGCAAGTCGATATGTGCTTTCAGCCTTTGCTTATCGGCTTCATAAAAAGTAGCAGGGATTAAGAGCCATGCTCTGCGCCCTTGAGATAGTCGGACTGGGATGCGGTCGTGACTGTCATCCTCAATACTGGAGCCAGCTGAAAGGCTTGGCTGAGGCGGCGCGTATGCTTGCGACCGCGGTGCAGGGTCGACAGACGGTGGTGCGGGGTCCGGTAGGTTCGCAGTGATCCCAACTGCTTGCGCTTCTTGTTCAATTGAGTCCGACTCTTCGTCGGAGATGGCTGAGGAGGGAGTAGGGTCATGCTGGAACACATTCGAGAACTCTACCGACCGGCGAAACGCAGTCACTATAGCCTCAGCGCCATTTGGCAGAAAGCCCCGCTGAATTAGGTCGTAGCGCAACGTGCCATCCGAAGGCAAACCAGTGCTGTATCGGTCCAGAAGCTCTGCGAACAACGGGGGCGTTGCAACGAACTTACGCAAATACGAACCCGAGACTTCTGCGCTTGGGGAGTATTTGTACGCCTCGACATCTTTGCTTACCGCCAGCTTTCCGTCACCTACCCGATCAATCAAGCCGTAGTAGCGGAGTGACGCGATAGCCGTAAGCGCCCGCCCGTTGTTGGCGTCCTTATAGCCCATCGCTTGCGCAGCCACATCCGCAGGCGTGGGATGAATGCGCTCCTTCTCATAAATGCGAAGAGACTTTTCCAGCGCTTCGTCAAGTGAGATCGAGGGCGCTCTCGGACTCTTCTTCCGCAATCCGTTTTGTGGAGTTGCCATATTGCTTCCTAAGTTAGGATATTGAGTATAATCGACATTATACTTTTGCTAATCAGGTTGTCTTATGCGCTTTTGCAACACTTATAGAGTTCTATTATCTATGCCCAGGTACCATTTAAATTTCGAATATGGCCTCAGGTCAGCTCAATGGCAATGACTCTGTTAATGAGTTACGCGTGTTCATGGCATTGATCTTCCGCCTATTGCATTTCGCGAAATCCGAAAAACCTTGAATTTGTTAGAAAAGAGATTTTTTTCGGTTTTCGCGAAATTGGAAAATTTTTAAATGAATGTTGAGTACGGTTTATGCGCGACAAACAAACTGCTTTGAAGCCTTTTGATCTAGTGCTGGCAACTAAGATTTTTGCGAATGAACGCTCGGAGTTTCTGCTTACGGATTTGGCAGCCGATTTCGGGGTATCAGTTTCGACCATTCACGCCGCATTGACGCGCTGCGAGACGGCTCGCCTCCTGAGCCGGTCGGCAGGGTCGATTCGCGCACTGCGGCCAGCACTAAAAGAGTTTGCCGTCCACGGTGTCAAGTACGCATTCCCGGCTGTGCTTGGTCCCGCAACGCGAGGAATCCCGACGTCATTAGGGTCCCAATTTCTCTCCCAGCATTTCGAGAAGTCAGACGCACTTGTTCCTGTGTGGCCACACCCCCAAGGTTCCGTCTGGGGTTTCGAGCTGGTCCCACTCCATCCGGGCGCCCCTGAGGCTTGTCTTCGCGATGCTCGCATGTATGAAGTGCTGGCGCTTATTGACGCGATTCGAATAGGGGCCGCGCGTGAGCGGGAAATCTCGAAGGAAAGATTAGAAATGCTGTGATTAAAGTTGATCCGAACATTGGTGTTGTAGACCTAGTCGCGCAAGCGCTGGGCCCGTTTGCCGAAGAAATGATGCTGGTAGGCGGCTGTGCAGTGGGCCTCCTGATAACTGACACAGCCCGGCCCCCCGTGAGGCCAACTGCTGATGTTGACTTGGTAGCGGAGGTCGCTTCGCTTGCGGACTACTACCTGACACTCCACTTTCGGCTGACAGCGTGCGGGTTCGTGGAAGCCTCAAGCGCTGATCACATGTGTCGGTGGAAGAAGGGGAATTTACTACTAGACGTGATGCCGACGACCCAAGTCCTTGGACATTCTGTCAACCGTTGGTATGAGGAAGCATTCAAGAACACGCAGCCGATTGCTCTGCCGAGCGGGCGAACAATGAAGCTCATTTCTCCTCCGCTCTTCATTGCGACAAAGCTCGATTCCTTTTACAGCCGGGGGCAAGGCGACTTTTTCCATCACGACATGGAAGACATTCTGAATGTTGTTGATGGCCGCGTTGAACTTGGGGCGGAGCTCCGCGAGATAGGAGGCGCAGTCACGCAGTACGTACAGGATGAAATTGATGGTCTGCTCGCTGACATTCTCTTTACGGACGCGGTTGAGTGGCAGTTTCCCTCCGGCCGTGCAGAGGTGGTCATTGCGCGACTAAGGGCCATTGCTGGAATCTAGAGAGGTTTGGCACCGGCTCCGCATGGCCCGACTTAGGAGTAGCGGCTCACATGGCGGTTCTTGCGATTCCAGGGGCCGCGACGGTGATGCGCATACTGAAGGGCTTTTAGTCTCCGGACTTGAAGCGACACAGGCAAACCTATCAGCCGCAGCAGCTGAGTGGCAGGGTAGTCCTGGCGCCGCCCTACTTCTTCGCCTTCACCCAGGCCTCATAAGCATCCGGAAACGCAGCGCGAAGCCGCGCCAGGTGGACCACCATTTCGGCCTCACGGCCCAAGAGGGTGCCGCTCTCGATCAGCTTCTCGATGACACGCGGCTCCGGCGAGTAATGCAGCGTGTTAAGCGCGGTCTCATAAGTCCATTCCTTGTTGTCCAGGGTCAGCGGCGTCAACGTCAGTTCTGCGAAACGCACCTGGCTACGGAAAAGCCATGATCCCCGGACCATCGGCAGCGGGTCATCGCGCATGTGGCTGTCGCGCGCTTCGGGCGCCAGGTAAACCTGACTGACGCGGCGGTATTCCCATGCGGCATACATGCACCCGACGATGGTGATGACGGCCACGACCGGGGCGAGGACGGGGGCGGTTGGCGGGGCGTAGCGCACGGGCTGCATGGATCCCTCTGATGCATCTCGATCACCGCCATCCAGCAGCACTTCCCGACGCGGTGCAATCAGCAACCCCAGCGCAAGTCCGCCCGCGATCTGGAAGGGCCCATACCAGAGCGGGTACTCAAGCAGGCTGTGAAGCCCCAGCACGGCCAGCACAGCCCAAGCCATTTGCCTAGCGCCATCGGCTTCCTTCCAGGGTTGGCCGCGCAATACCGCCCACGCAATCGCAACGCCAGCAAGCACCGCAGCCGGAACGCCCAGTTCCACAGCCAGGTGCAGCGGCAGGCTGTGTGCGTTGTCCAGGATGTCGCAGAAACGCGCACCGGTGTACAGCGTCGTGTAATGCGCGTAATCGAGCTCGCCCCAGCCCCAGCCGAGCCACGGTCTCTGCGAAATGAGGTGAAGCACGTTCGACCACAGCACCGCCCGGCTGCTGCACGAATCGACCGACGCCACGCGCTCCCAAAGCCGATTGCCCGCCACGCCGCTCGCCGCTTCCAATAACCAGGGCAACGCGAAGGCGGCCAGCGCATACGCAGCAAACGCCACGAGCCACAGTTGCACGCGAGCTTTGCGCTCACCCGGCCAGATGCAGGCCAGCACGGCCAATCCGATCATTTCTGCCAGGCCGGTGCGTGACGTCGTTGCCGCGTTTCCGACAGCAAGCCACGCGATCGCCGCGAACGCCTGCCAGCTCGTGAGGTGTCGCGGACGCAACCAGAAAAGGGACGCCATGCCGATCACGGTGAGCGATGCGAACTGGTTTCGCTGGCGCAGGTTGGCGTAGGCCTCGCCCGCAGAGGTGCCGCTGAAAACAGGGGCAAACCAATCAGAGTGACCGAAGTACTGGATCAACGCAATGACGGTGCTCACTGCTGCGGCGGCGAGCCACGCCCACGCCACCGCACGAATGAACGCGTCGTCATCAGCGCCCGCGCGGGCAATGCTCGCGGCCATGAAAACCAGAAGGCATGCGCCTGCCAATGCCAGCGTTTCGGTATTGACGCCGCTTCGCAGCGCCGCCCACACCGCAATCGCGGCGAGTGCGCCGGTGATGCCCCATCCGGGTGAACGCGAGCGCGAAATTCCGTAGGCGGCGGCACCGCAGATCGCGCTCAGAAGCCAAGGTTCCACCGAAGTGGATGGACCACCGGCACGCGGCGATAGCCAGGGAATCACCAGCAGGAGAAAGAGTGCTATCGGACCGATTCGCAGCGCAGAGGCGACGGTCATGTATGCATCGCGATACTGTCCACGTCGCGCGGGTTGCGTTGCCAGAGCGCCCATCCTTGTTCGACGCACTCCACGAACCGGCGCGTGAACTGCGCTTCGCTGAATTGCTCGGCCCACTCGCGGCAGGCATGCGGATCGAACACTGGACCCGCAGATTCAAATTCTTCAACCGCCCGGACCAGGCTGGCCGCCGTCTGTTCACGAAAGAAAAGGCCGGTCGGGGCTTGCACGGTCTCGACGCCCAGGCCCTGCCCACGCACGGTCTCCAGCGAGCCACCGGCGCCATAGGCGATGACGGGCGTTCCGCAGGCCTGCGCCTCGACGGGCGAAATGCCGAAGTCCTCGTGCGCTGCGAAGATGAAGGCGCGTGCGGCCCGCAAGTGCTGATGCACCGATTCATCGTCCTGCCTGCCGATCAGCGTCACGTTGGGCGGGCAATTCGCGCGCAGGGCCGGCATGTCGGGGCCATCGCCGATCACGATGAGCTTGCGGGATGGCATGGCACGAAACGCGTCCACGATCATGCCGATGCGCTTGTAGGACACCAGCCGCGATACCGTCACGTAGTGATCCTGCTTTTGCGTCTCGACCTGGTAGAGATGCGTGCGAACGGGCGGATAGATGACACGAGCCGGTCGCCGGTAGCAACGCCAGACGCGCGCCTGCACATGTTTCGAGATGGCCATGTACAGATCGACGTTGTTCGCAGTTTGCCGGTCCCACCGGCGCAGGCGCTGGAACAGGTAGCGCGCCATCAGCGACTTGACGCCTGTGTCGAGCTTGTAATCGCGCAGGTATTGATGATGCAGATCCCATGCATATCGCATCGGCGAATACACATAGCTCGCATGAAACTGGTCAGCACGCGTCAACACGCCTTTGGCGAACGCGTGCGAGCTGGAGATGATCATCTGCGCATCGCTCAGGTCGTGCGTCTCGACCGCAAGCGCGGTGACAGGCAGGTAGTTCCAGAACTTCGTCCGCACGGCCGGCGCGCGCTGCAGGAAAGTCGTCTTGATCTCGCGAGCGCCCATGCGCTCACGGTCGGCGCGGGACAGATAGTCGATCGTTGCAAAGGCGCGCGCCTGCGGGTACGCCTGCAGGATCAGGCGAAAGCAGTCTTCGGAGCCGCCCCACTCGGTGAGCCACTCATGGACACAGGCCACGGCGCGCAGCGCCGTCTCGCTCTCGCGCAGTGCGGTCTCGCCCTCGCGCAGCGCCCCGCCACTCACGCGTGCTTCGCCTTCACTCACGCTCGACTCGCCTCATGTCGGCATCGACCATCATCGCAATCAATGCTTCCAGCGAGGTCGTCGCGCGCCAGCCGAGCTTCTCCATGGCCTTGGCCGGATTGCCGAGCAGCACGTCGACTTCGGCCGGACGGAAGAACTGCGGGTCGATCTCGACGTGATCCTCGTAGTTCAATCCCAGGTGCGAGAACGCGATGCGGCACATCTCGCGCACGGTTGCCTTGCGGCCCGTCGCGATAACGAAGTCATCGGCCTGCGCCTGCTGCAGCATCAGCCACATGGCCTCAACATAGTCGCCTGCAAAGCCCCAATCACGGCTGGCGTCGATGTTGCCCAGCTTGAGGACTTTCTGGCGGTCCTGCTTGATGCGCGCTGCACCATCCGTCACCTTGCGCGTGACGAACTCGATGCCGCGCAGCGGCGACTCGTGGTTGAACAGGATGCCGCTCGATGCGTGCAGGCCGAAACTTTCGCGGTGATTCACCGTCATCCAGTGCGCATAGAGCTTGGCGCATCCGTAGGGACTGCGCGGATAGAACGGCGTGGTCTCGCTTTGCATCGGCTCGCGGATCTGGCCGTACATCTCGCTCGTGCTGGCCTGATAAAACCGCGCCTTCGGATTGACGATGCGGATGGCTTCGAGCACATTGACCGCGCCCAGTCCCGTGACCTGGCCCGTGAGCAGCGGTTGCGTCCATGACGTGCCCACGAAGCTTTGCGCGGCGAGGTTGTAGATCTCGTCGGCGGCCGAGCCCTGCACGATGCGGATGACCGATGACAGGTCGGCGACATCGCCGTCCCACAGGCGCACGCCGTCGAGTATGCCCAGTTCGCGCAGGCGCCACAGCGTGTCGGAGGCGCGCCGGGCGACAACGCCATGAACGGCGTAGCCCTTGCCCAGCAGCAGTTGCGCGAGGTACGCGCCGTCCTGTCCGGTGATGCCAGTGATGAGCGCAGTCTTGGTCATGAAGTTGTGGCCTTTTCGTCGCAATGTGCAAGGATGTCACGCAGGGTTTCAGTCAGTTCGATACGCGGCGCCCAGCCCGTATGTGCACGCAATTTGGCGAAGCTGCCGAGCATGCGCCGCTGTTCCGAGGGCCGCAGGCGCTGCGGATCGACCTCGATGCCCATGCGCACACCGCCCGCTTCGAATAACGCTTCGATGAGGTCGCCCAGGCTGCGCTCTACGCCGGAGCACACGTTGTAAGGCTCACCATTCACGCCCGAGGCCAACAGTGCCAGATAGGCGCGCACGATATCGCGAACGTCAGTGAAATCGCGGGTAGCAGTGATGTCCCCCACCCGCAGTTGTGAAACGCCTGCCCCTCCTGTGCTGCGGCGGTACGCGGCCACCTGGCTCGCGAAATCGGCCACGGCGAACTGTTTGCTCTGTCCCGGTCCGATGTGGTTGAACGGTCGCGCCATCACGATCTCGAACGGCCCGGACTGGCTCCATTGGTAGCACAGCGCCTCGGCGGCGACCTTGCTCACGGCGTAAGGGTTGCGCGGACGCAGCGGGACGTCTTCGGTCACCGGCAGCAACTCCTGCCTGACGCTGCCGTACATGTCGCCAGAACCCACGAAGAGCATGCGCCCGCGAAAGCCCGTGTCCCGCAGTGCTCGCAACAGGTTCAGCGTGCCGGTGAAGTTGACGCGAAAGGTTTCATCGGCATCGTCCAGCGATTGCGCGACCGAACTTTGCGCGGCCAGATGAATGACTGCCTGCGGTTGCAGGACGTGCACTGACTCCAGCACGGCTGCCGGGTCGCGCAGGTCAACCGGCGCGCCCTCCAGGCACAGATCAGACGCCTGCGCCTGTTGCGACAGATGGGAGCCGACGAAGCCGGTCAGGCCGGTGACGAGGAGTGGGGTCACTCAGTGTGTGGAGGTTGTAGGTCGAGGCAATAATAACTGCCGACTCTTGCGTCTTGCGGCAATGCAGGGCCGGTCCATAATCGGCGCAGCTTTCCACCGCACGCCCAATGATCACGCATCCGACACCGAAACGTGACGACGCGCCCGCCCGGAGGCCGGCATGAAGGCCGTCATCCTGGCCGGCGGCCTCGGCACCCGCATCAGTGAAGAGTCGCACCTCAAGCCCAAGCCCATGATCGAAATCGGCGGCAAGCCGATCCTGTGGCACATCATGAAGATCTATTCCCACCACGGGATCAACGACTTCATCATCTGCCTGGGCTATCGCGGCTATGCAATCAAGGAGTACTTTGCCAATTACTTCCTGCATACGTCGGATGTCACCTTCGACATGAGCAAGAACCAGATGGAAGTGCATGTGCGCCACGCCGAGCCGTGGCGCGTGACGCTCGTCGATACCGGCGTGGATACGATGACCGGCGGGCGGCTTGCACGGGTGCGAAGTTACCTGGGCGATGAGACGTTCTGTTTCACGTACGGCGATGGCGTCGCAGACCTGGATGTACGCGCCTCCATCGACTTCCATCGCAGCCACGGTCGCCAGGCCACTGTCACCTCGATTCAGCCCCCTGGCCGATATGGCGCGCTGCGCATGGAAGCTGACGCCGTCCGCAACTTCCAGGAAAAGCCGGCCGGCGACGGCTCCTGGATCAACGGCGGTTTCTTCGTGCTGGAGCCGGGAATCTTCGACCACATCGACGGCGACCAGACGAGCTGGGAGAGCGAGCCGCTGCAGTCGCTCACCCAGCAGGACCAGCTGCGCGCCTTCCGCCACGATGGGTTCTGGCAGGCGATGGACACCTTGCGCGACAAGAATCAGCTCGAAGAATTGTGGCAAGGCAAGGCACCGTGGAAGGTGTGGACCTGACATGTTCGCAGACCGTTACAACGGCAAGCGCGTTCTTGTGACGGGGCACACCGGCTTCAAGGGAAGCTGGCTGTCGCTCTGGCTCGGGCAACTGGGTGCGCAGGTGAGCGGGCTGGCACTGGCGCCA
>JBKJKT010000254.1:0-9368 GCA_046597415.1 Ramlibacter sp.
ACCTGCAGCGCCATGTTGGGTGCGACCACCTTGATCATCGCGATGTCGTTCTTGGCGACCTTGTTGCCGGCGATGTCCATCAGCCAGGCTGCGCGCAGCGTTAGCAATCGCGCCATGTCGATCTTGCAACGCGCTTCGGCGATACGTTCCTGTGTCACCGTTTGCTGTGCCACCGATTTGCCGAACGCGACACGCGCCAGGGCACGCTTGCACATCAGCTCAAGCGCTCGCTCTGCCAGGCCGATCAGGCGCATGCAATGGTGGATGCGTCCGGGGCCAAGGCGCCCCTGTGCGATCTCGAAGCCGCGACCTTCGCCCAAGAGGATGTTGTCCGCCGGAACGCGCACGTTTTCGAAATACATCTCGACGTGTCCGTGCGGCGCGTCGTCGTAACCAAATACCGTGAGCGGACGCACGATGCGGATCCCCTGGGCATCGGCGGGCACGATGATCATGCTTTGCTGCGAATGGCGGGGCGCTTCCGGGTCGGTCTTGCCCATGGTGATGAAGACGGCGCAGCGCGGATCGGCAGCACCTGAAATCCACCACTTGCGTCCGTTGATGACGTAGTCATCACCATCGCGCTCGATGCGAGTGGCGATATTGGTCGCGTCCGAAGAAGCGACGTCGGGTTCTGTCATCGCAAAGGCAGAGCGGATCTGGCCTTCGAGCAAGGGCTTGAGCCAGCGTGCCTTGATTGCTTCGGAGCCGTAACGCGCGATCGTTTCCATGTTGCCGGTATCGGGCGCCGAGCAATTGAAGACTTCGCTGGACCATTGCACGCGTCCCATGATTTCGGCCAGCGGCGCGTATTCCTGGTTAGTCAGTCCCGCGCCTTCGTAGCCTGAAGCCGATGCGCTATCGACCGGCAGGAACAGGTTCCACAGGCCCGCCGCGCGCGCCTTGACCTTGAGGTTCTCGATGGTGCTCAGAGGCGTCCAGCGCTTGCCTGCTTTGGTGTTGGCTTCGAGTTCTTCGTGGTAAGCCTGCTCGTTTGGATAGATATGGTCGTCCATGAACTTGAGCAGCTTGGCCTGCAGTTCACGGGTCTTGGGGGAGTAGTCGAAGTCCATTTGCGTCTTCCTTGGGTAAATGCGGGGGTACGTTGCGGTGCAGCGGGGTCAGGCCTTCTGGGCAAATTGCCACGCGAGCTCGGCCATTGGCCTTGCACCTGCGCCCGATGCTGCCGCCTGCGCGCTTGAAGCCGTGCCGGTCTCGACCCGCTTGGCAATGCCTTGCAGGATCGCGGCGATGCGGAACATGTTGTAGGCGAGATAGAAATTCCAGTCGCCCTTGAGCTCTTGCGGCGTCGCCAGGCCGGTGCGATCACACCAGCGCCGGATGTATTCCTCTTCGGACGGAATGCCGAGCGTCTGCAGATCGAGCCCGCCAATGCCGCGCGATGCGCTGTGCGGGATGTGCCACGCCATGCAGTGGTAACTGAAGTCGGCCATCGGGTGGCCGAGTGTGGAAAGCTCCCAGTCAAGCACCGCGATGACGCGAGGCTCGGTCGCATCGAACATCAGGTTGTCCAGGCGAAAGTCGCCGTGAACGATCGAAACCTTGTTTTCGTCGCGTGCCGCGGCAGGGATGTTTTTCGGCAGCCATTCAACCAGCTGCTCCATTTCGGGAATCGGCTGGCTCATGAGGCCCGCCCCGTCAGCCGACGCCTTGTACTGCTTGCTCCAGCGACCGATCTGGCGGTCGAAGTAGTTGCCGGGCTTGCCATAACCGGCGAGGCCCCGCGACGCAAAGTCCACCGTGTGCAACGCGGCTATCACCCGGTTCATCTCGTCATAGATTTCGGCTCGCTGCGCAGCGGTCATATCGGGCAAGGCCTGGTCCCAGAGCACACGGCCCTGCATGAACTCCATGATGTAGAACGCCCGGCCGATGACGGATTCGTCTTCGCACAGGCAGTACATCTGCGGCACCGGCACATCCGTGCCGCCCAGACCGCGCATCACGGCGAACTCACGCTCGACGGCGTGCGCAGAGGGCAGCAGCTTGGCCACCGGCCCCGGCTTGGCGCGCATCACGTAGCTCTTGCCCGGGGTGACGAGCTTGTACGTGGGGTTGGACTGGCCGCCCTTGAACATCTCCAGCGTGAGCGGGCCCTCGAATCCGCCCAGGTTCTTTTCGAGCCATGCGGTGAGGGTGCCGGTGTCGAATGCGTGCTTGTCGGAGACGGCGCGAGTGCCAATGAAGTGGTCGAAATTTGTCATGATCACAAATCAATCAGTGTCCCGAGTCGATGATGCGCATCAGCGCTTCGCGATTGCGCACGACCAGCCCGGCAGGTTCGATGCGGATCACGTCCTCGCGCTCCATTGCCTTGAGTTCCTGGTTCACGCGCTGGCGTGATGCACCCAGAAGCTGCGCCAGTTCTTCCTGCGCGAGCTGCAGGCCGATACGAACTTCGCGCGAATCGGAAAGCGACGTGACGCCGTAACTGCGAGCCAGGTGCGTGAGCTGCTTGGCCAGCCGCGCACGCAAGGGCAGGGTGTTCAAATCTTCCACCAGCCCGAACAGCTGGCGGATGCGACGGGCGTGCAACCGAAGCAGCGCTTCGTACAGTTCGGTGTGTTCGGTCAGGATGCGACGCAGGTCGCCGCGCGAGACGGAGAGCATGCTCGTCTCGCCATGCGCATAGGCATCGTGCGTGCGCCGGTCGCCGTCGAAGATCGCGACATCGCCGAACCACACACCCGGCTCGACATAGGTGAGCGTGACCTGCTTGCCCGAGATCGAGGTCGAGCTCACACGTACAGCGCCCCTCGCCACGGCGCTCCACTCGTCCGCTGCATCGCCGCGCGCGCAGATGAGTTCGCCGTCCTTGTAGCGTTTGACGTAAGCGCATCGCAGGATGTCGTGCCTGAGTGAAGGTGAAAGAGATGAGAACCAGCGACCCGAATTGATCGCTTCGCGCTCTTCGATAGTAAGAATAGGGTCGTCCATGGCCTGTCTTGTCAGCGACTGCTGGTGCCTTGCATTGTCTCGTGCGTGACCCGGTGGAACAACGGGGGATGATCCCTTAGGCGACTCGCTGCTGGTCCGGCACTACTGGTAACGTGGCCGCGTCTTGGTCAGGAATGCGTCGATACCGATGCCTGCATTGACGTGGTGCAGGTTCTTCACGAAGTGATCGCGCTCACTGGCCAGGTGCCGGTTGAGCATGGCGCCTGGCGCGTCGCTCAGAAGCTCCTTGATGCTGGCAATGGCGTTGGACGCGCGATCGTTGAGTTTCTCTGCGATCGCAAGAGCCTGGGTCAGCGCTTGACCGGATGAGACCACGCGGTTCACGATGCCAAGCTCGAACAGGCGCTGCGCACTGATCCGCTCGCCATTCATCAGCAGCTCGCTGGCGAGTTGCCGTGGCATCGCGTGGGCAAGGCTCCAGGTACCGCCGCCGTCCGGCGATAGACCGACACTGCTGTACGCCATGGCGAACACGGCGTCGTCTGCGGCGACGATCATGTCGCACGCCAGAGCGAGCGAAAACCCGGCCCCGGCTGCTGCGCCTTCAACCGCTGCGATCACCGGCTTGGGAAACGTGCGGATCGACTCGATCCAGCTGTGCAACTGCTCAATGCTTTGCGCCTGGACTTCGGGGGGCTGCTGGCGGTTGGCCTGTAGCCGCTGCAGGTTTCCTCCTGCTGAAAACAGCTTGCCTTGCCCGACGATGACGACGCTACGCACATCGTTGCTCGTTTCGGCGACGCTCAGTGCCTCGACGCCTGCGGCGTACATCTCCGGCCCCAAAGCGTTGCGATGCTCTGGATTGGAAACCGTGAGCACCATCGTCGCACCGTGGCTGGTGCTCTTGAGTTCGGCGGTCATTGGCTTTCCTCGTGCAGGAGTGACAGGCCGATCGCGCCGCGGCGGCGCAGCCAGGGGCTGGGGCGATAGCGCGGATCGCCGTAGACCGTCTGCATGTTGAACAGCACTTCGAGCACGTTGGTCGGACCCCAGCGGTCGCCCATCGCCAGTGGGCCGAGTGGATAACCGAGGCCGAGCGTGACAGCAGTTTCCAGGTCTTTCGGACTGCAGATCTGCTGCTGGCAGATGTCGGATGCAATGTTGACGATGGCCGCGACCACGCGCTGGGTCACGAACCCGCCCGAGTCGCGAATCACGCTCACCGCCTTGCCATCCCGGGCAAAGAGGGCGTGCGCCGCATCGCGCATGTCGGTGCGAGTTGCAGGATTGGTCGCGAGCACGCGACGCCGTGTCGCAGCGTCATCGATCAGCATGTCGATTCCCACGGTGCGCGAGGGATCGAGGCGTTCGACGACCGCTACCGTGGTGATGTCGAAACCGAGCGGCGCGACCAGCGACAGCGCCTGGGGGGAGGGCGACTGCCCGGTCTCGATTCTGGCGCCAAGGTCCTTGAGCAGCTGGAACAGCTCGGAGCGCCTTGCTGCGCGCGTAGAAACCCATACCGGCGGCATCTCGCCCACTTGCGGCGTGGCTGGTTCGGCCGGAACCTGCGGCTTGCCATCGATATACGAATAAAACCCTTCACCGACCTTGCGCCCGATCACGCCGCCCGCCAGGCGCTGGGCGGTGATGACGCTCGGGCGATAGCGCGGCTCGTCGTAGTACTGCCGGTAGATTGACTCCATCACCGGATGCGAAACATCCAGCGCTGTGAGGTCCATCAGCTCGAAGGGACCGAGCTTGAAACCGACCTGGTCGCGCAGGATGCGATCGATGGTTGCGAAATCGGTGATGCCTTCGCCGACGATACGCAGCGACTCGGTTCCGTAGGCGCGCCCTGCATGGTTGACGATGAAGCCAGGGGTGTCCTGGGCTTGCACGGGCGTGTGGCCCATCTCGCGCGCAAAGGCAATGAGCTGTCGGCAAGCCGCGGGCGATGTCTTGAGTCCCGCGATGACTTCGACAACTTTCATCAACGGCACGGGGTTGAAGAAATGGAATCCGGCGAACTGCTGCGGGCGTTTGAGCGCCGCAGCGATTGCGGTGACCGAAAGCGAAGAGGTGTTGGTTGCGAGCACCGCCGAGGGCGCCACGATGCCCTCGATTTCAGCGAAGAGCGCCTGCTTGACGTCCAGCCGCTCTACGACCGCTTCGATCACCAGATCGCAGCTCGCCATCGCCGACAGACTGTCTGCCGCCTTGAGAAAGCCTTTGTTGCGCTCCACTCCCGCTGCGTCGATCCGCCCCTTTTCCTGCAGGCGATCCCACTGGCTGAAGATGTCATCTCGCGCTTTGGCAATGGCAGCAGGCTGCGTGTCGAAGAGCAGTACCTCGCTGCCGGCCTGGGCTGCAATCTGCGCAATTCCGCGGCCCATTGCTCCGGCCCCGATCACGCCGACTTTGGAAAAAGTAACGGTCATTCAAAGATTATCGTTGTAGCGTGCTAGTCGCTGAACTCATCAGTGACAGTTCAACAATTAGACACGATGACTGGCGCTGCGCCTCGCCGGGTTTGCTGATTCAGGCGCGCCTGCCGTCGAAGGTATAGCGGCTCGCCCAGACGCTCACGCCCATCGCCAGCACCAGGCCTGCAAAGCCCACCCAGTGCAGGGAATACATGCCGCCTTGCGCGATCATCCAGCCGCCGCTTGCCGCACCGATTGCCTGCCCTGCATACATTGCCGATGTATTGAGTGCGATGGACGCGGAGGCGAGCCCGGGTGCCATGGCAACCAGCCGCGCCTGCTGCGCAGAATTGGAAGAAAAGCAGCCGAGCGCCCAGGGAATCGAAATCAGGGCCGCAAGCCAGAGCGTGACGCCCAGCGGCCAGGCCAGCAGGCTCAGGGCCATCAGCGCGATGCCGATCAGCACCGCACGCGAAGCGCCCAGTCGGTCGATATGCCGCGACATCACGATATTGCCGATGAAGCCAAATAGTCCGAACCACCCCAGCAGCAGGGCAAGCTGCGTCGGCGTGATACCGATGGTTTGCTTGTAGTACGGCGAAAAATAGGAGAACAGCACGAACTGTCCGCCCGAATACAGCACCGTGACCAGCACGCAGAGCATGAGTGCAGGCGAGCGCAGGGTTTCGCGCCATGCTGCTGCCGACAAGGCCGGCGGCTTGATGCCGTCGGGCATGGCGCGCCAGACCCAGAGTGCGCTGATCGTGCTCAGCACCGCGACCGCGCCAAACGCCGCACGCCAGCCCAGAGTGCCCCCAATCAAAGCGCCGAAAGGCATACCCAGTACCGAGGCGAGCGACCACCCCAGGAAGATGAACGTGATGGCGCGGCCCTGCTGTGTCGGTCGTACCAGCAACCCCACGCAGGCGGCAGCCTGTGGCGTGAAGATGGCCGGTGCAATCATCGTTATCGCGCGCAGCGGCAAGAGCGCTCCGAAGCTGGGGGCCAGAGCGCATGCAATGTGTAGCAGGGCATACCAGGCGAGCGACAGCGCTAGCAGGCGGCGCCGGTCCCATCCGGCGACGATGGCTGCGAAAAGCGGCGCGCCGACGCACATCAGGAGTGCTCCGGCGGAGATCAGCTGGCCGCTCGTCGCTACCGAAACATCCAGAGAAGAGCTGATCTCGTTGAGCGTGCCCGGCACCACCATGACCCCGGTGCCGATGACGAAATTTCCCAGGAGGAGCGGCCACAGCACGCGCGGCAGTTTGTCGTTCACCTGGGCGCCTTGCCCTAGCGGCGCATCTGCAGCGCGCCCGGGTTCACGATATTGGTCGGCGTGCCGCGGATGAAATTGACGACATTATCGAATGCGGCGCCGAACAGAACTTCATAGTTGTCCTGCTCGACGTAGCCGATGTGCGGCGCGCAGATGCAGTTTTCAAGCCGCAGCAGCGCGTGGCCCTGCAAGATCGGTTCACTCTCGAACACGTCGATGGCGGCCATACCGGGGCGACCGCGATTGAGCGCAGCGATGAGCGCATCGGGAGCAATGAGTTCGGCTCGTGATGTATTGACGATCAGCGAGGTGGGCTTCATACGGCCCATGTCTTCAAGCGTGACGATTCCCGTCGTTTCTTCGGATAGCCGCAGGTGAAGGCTCAGCACATCGCTGGTGGCGAAAATCTCTTCGCGGCTCCCCGCCGCCAGCAATCCATCGGCTGCGGCTCGCTCGCGCGCTGCCTGGCTGCCCCAGACGAGCACTTCCATTCCGAACGCCTTGCCGTATCCGGCCACCAGTTGACCGATCTTGCCGTACCCCCAAATGCCTAATGTTCGACCCCGCAAGACCTGCCCAACGCCAAAATTGGATGGCATGGACGCCGACTTCATTCCGGATTGCTGCCAACCGCCATGCTTGAGCGTGCTGATGTACTGGGGTAGCCGGCGCATCGACGCCATGATCAGAGCCCATGTCAGCTCCGCAGGTGCAATCGGTGAACTGACCCCTTCGGCAACAGCAATACCGCGCTCGGTACAGGCCTGCACATCAATATGTGCACCGACGCGACCGGTCTGGGAGATGAGTTTGAGGCGAGGCAGCTTTTCCACCAGCATCCGGGTGAGGTGCGTCCGCTCGCGGATGAGGACGATCACGTCCGCGTCCCGCAGCCGTACGGAGAGTTGACCAGTCCCCTTCACGGTGTTCGTAAACACCTTGGCGGGATAGGCTTCGAGTCGCGATGCGCAGGCGAGCTTTCTCACCGCGTCCTGATAATCGTCGAGGATCACAATGTTCATTGCTTCGCATTGTGCCTCGCCTCGCGAACCCCTTGAATGCGCCTCGGCATCAATGACCCTAGCCAGCATGGGAAGGCGAGGGCCGTTAGCATTCGCCCCTTTGCAATACCCAACTGAGGATCGTTCAATGACGTTATCGATGTATTCCGCCAGTATTCCTGTGTTCACTACCTTGCTTGCCAACCTTTCGCACATCGTCGGCAAGGGCCAGGCATTCGTCGAGGCCCGAAAGATCGAGCCCACCGCGATCCTGGGTTATCGCCTGGCACCCGACATGCTGCCTTTCACCCGGCAGATCCAGATTGCGTGCGATGCAGCGAAGAACGGGATCGCACGGATTTCAGGTGTCGAAGCCCCGAAGTTCGAAGACAACGAGGTGAGCTTTGACGAGTTGAAGGACCGCATTCAGAAAACCATCGACTGGCTTGCTTCAGTGCCTGAGGACAAGCTCAACGGCACCGAAGAAAAGGACATCACATTTCCGGCGGGGCGCGACAAGACGCGCACCATGAAGGGCGAGGCCTATCTCAAGCATTGGGCGATGGCCAACGTCAGCTTTCACGTTGTCATTGCATACGCCGTTTTGCGTCACAACGGTGTTGAACTGGGCAAGGCGGATTATCTGGTCGGCGCGAACGCTAACGCTAACGCGTGAAAGCGTGAAAGCGTGAAAAACAGTTATGGCGCGTGACGGCAAGCGTTTAGTTTCCCGATGCCTCCATAGCAGCGAGTCGGTCAAGCTCGGCGCAGACATCGCTCATTGATCCTGAGATCGCAATCCGTGCGCCTGCAGCTGCCGTCTGCGAATCGGTGGTGACACGAAAAACCCGCAGGGGCCGCGTTGCGCGCCGGCACTGGGCCGGAATGCCCGGTCGGGGCCTGCGAAGGAACGCGGGACGTGTATGTGAGGTTTGAACCAGGCCCTGCTGCCGTGCCGGTGCGGTCAGCGCCGCCATCTGGCGTGGGGCGAACCAGGACGCGAGGTGGTGCAGCGGCGCGAGCAGGCCATCCAATGAAAGCATCATCATTCCCATGCGACTCTCCTGAAACTAAAAGAGGGTTGAACACAGGCAGGATTGACACTGGATGCTTGCTACAGGGTGATGGCGACACGCACTCCGGCTTCGCCATACGCCCGCCACCTGCGGCAAGCCGGTATGAAGGCTGCGCCTACATGAGCATGGTGTTGCGGATGAGACCCACAGCCAGGCCTTCGATTTCGAACGGTTCCCCCGGTTCGACCACGATGGTGGGGTAGTCGGGATTTTCTGCGTGCAGCTCGATCAGGTGCTTGTTACGGCGGAAGCGTTTCACTGTGACGTCATCGCCAAGACGCGCAACAACGATTTGCCCGTTTTTCGCATCTTTGGTGGCCTGAACCGCGAGCAGGTCGCCGTCCATGATGCCGGCGTCGCGCATCGACATGCCGCGGACCTTGAGCAGATAGTCGGGCTTGCGCTGGAACAGGCTGCTCTCGACATAATAAGTTTGGTCCACGTGCTCTTGGGCCAGTATCGGCGAGCCGGCAGCAACCCGCCCAATCAGGGGAAGCGCCAGCTGCGCCAGGCTTTGCAGGGGCAACGAGAACTGCTTGATGCGCGATTCATTGATGGAGCGCAGCGCCTCGCTACGCAGCCGGATTCCACGCGATGTGCCGCTGACCAGCTCGATCACGCCTTTGCGGGCCAGCGCTTGCAGATGCTCCTCGGCGGCGTTGGCCGA
>JBKJKT010000041.1:0-2559 GCA_046597415.1 Ramlibacter sp.
ACACCAACCCGCGCATGATTCAGCAGGTCTACGACCGGCGCCGCGTGCGCACTGCAAAGCCGGTGAAATGAAGATCAGCTTCCAATTTCATAACGAGACGGGCCTTTGCGCTCAGACTTCATGAACCTCCGCCGCCGCCAGGTGCGTATTTCAGCCCATGGTGGACGGCGTTTCAAACTGATCGTGGACGCTATTTCAGCGTGATCGTGGACGATTTGGGGGGTGCGCGCAGGTGATTTCCTGACCCCGGCATAGGCTCGTCGCTTTGACCCCGACGGAAGCCGATGCCAACGAACAGAATCACGATGCGCCGAATTCGAGAGACATTGCGCCTGCACCTGCAGGCAGGACTGAGCTACAACGAGATCGCCCGAGCGCTCAAGCTCTCCAAGAGCGTGGCGGGCAAATACGTGTCGTTGGCCCGCGCGGCCGGCGTCGATTGGGATGTTGCCCAGGCCCTCAGCGACGAGGAGCTCGAAGCCAGGCTGTACCGCCCGGCGCTGCCTCGGTCGAGCCACCAACTGGCGCCGGACTTCGCCTTGGTTCACCAGGAACTCAAGCGCCCCGGCGTCACCCTGCAGCTGCTGTGGGAGGAGTACGCACGCAGCAACGCGCAGGCGTACAAGTACACCAGCTTCAGCGTGAAGTACCGCCAATTCGCCCAGAGCCTGAAACGCTCGATGCGCCAGGTCCACGTGGCCGGCGAGAAGCTGTTCGTCGACTACGCCGGGCAGACCGTGCCGCTGATCAACGCGGTCACCGGCGAGATCACCCAGGCCCAGATCTTCGTGGCGACGCTGGGTGCGTCCAACTACACCTACGCCTGCGCCACCGAACGGCAGACCACTGCCGACTGGATCGGCGCGCAGGTTCGGGCCTTGGAGTTCATCGGCGGTGTGCCGCGCCTGATCGTGCCCGACCAGACCCGGGCCTTGATCAAGTACCCCGACCGCTACGACCCCGAGCCCAACCGCAGCTACGACGAATTCGCAACCCACTACGGCTGCGCCCTGCTGGCCGCCCGCCCGGCGCACCCGCGCGACAAACCCAAGGTCGAAGGCGCGGTGCTGC
Organism: Ramlibacter sp.; assembly: GCA_046597415.1. Classification (GTDB taxonomy): domain Bacteria; phylum Pseudomonadota; class Gammaproteobacteria; order Burkholderiales; family Burkholderiaceae_C; genus Ramlibacter. The sequence continues at coordinate 1,072 of JBKJKT010000041.1, forward strand.
TGGTGGAGCGCTGGATTCTGGCGCGTCTGCGCAATCGGCGTTTCTTCAGCCTGGGCGAGCTCAATGCAGCCATCGCCGAGTTGCTGATCGATCTGAATGCGCGCCCCTTCAAGAAGCTGCCCGGCTGCCGGGCCAGCGCCTTCAAGGAGTTGGATGCCACGGCCCTCAAACCCCTGCCGGCGGCGCGCTATGAGCTGAGCCGCTGGAAGAGCGCCAAGGTCAACATCGACTACCACGTCGAATTCGACGGCCACTACTACAGCGTGCCGCACGCCCTGGTGGGCACGGTGGTGGAGCTGCGCGTCACCGAAGCCCTGCTGGAGTGCTTTGCGGCTCACCAGCGCGTGGCCTGCCACGCCCTGAGCCAGCGGCGCGGCGCCCACAGCACGCTTGCCGAACACATGCCTGCCTCGCACCGCGCTCACCTGGAGTGGACGCCGGGCAAGCTGATCGAGTGGGGCAGTCGCATCGGCGTGAGCACCGCCGCGGTAGTGACCTGGCAGCTCGAGCACCGCCCGCATCCCGAGCAGGGCTACCGCGCCTGCCTGGGCTTGAAGCGCCTGGCGCGCCAGTACAACCCCGAGCGGCTGGAGGCGGCTTGCGCCCGCGCACTGGCGATCCGCTCGCCCACCTACCGCAGCGTGGCCTCGATCCTGAAGAACGGGCTGGATCGCCAGCCCTCGCTGTTTGCAGCGGCGACAGCGCCGCCGCTGCCGGCCCACGAGAACGTGCGCGGCCCCGATTACTACCACTGAAGAAAGACGAGCACGAATGTTGAACGAACACACCCTCAATCAATTGCGCGGCCTGCGCCTGGACGGCATGGTGCGCGCCATCGAGGAGCAGACCACCAGCACCGCAGCGTCGGCGCTGAGCTTTGACGAACGCCTGACCCTGCTGGTGCAGCGCGAGGTGGCCTGGCGAGATGACCGACGGGTGGAGCGCCTGCTCAAGGCCGCCAAGCTCAAGGTCAGTGCCGCCTGCGTGGAGGACATCAACTGGCGTGCCAGCCGTTCGCTGGATCGCTCTTTGGTGGCCGCGCTGGCCGGCGGCGACTGGTTGCGTCATGCGCAGAATTTGTTGATCACCGGAGCGACCGGGTGCGGCAAGACCTGGCTGGCCTGCGCGCTGGCGCATCAGGCGGCACGCTCGGGATTCTCGGTGCTGTACACCCGCGCGGCGCGGCTGTTCGATGAACTGCAGGTAGCGCATGGGGACGGCAGCTTCGCGCGGCGCCTGACCCAGCTAGCCAAGCTGGATTTGCTGGTCATCGATGACTTTGCGATCTCTCCAATGGGAGCGGCCGAGCGCAATGACCTGCTGGAGGTGCTGGATGATCGCATCGGCAGTCGCTCCACCTTGATCACCAGCCAGTTGCCGGTCAAAGCCTGGCACACCTACCTGGACGATCCGACGCTGGCCGACGCGATCCTGGACCGCGTGGTGCACAGCAGCCACAAGATCGAACTCAAAGGCAAATCGCTGCGC
>JBKJKT010000145.1:0-3222 GCA_046597415.1 Ramlibacter sp.
CACCAGCCGCAGCGGCTCCAAACGAGCTGTATGGAAATAGAGAACCGTTGCCTTCAATCACGTTGCCCCAAACCGGAGTGGGCGAGATGAGGGCGCTGAAAGTATTGGTACTGGTAATCGCCAACACGCATCCAATTACAAAGCGGTTGCGCTTCCGGTGAGAGAGTCCATCGAGAACACGCCTTAGCGCCGAACTATGATTCGACTGAAGGCTTGGCGAGATCCCCCTTCCACATTGACCATCCCTCGGTCGCCAGATTCTTACCTTGCCATTTGGCAACTCCCCATCATCCATCTTACGAGCCCATTTATTAAAACCTCGCGATTCTAGGCTAAAAGAATTATGTTTTACTATTTAATAATACTTATCTCCGCTTAATTTTCTGTGTCGCATTGACCGACTCACTTATCGAGTCTCGCCTTGAAGGCATCGAGCGTGACTTGCCGCGCGGCGCGCCCCCGGTGAAGGTGGACGTGCAAATGCTGGTGGAACTGACAACGCAAAGCAGGCCCGCGGCGGCCACGCACTGGAGCCGCGCAAGATGGCCGCTCAATTGGGTGTCAGCCCCAGTACCGTGATGCGCCATTGGCAAGCCAACGGCTTGAAGCCGCACATTGTGCGCGGCTTCAAGGTCTCCGCGCGACCTCATGTTCGTGGAGAAGCTCGAAGACATCGTGGGCCTGTACATGTCCCCGCCCGAGCATGCGCTGGTGCTGTGCTGCGACGAGGTAGCTCATCACAACCCCGACCCCAAACCATTCATTTGGACGAAGAGCGCGCGCGACATCCTGCAGAAGGTGATTCGTGCCAACGCTCGTTTAAGTTCTAAACAGAATGCAACACTGCACTAGCATCGGGTGAGTCGATATCCACACTTGAAAGACGCAATGAAGCTCTACTATTCCCCCGGTGCATGCTCCCTGTCCACCCACATCGCATTGCGCGAAGCCGGTCTCGCTTTCGAGCCGGTACTGGCCAGCACCAAGACCCACCAGCTCGAAGACGGCACCGACTACTACACGATCAATCCGCTTGGCTATGTGCCGATGCTGGAACTCGACGATGGCACGCGGCTGCGCGAGGTGCAGGTGGTGCTGCAATACATTGCCGATCTTTCGCCGCTCAAAAATCTTGCGCCAGCCAACGGCACGCTGCCGCGCTACCGCCTGCAGGAGTGGCTGAGTTTCACCAGCTCTGAAATCCACAAGACCTTCAGTCCGCTCTTCAATCCGGGCGTATCTGAAGACGCGAAAAAAGTCTTTCGCGACAAACTCAGCAAGCGTTTCGGTTTTCTCGATGGCGAGTTGGCTGGCAAGGAATACATCACCGGCAACTTCAGCATTGCCGACTGCTACCTGTTTGCGGTCACGCGTTGGGCCAAGGGCATGAATGTCGATCTGACGCCTTTCGCGAATGTGCAGGCGTGGTTTGATCGCGTCAGCGCACGGCCAGCGGTGCAGGAGGCCATGCGGGCTGAAGGCCTTCTCAAGTAACAGCTGATGCAACAGCGGATGGGAGCGGGCGCTGGCGCCATGCCAGCGCCGCGCCCACCCACAGCGCACAGGCAGAAAACACCAGCCCGCGCGCCAGGCCGCCGGGGCCGTCTGCGATCCATCCGACGATGGTCGGACCGACGATCTGCCCTGCGGCAAAAACAATGGTGAATGCGCTGATGCCCGCCGCCCATTGCGAAGGCGCAAGGTTGTGCCGCACCAGCGCGGTCGTCGATGCCACGACAGACAAGAAGACGCCGCCGAACACCAGCCCCGACGCCAGCACGAGCGGCCACGCCGAGGTGATCGCAGGCAGGATCGTCGCCACGCCCAGCAATGCATTGAGAACGGCCAGCGGCTGTCCGCCTTTATAGCGGTCGAGAAGCCCCGCCCAGATACGCGACGAGGCCATAACCGCTACGCCCAGCAGCGCGTAAAACAGCGTGATGCGCGAGGCGCCGATGCCCTGTTCGCGCAGCAACGCGATCACGAATGTCATGTAGCCGATGTAGCCGACACCGAACATCGTGTAGCCAACCAGCGAAGGCGCGAACGCCCGCCAGCTAAAGCGCGCTTGCGATGGCGCAGGGGCTGCGGCGCTGTCCTGCGCATTGCTCTCCATGCGTGCCAGCGCACGCGCGGGCCAGATCAACACCGCCGAGCCGACGAAGCAGGCAAGCGCGAGCAACCACCACGCCCATGCCCAACCGTGCGTGCGCCCCTGTGCTGCTTCGAGGACTGCTGGCACGAGTACCGCCGACAACACAATCCCCACGCCGGTTCCTCCGTAATAGATGCCTAGCAGGAACCCGCTTCGTGATGGTCGCATCGCTCCCATGCGGGCAGCGAGCAAGCCGCCCGCGATGAAAAGGAATGCACTGGCGACGCCCGCAAGCACGCGTTGCAGAAGGAGCGGGGCGGCGTCGGTGAAGAAGCCGCTCAGGCCCATGAAGGCGCTGGCCAGGAATGCACCGATGACCAGCAGCGTCGAGGGCCCGAGACGCCGCATCAGAGCGGGCGTAGCCAGCGCACCAAGCAGGTAGCCCGCGGCATTAGCCGTGTTCATCGCGCCTGCCAGCGTATACGACCAGTTGAGGTCGGCGCGCATCGGGGGCAGCAGAAGTCCGTAGGCAAACCGGGTGATCCCCAGCGACACTGCGGCGCCCAGTGAAAGCGCGAGAGCTAACGCCAGCAGCGGCGGCGTGTGATCGGAATGCTGGCCCATCCAGCATTGTCACCACCTGAATGGCTGCGATTGCGGACTCGATCGTTACTCCAGCACACTCGCAGCGCCCTTGCGCTTGAGGTCGGCTTCTTCCTGCCGCAACCGCGCTTGCTCTGCTTCATACCTGGCGCGCTCGTTCGAGATCCTGGAGTTTGCCGGACCCGACCCCATCCGGTTCGTCGCCGGAGGACCGCCCATTTGAGTGGCAGCGCGCTGGGCCTGCACGCGGCTTGCGTCCAAGACGATCGCCCCTGCACTTTCACGCTCTTCGGCGGGTAACGGACCTACGTCGGTGATAACTGTCATGGACGGCTGCGCGACCACCGGTCCAGCCTCAAAAGCTGCAAGCATCACCAGCGCAGCGCTGGCGGTACGGATCGAAAAGGGGTATTTCATGGGAGCTCCTTCACAAGCTTTCACTAACTCCCATGGTGCCCAACCACACCCGTTGCCGGTGTGGTGAAAATCTAGAAAATCCGGTAGGAACCCACCCACAGCACGCC
>JBKJKT010000225.1:0-23159 GCA_046597415.1 Ramlibacter sp.
AACGGGCTGCCCTTCGCGCCGATTACGCGCCCCGAAGACCTGTTCGACGATCCGCACCTGAACGCAACCGGCGGTCTGGCGCCGCTCACCTTGCAGGACGGAAGCGAAACGAAGGTGCCGTTGTTGCCGCTCATGCTGGCAGGCGAGCGGCTGGGCATTCGTTCGCAGCCGCCGGCGTTGGGTGAGCACACGCATGAGTTGCTGGCTGAGGTGGGATACAGCGCGGAATCTCTCGCCGCGCTTGTGCGGTCCGGCGTCATCAGGGGTCCGTGCGCATAATTTGCGCAGCATGGACAAACTCAAGCAGCTTGAATCGTTCGTGTCGGTTGCGACACGGGGCAGCCTGACGGCGGCCGCCCGCGCCGAAGGCGTCGCGCCCGCCATCATGGGCCGCCGCCTCGACGCACTCGAAGAGCGCCTGGGAGTGAAGCTGCTGATGCGCACCACCCGTCGCATCAGCCTCACGCATGAAGGCAGCGCATTCCTGGAGGATTGCCAGCGCCTGCTCGCCGACATCTCCAATGCCGAAGCGAGCGTCAGCGCCGGCGGCGTCAAGGCCAGCGGGCATTTGCGCATCACCGCCCCTGCGGGTTTCGGCAGGCGGCATGTAGCGCCGCTGATCCCGCGCTTTCGCGAGTTGCATCAGGACGTCACGATTTCACTGAACCTGAGTGATCGCGTCGTCGATCTTGCAGGTGAAGGGTATGACTGCGCGGTGCGGGTCGGTGACATGCCCGATTCGGCGCTGGTCAGCGCCCGCCTTGCAGACAACCGCCGCCTGTGCGTAGCGACCCCCACCTATCTCAAGCACCATGGCACGCCCCAGCATCCGGGCGAACTGGTGAGGTTCGACTGCCTGACGCTATCGAGCGACGCCTCGCAGACGCGGGGCTGGGCATTCCGGGTACCGTCTGCCGAGGGCTTCGAAGTGATGCACATCAAGCCTGCGGGACCGCTCGACTGCTCCGACGGACAGGTGCTGCATGACTGGTGCCTTGCGGGATTCGGCATTGCGTGGCGCAGCACCTGGGAGGTGCAAGGAGAGATCGCGGCCGGCCGACTGATCGAAGTGCTCACCGAATTTGCTGCGCCCCCCAATGGAATCTACGCGGTCTTTCCGCAACGCAAGCACATGCCGTTGCGAGTACGCCTGTGGATAGACTTTCTCAAGGAAAGCTATGGCCGTCCGCAGTTCTGGACCGCCGGACATTAAAAGAACCCCGTTGACACTCGAAGCCCTGCTCGCTTATGCCCACCTGCTGGCGATCCTTACCCTGGTCGTTTTTATATCCAGTGAGGCTGCGCTTTGCCGCACGGAGTGGATGGACGCCAAAATCGTCGAGCGCTCGGCAAGGTGGACATGATCTACGCGATTGCCGCCGTGGCAGTGCTGCTCACCGGGCTCGCCCGATCCCGCTGCTGGCGGTGTTCCTGGCGCGGGGGCTGGGGGGCAAATAAAAAGGCCCGCCATCAACGCGGGCCTCTGGTGCAGCCGCCATGGCTGCGCGAGCGGTAGACCAGGCGATCAGGCCGACAGGCAGGAGCTCATGAACTTCTTGCGCTCGTCGCCCTTGAGCTTCTTGGCGCCAGCGTCCTTGTTGCAGGTGCCCATCTTGGCCTGCTGCGCCTTTTGGGCATCGCTCTTGCCCTTGAGGCAGGAGCTCATGAACTTCTTGCGCTCGTCGCCCTTGAGGGCTTTTTCCTTGGCGTCGGCGTTGCAGTCCCCCATCTTGGTTTGTTGCTTGTTCATGGCAGGCGCGGCGGGAGTAGCCGGGGTTGCCGGCGTGGCGGGCATTGCAGCCGCAGCCTTGGGAGCGTCAGCCTTCTTGGCAGACGCGCCCGCCATCGGGGCGCCGGCGTGGCTCGCGGCAAAGGCGGCGTTGCCGAACACCACGGCGGTGCCCAGGAGGACGATCGACATCAGATTCTTCATGGAATTCTCCGGTAGGTTGTTTCAAATCGCCCGATGGGCGCGTGCTTAACGGATGGGCCGCGAAAGCCGATGACCGCCCCCGTAAAATCCCTGAATGCTTCAGGTCAAACAGGATTTGCTCGGCGCGCTTGCCGCCGGGCTGGAGCGGCTTTTCCCCGGTTCGGGTGACAAGGCCGCATTCGAGTCGCCCAAAGTGGCGGCTCACGGCGATTTCGCGTGCACGGCAGCCATGCAACTGGCCAAGCCGCTCAGGCAAAACCCGAGGCAAGTCGGTGAGGCGCTGCGCGTGGCGCTGCTGGAGTCGCAGCCGTTCCAGGATTGGGTCGAATCGGTAGAAATCGCCGGACCGGGCTTCCTCAATATCAAGCTCAAGCCTGCAGCCAGGCAGCAGGTTGTGAAAGAAGTTCTCGCGGCGGGCGATTCCTTCGGCCACCAGCGCAGCAACGGCAAGAAGATGATGGTCGAGTTCGTCTCGGCCAATCCGACCGGTCCCCTGCATGTTGGCCATGGCCGGCAGGCGGCGCTCGGCGATGCAATCTGCAACCTGTTCGCAACGCAGGGCTGGGACATGCATCGCGAGTTCTATTACAACGACGCCGGGGTGCAGATCGCGACGCTTGCGACATCGACGCAGCTGCGCGCCAAGGGGCTGAAGCCGGGCGATCCGGGTTGGCCCGAGGCGGCCTACAACGGCGAGTACATCCAGGACATCGCCAACGACTTCATGGCGAAGAAGACCGTGAAGGCCGACGACCGCGAGTTCACGGCGAGCGGCGATGTCGAAGATCTTGATTCGATCCGCCAGTTCGCCGTGGCTTACCTGCGCCACGAGCAGGACCTGGACCTGAAGGCGTTTGCGGTCAGGTTCGACCACTATTTCCTCGAGTCGAGCCTGTACACCCGGGGCCTGGTGGACAAGACGGTGCAGCTGCTGCAGGCCGCCGGCAAGACTTACGAGCAGGACGGCGCGCTGTGGCTCAAATCCACCGACTACGACGACGACAAGGACCGCGTGATGCGCAAGTCCGATGGCACGTACACCTACTTCGTGCCGGACGTGGCGTACCACATCAACAAGTGGGAGCGGGGCTTTGCCAGGGTCGTGAATATCCAGGGAACCGATCACCACGGCACGATCGCACGCGTGCGCGCCGGTCTGCAGGCGGCGGGGGTTGGCGTGCCTCAGGGTTATCCTGACTATGTGCTCCACACGATGGTGCGGGTGCTTCGCGGCGGCCAAGAGGTCAAGCTTTCCAAGCGCGCGGGCAGCTACGTGACGCTGCGTGACCTGATCGAGTGGACCAGCAAGGACGCCGTTCGGTTCTTCCTGGTGTCACGCAAACCGGACACCGAGTACACGTTCGATGTTGATCTGGCCGTGGCGAAGAACAATGACAACCCGGTGTATTACGTGCAGTACGCCCACGCGCGAATTTGCTCGGTGCTGGCGTCGTGGGGCGGGGATGCGACTTTGCTGTCACTCGCGGACCTGGCACCGCTCACCAGCCCGCAGGCGCAAGCCCTCATGCTGCAGCTGGCCAAGTATCCGGACATGCTGCGCTCGGCGGCAGAGGATTTTGCGCCGCACGACGTCACGTTCTACCTGCGCGAACTTGCCGCGTCGTACCACAGCTACTACGATGCCGAGCGCATTCTGGTCGATGACGAAAACGTGCGAAGCGCCCGTCTGGCGCTGGTCGCCGCGACGGCTCAGGTGTTGCACAATGGCCTCGCTGTGCTGGGCGTGAGCGCTCCGCAGAAAATGTAGCTATCCAGGAACAAAGCGCGTGAAGAACAAGCAAACCGGTTCGGTCATCGTCGGCATCATCATCGGCGTGGTGCTGGGTCTGGCCGCAGCCCTGGCTGTCGCGGTCTATGTGACCAAGGTTCCCGTACCCTTCCTGAACAAGGGCCAGAACCGCAGCGTTGAACAGGATGCAGCCGAGTCGCGCAAGAACCGGGATTGGGACCCGAACGCGCCGCTCTACGGCAAGAACCCTGCCCGTGCGCTGGCACCCGCATCAGCAGTAGTGGCCGCGCCGGCACCTTCCGCATTTCCACCGGCGTCGGCCGCATCGAGCCCCTCCAGCGCTGCGGATAGGCGAGCCGCGAGCGCAGCTTCCGCAGCGATCGCTGCCCGAAAGCGGGACGAAGACTTGCCACCCGCTGTCAGGGGACGCCCGGCGTCGGATCCGATCGGCGATCTGGCGGCGGCGCGTGTCGGTACCGGCCCCGGCGGCGACCCGTTCCTCTATTTTGTGCAGGTTGGTGCGTTTAGAACCGCCGAGGACGCCGAGGCGCATCGGGCCAGGCTTTCACTGATGGGCATCGAGGCCAGGATCACCGAGCGCGAGCAGTCGGGCCGCCAGGTGTTTCGCGTGCGGCTGGGTCCGTACGACAAGAAGGACGAAGCCGACCGGCAAAAGGAAAGGCTGGAAGGCAGCGGCGTCGAGACTGCGCTGGTGCGCGTACAGCGTTAGGTGACGGACCCAAACAGGGTTGAGCGCGGTTTTCGCAGCGTCTTGTCCGGAACCTTCCCCGGTCTGCCCGCCTCTGACCTCAGCTAGAAGGAGTGATCTTGATGAATCGACGCGAATTTACCGCCGGCGCTGCATGCCTCTTTGCAATTGCGGGCCTCGGAGTAGCCGGGCCGGTCTTCGCGCAGGGCAAAAAGCCCGAAGACGGCGGCGACTACATCTCCCTGGACAAGCGAGTCCCGGTCGATGCACCGGCAGGCAAGATCGAGGTAATCGAGTTCTTCTGGTACGGCTGCCCGCACTGCAACGCTTTCGAACCCCGGCTGGTTTCATGGATCCAGCGCCAGCAGCCCGATGTGGCGATGCGTCGCATCCCGGCCGCCTTTCGTGATGACATGGTGCCGCAGCAGCGTCTCTTCTACGCCCTGGAAGCGATGGACAAGCTGGGCGAGTTGCACGAAAAGGTGTTCCGGGCGGTCCACGAAGAGCGCAATCCCCTCAATCGCGAAGCGCTCATCATTGACTGGGTCGGCAAGCAGGGTGTGGATACCGTGAAATTCCGCGAACTCTACAACTCATTCGGCATCTCTTCCAAGGCGCGACGCGCCGTTCAGATCCAGGATGCGTACAAGGTTCAGGGCGTTCCGGCCATCGGGGTTGCGGGCCGGTTTTACACCGACGCAGCGCTGACCGGCAGCATGGACCGTGCCTTGCAGGTCACCGATTACCTGGTTGCGGAAGTGCGCAAGACCCGATAGGCGTTTGTTCCCGGCCCGCCGGGAGCGATTCCGTCACTGGGACGGCTATGAGGCGGCTATGGGCGGCTATGGGACGACTACAATGAGAGCAAGATTCATGCCTCCTATGACCAAACAACCCATCCTCACGCTTCTGGCTGCCGCCTGCCTGTTAGTCGCCAGCCCGGTCAGCGCTGAAAAAGCCGACCGGACCAAGCCCATGAACGTCGAGGCTGACGCCCTGCGGTACGACGATCTCAAGCAGACCAGTGTCTTCACCGGAAATGTGGTTCTGACCAAAGGCACCATCATCATCCGCGGCGCGCGAGTCGATGTGCAGCAGGACGCTGAGGGCTACCAGTTTGGCGTGGTGACGGCCGAGCCCGGCAAGCGCGCCTTTTTCCGGCAAAAGCGTGAAGGCGTGGATGAATATATCGAGGGCGAAGGCGAAACCATCGAATACGACGGCAAGGCCGACCGGGTCAAGTTCATCAGGCGCGCCGAAATGCGCCGCTTTCGCGGCGCGACACTCAATGATGAAACCATCGGGAGCCTGATCACGTACGACAACACCACCGATGTATTCACCGTCGATGGTGGGCCTGCGGGTACTGCGGGCGGGACGCTCGGCACCGGGCGCGTGCGTGCCGTGCTCGCACCGCGCGCCAATGCCTCCGCGGCCGCCCCCCCAGCAGGTCCCACAGCAGCGCCGATCACCCTCAGGCCCACCACGAAGCTCGACGGGGGCAAGAAGTGATGGACGGCTCCCTGGATGGGCGCGGCCCGGCGCCCGGGGTTGGCACTTCCGCACCGGTGAGCCGCCTGCAGGCAAAGAACCTGCAAAAGACCTACGGCGGCCGCAAGGTCGTCAAGGACGTATCGCTCAACGTCGAAAAGGGCGAGGTTGTCGGCCTGCTCGGGCCCAATGGCGCCGGCAAGACGACGTCGTTCTACATGATCGTCGGCCTGGTGCGTGCAGATGCGGGCGAGATTTCGATTGACGGCGAATCGGTCGAGCACATGCCGATCCACCGGCGCTCGCGTCTGGGACTGTCCTACCTTCCGCAGGAAGCCTCGATTTTTCGCAAGCTCAACGTCGAGGAAAACGTGAGGGCCGTGCTTGAACTGCAGCGTGACCAACAGGGCAAGGCGCTGACCAGGGCCGAGATCGAGAAACGCCTGACATCCCTGCTGCAGGACTTGCGCGTGGACCACTTGCGCGACTCACCGGCGCTTTCTCTGTCGGGTGGCGAGCGACGCCGCGTCGAGATTGCGCGCGCACTGGCGACGCAGCCGCGCTTCATCCTGCTGGACGAGCCGTTTGCCGGCATCGATCCGATCGCCGTGATCGAAATCCAGCGCATCATCGGCTTCCTGAAATCGCGTGGCATCGGCGTGCTCATTACGGACCACAACGTCCGCGAAACGCTGGGCATCTGCGACCACGCCTACATCATCAGCGATGGCAGTGTGCTGGCGCAGGGCACCCCTTCCGAGATCGTGAACAACGCCGACGTGCGTCGCGTTTACCTCGGCGAGCATTTCCGAATGTGATTGAGTCCTGGCCAGCATGAAGCAGGGGCTTTCACTTCGCGTCTCGCAGCATCTGGCGCTGACGCCGCAACTCCAGCAGTCGATCCGGCTGCTCCAGCTGTCCACGCTCGAGCTGAGCCAGGAAGTCGAGCAGATGCTCGACGAGAACCCGTTCCTGGAAGTCGCTCAGGACGACGCGCCGCGAGAAGAGTTCGGGTTGGCGCAGGCAGACACGGCGGCACCCGAAGACGATCGCGAAACCGAGTTTGCGGATTACGCACCGTCATCCACGACCGCCTCGACATCCACCGAAGCCGAACCTGCCGCAGCGCCCGACTCGGAGCCGAGTTGGGAAGGTGACGGCAGCACTGAGGTCATCCCGGATGACGGCGAGTGGGGCGGGGATGCGACCCCGCGCAAGAACAACCTGGGCGGCGACGACGAGAAGGACGCGACGGAACTCGCGCGTGGGCATGAATCGCTGCAGTCCTTTCTTCATCGTCAAGCACTCTCGCTGCGGCTGTCCGAGATCGACTGCTTCGCGCTTCGATTTCTGATCGAGTCGCTCAACGACGACGGCTACCTGGACGAATCGCTGCCGTCGCTGGCGGCCAGTCTCGCACCTGACGATCTGGAGCAGCAAGAAGAGCTGGTTCACCGCTTCACCGTGGCGCTCGGCTTGCTGAATCACCTGGAGCCGGTGGGCGTGGGGGCACGGTCACTCGCCGAGTGCCTGACGTTGCAGCTCAAGGCGAAGCACGCTGCCGAGGGGCCGCACCCGGTGTGCATGACGGCGATGCGAATTTGCGCGCAACCGATCGAGTTGCTCGCCAGGCGGGACATCAAGCGGCTGTCGCGACTGTGCGGCGACAGCGATGCCAACATCCGTGCGGCCATCACCCTCATCGGGCGTCTGGAACCCAAGCCCGGGCGGCGCTTTGTGGATGTCGAGCGCAACATCGTTGTGCCCGACGTGCTGGTTGCAAAACTGGGCCGTGGCGCGCAGGCGCGCTTCCAGGTGCGGCTCAACCCGGATGTGATGCCTCGCCTTCGCGTTCACGATGTGTACGCGGGCGCGCTCAAGTCGCACAAGGGCGAGGGGCATCAGGCGCTACAGCAGCGACTGCAGGAGGCGCGCTGGTTCATCAAGAACATCCAGCAGCGCTTTGACACCATCCTGCGTGTGTCCAGCGCCATCGTCGAGCGGCAGAAAAACTTTTTCGTTCACGGTGAACTTGCCATGCGGCCACTCGTGCTGCGTGAGATTGCAGATGAGCTGGGCCTGCATGAATCCACGATCAGCCGCGTCACCACAGCCAAGTACATGTCCACGCCGTACGGCACGTTCGAGCTCAAGTACTTCTTCGGTTCCGCATTGGGGACCGAGACCGGCGGAAACGCATCGAGCACTGCCGTGCGTGCGCTCATCAAGCAGTTCGTGTCTTCCGAGAATCTGAAAAAGCCGCTCTCGGATAGCCAGATTTCCGACATGCTCAAGGAGCAGGGAATTGAGTGTGCTCGACGCACCGTTGCCAAATATCGCGAAGCGCTGAGAATCGCGCCTGCGAACCTCAGAAAGTCGCTTTGAACTCCCTCCAGCTCTTCTTGCCCTGCGCCGCCGGCGTCGAGGGTTATCTTGCCGACGAAGTGCACCGAATCACGGGCCTGGCCGGTGATGACCTGCTCACCGGACGCGGTGGTGTCGTGCTCAGCGCGTCGTGGCGCGAGGCATTGCGCCTGAACTTGCACAGCCGCCTCGCGCAACGCGTGCTGGTGCAGTTGTCGCACACGCCGTATCGAAGCGAGAACGATCTCTACGAAGCTGCGAGCGCAGTGACGTGGGAGGCATGGTTCACCAACCGCGAGACGTTCAAGGTCGAGGTGACAGCGCAGCACAGTCCGCTCAAGAGCCTGAACTTCGCCGGGCTGAAAGTGAAAGATGCAATCGTCGATCGTTTCCGCAACAAGACCGGCGAGCGCCCCAGCGTCGAAACCCAGTGGCCGCATGTGCGCGTGTTCGCCCACCTCACGAGCGACATGGCGACGCTATACATCGATACGTCGGGCGAGCCGCTCTTCAAGCGCGGGTGGCGTGAGGACAAGGGCGAAGCGCCGTTGAAGGAAACGCTGGCGGCCGCGATGATCGCAGCCAGTGGCTGGGACGGCAGCGCGCCGCTCTACGACCCCTGCTGCGGCAGCGGGACCATCGCCATCGAAGCGGCGCAGGTCGCGTGCAACATTCCACCCGGACAGTTCCGGCGCTTTGGCTTCGAGCGATTGGTGCCGTATCAGGAACATGTGTGGAAGGCGATTTGGGAAGAGGGCAAGGCGCAAAAGCGAGAGCCCTCGGCACCGATTTTTGGCAGTGATGTGGCGTTTCGAATGGTCGATTTCGCGCAGCGCAACGCAGAGCGTGCGGGTGTGGCCGATGCGGTGAACCTGCGTGGTGGAGATGCATTGCAACGCATGCCCCCGTCCGAAAAACCAGGTGTCATGCTGGTCAACCCGCCCTATGGCGAGCGGATCGAGACGGCGGGTGTCGCGGGCAAGAGCCAGGGCGGCCGTGAGCGTGCCGAGACGGAAGACGGCGGCGATTTCTTCAACCAGCTTGCCGCCCATTGGAAGAAGAATTACCCCGGCTGGACCGCCTGGGTGCTGACGCCGGACCTCAAGCTGCCATCGCGCATGCGGCTGAAGGAATCGCGCCGCGTGCCAATGTGGAACGGGCCTATCGAATGCAGGCTGTTTCGCTTTGATATGGTGCAGGGCTCTGCCCGGGTGAAGGGTGCGGCTCGTGAACAGAGCGCTGGCACGGTTGACAAGACTCCTGGTGCAGATGAAAAGAACCCTCGTTCTTGACACCAACATCGTGCTTGACCTCTTCATCTTTTCTGATGAAGCAGCCAGGCCACTGAAAGCGCAGCTAGAGCAAGGCGTCTTACGCTGGATCGCAACGGAGCGTATGCGCAGTGAACTCGAAAGCGTGCTTGCCTATCCACACATCGTCTCGCGCATGGTCTTCTACGGAAAGACAGCGCAGGACGTGCTCGCTGCTTTCGATCGCCATGCGCAGATCACCGAGACGGCGGAGAAGGCCCGCTACATCTGCAAGGACGAGGACGACCAGATGTTCATCGATCTCGCTGTACAGCATCAGAGCCTGCTGCTCAGCAAGGACAAGGCAGTGCTGACCATGAAAAAGCGATTGGCCTCGCTGGATGTCGAAGTTGCGAAGGTGATGCCGGCCCTCGCTCAGGACGCAGAGACGAACCCCGCGTTGGCGGAGGTATCTCTCATCGTTCGGGCCCCGAACCCCTCGGCCTGCGCCATCGGCCAGTAGAGTTTGAACACGTTGTGTTGCTCGCTGAGGTCACTTGACAACAGCGAGCCGGCCTCGACCGACATGATCAGGTTTGCAAGGAGCTTCACGTCTGTGTCAGTGATGCGCCGCACGATGTGATGCGCCGATATTTCGCGGGGGTGCTTGAGGCCAGCCGCCTGCACCAGTTCCTTCAGCGCATGAAGCGTCGATCGGTGGAAGTTGAATACGCGTTGCGCCTTATCCGGAACCACCAGCGCGCGCTCGCGCAGCGGGTCTTGTGTGGTTACGCCGGTTGGACAGTTGCCGGTGTGGCAGGTCTGGGCCTGGATGCAACCCAGCGCCATCATGAAGCCGCGTCCGGCGTTGCACCAGTCGGCACCGAGAGCCATCATCCGGGCGATGTCGAATGCGGTGATCACCTTGCCGGCGCATCCCACACTGATGCGCTCGCGCAGGCCTGCGCCGACCAGGGTGTTGTGGACCAGCAGCAGACCCTCTTGCAGGGGCGCGCCGACGTGGTCGCTGAATTCCACGGGTGCTGCGCCCGTGCCACCCTCGGCGCCATCCACCACGATGAAGTCGGGTGTGATGCCTGTCTGCAGCATGGCCTTCACGATCCCGAACCATTCCCATGGGTGTCCGATGCACAGCTTGAATCCGATCGGCTTTCCACCCGACAGCTCGCGCAGGCGAGCGATGAACGCCATCATCTCCAGCGGCGTTGTGAACGCTCCATGCGACGACGGTGAGATGCAGTCGATGCCTTCGGGTACGCCGCGTGCGAAAGCTATTTCCTTCGTCACCTTCGCCGCCGGCAGGATGCCACCGTGCCCTGGCTTCGCGCCTTGGCTCAGCTTGATCTCGATCAGCTTGACCTGTGCAAGCGCTGCGTTCGCGACGAAACGTTCTTCGGAAAAATGACCGTTGTCGTCGCGGCAACCGAAGTAGCCCGAACCGATCTCCCAGATCAGGTCTCCGCCATGCGTACGGTGATAGCTGGAGATCGATCCTTCGCCAGTGTCGTGCGCGAATCCGCCCAGCTTCGCGCCTTTGTTCAAAGCCATGATCGCGTTCGCGGACAGCGAACCAAAACTCATCGCCGAAATATTGAAGATGCTCGACTCGTACGGCTGCGCAGTTTGTGGACCAATCGTCACGCGAAAATCTGACGACGCAAGTACCGTCGGAAACATCGAGTGGTTGATCCACTCGTAGCCCTGTTTCGTCACGTCGAGCTGCGTGCCGAAGGGTCGGTTGTCGGGTTCGCCCTTGGCGCGCTGATACACGAGGGATCGTTGCGCGCGCGAGAAAGGCGCGGCTTCGGAGTCGCTCTCGATGAAGTACTGCCGCATTTCCGGACGGATGTACTCGAAGAGAAATCGCAGGTGCCCGATCACCGGATAGTTGCGCAGCACCGCGTGGCGCGTTTGTCGCAGGTCGCGGATTCCGATAACGACCAGCGTTCCAAACACGAGCACGCCAAAGCCTGCAAGGTAAGGGGAATGCATGAGCCATGCGAGAGAGATCACCAGCCCGATGACGCATGCCGCCAGGGTGTTGTAGCGAACGCCGTAGTGGCGCGAGACGAATCCGGCCTTCATCGCATGAAGTCGCGAATCGCCTGCGCAGTTTCGGCGTGCAGTTCTTCAGGGATGAAATGTCCGGCAGGCATGCTGTGCCCGGTGACTGTACCTGCGCATTGCGCCTGCCACAGCGCGATGGGCTTGAACAGCAATTCGATCAGGCCGCGCTGGCCCCAGAGCACGAGCATGTCGCACTCGATCCTGTCGCCGCGCTTGCGGCTTTCACGGTCGTGATCGAGGTCGATGCCTGCGCTTGCGCGATAGTCTTCGCAGGCCGCGTGAATCGACTCTGCGCGGCAGAAGCAGCGCTCGTATTCGGCCAGGGCAACAGGTTCGATGTAGTTGAGTCCGCCCGCGCCCCAGCCACCAAGCTTTGCGTGCAGGTACATCCGCGCGTTTGCTCCGATCATGGTTTCCGGAAGCGGTGAGGGCTGGATGAGATGGAACCAGTGGTAGTAGTGCCGCGCAAAAGTCATGTCGGTCGCGGCGTACATGTCGAGCGTGGGCGCGATGTCGATCACGGACAATTTCTTGACTGCTGCCGGATGATCGACAGCGAGCCGGTGCGCAACGCGTCCGCCCCGGTCGTGGCCGCAGAGGAAGAACTCCTTTTCTTCCAGCAGCGCCATCAACTCGACCATGTCGCGCGCCATGGTGCGTTTGCTGTAGTTCGCGTGGTCTTTCTCGCCCGGCGTCTTGGACGAATCGCCATAGCCGCGCAGGTCAGGCATGACGAGAAAGTAATCGTCTTTCAGTTGCTGTGCGATGCGATGCCAGATGCCATGCGTCTGCGGAAAGCCGTGCAGAAGAAGCAGTGCAGGCTTACCCTTCGCGCCACCGAAACGGGCGAAGATTTCGGTGCCGTTGACAGCGAAGCTCGCTTTGTCGAAACCATCGAACCAACTCTGTGCGGTATTCATGAGGCGTTACTCCTGTCGGGAAACTTTTGCAGATTGCTGGCGGCTTGAGCGCGCTACCGTGCGAGCGTCTGCGATACGCGGCTGATCAGGCCTTCGATGGCATGTTCGACTGTCGAGCGTCGCACGGCAGCCCGGTCTCCTTCGAACCGTCTTGTCTCGCTGTCGAGGCGTCCATCGATCATGAAGCCGAACCACACTGTGCCCACCGGCTTGTCCTTGCTGCCCCCGGTCGGGCCCGCAACCCCGGTGACTGCCACGCTGACCTTGGCGCGCGAATGTCGCACCGCCCCGAACGCCATTGCCCTTGCGACAACCTCGCTCACGGCACCGTTCGCTGAAATCAGGCCTGCGTCGACTCCCAGTGATTCGGTCTTGGCTTCGTTGGAGTAAGTGATGAACCCGCGCTCGAACCACTGGCTCGACCCCGCAAGATCCGTACATGCCGCTGCGATCATTCCGCCGGTGCAACTCTCAGCGGTGGCGAGCATCCATTCGCGCTCGAGAAGGACCTCGGCCAGTCGTTGAATGTCCATCACCAGACTCTCCAGAATGCGATCACGAGCAGCGTGCAGAACGCCGCCACCAGATCGTCTAACAGGATGCCGAATCCGCCCTTCCAGCCAAAACCATGGAAGAGGTTATCAGCCCAGGCCACGGGACCCGGCTTCACCGCGTCGAAGAAGCGAAAGAGCACGAACGCTGCAAACTGTGCGAGAAGTCCGGCGGGCATCACCAGCCACAGCACGATCCAGAAGGCGACGACTTCGTCCCACACGATATTGCCCGGATCGAGCAGTCGCATGTGTTCGGCCGTGACTGTGCATGCCCACAGGCCCACAACGAGCGAGACGGCAATCACGCCGCCAATCTGCATGGGTGTCAGCCACATCTGCATCACCACATATGCAAGCCACGCCCAGAGCGTGCCGGCGGTGCCAGGCGCGACCGGCGATAGCCCCGAGCCGAAGCCCAGCGCGATGCAGTGAGCCGGATGGGACAGCATGAAGCGCGCGTTCGGCCGGACCACGGGCGGGCGCACCGGCGGGTTAATTGGCGGGTTGGGCGGTGCAGGCAGTGGCACGTGTGAAGGTGAGTTCATCCTGTATGGCAACTTCCGTTCTGGACGCGGAAGTTGCGCGGCATCATGGGGTCCTTGTCGGCCCACAACCCGATACGGGTAGCGCGTGCTCGACGCTCCTCCTGTGCATAGGGTCCGGGATCGCCGCGAAAGCGATAGGACCACGCGTAGCCGCGCGAGACCATCGACTCGCCGACGTCTTGCCCGTCCCGGCGCAATCGCGCCAATACGCGCTGGTTACCGTCCCGTCTGCTACTCAAGACAACGACGCGACTCCGGTGCACAAGCTCCTTGAGGGCATTGCGCGAGGTCGCTCCGAATGGCTGGCAAATTTCCGGTGCATCGATGCCCTCGATACGGACGGGTCGCGGTGCGCCGCCGCCGTCTGGCCTCACCCACACCGTATCTCCGTCAACGACTGTCGTCACGACGGCGATAAAGCGCTCAGCATGCGCGCCCAGGGGCGCGAGCGCAAGCGCAGCCAGGACAAGAAAAATAGGCAGGGCCTGCATGGGCGAGTAGGCAGTCAGGCGAAGTGGTCGAAGGACGCGTAGTGTCGCAGCATTGGCGCGCCGCTTGCATCGACAAGTCTCAGTGCGTGCCCCGGTTCGATCCGACCGATACGGGTGACTGACGTGGCGGATTCGCGCGATGCGGCATCGACCGCGCCTCGCATCGACTGAGGGGCGCAGAACACGAGCTCGTAGTCGTCGCCCCCAGCCAGCGTGTACTCAAGCCGTCGGTCTTCATCCAGATGAGCGCCGGCAGCCAGCAATTTCATCACTTCGCAAGCTTCGATCACGGCGCCGACTTCCGATTGGCGAAGGATGTGGCCGAGATCGCCCAGCAAGCCATCGCTGACGTCAACAGCCGCCGTCGCGATGCCGCGCAGGGCCTGGCCCAGCGCGACGCGTGGCGTGGGTTGTTCCATGCGTGCGCGCGCGGCTTCAAACGCATTGCCGGGTATGGACAACGTCCCACGAAACACTTCAAGTGCAAGCCGCGCGTCGCCTACTGTGCCGCTGACATAGATGTCATCTCCCGCCCGGGCGCCTGAGCGCATCAGAGCCATCCCAGCGGGCACTTCACCGAACACAGTGATGCAGATGTTGAGCGGGCCCCTGGTTGTGTCTCCGCCCACAAGCTCGCATTCATGGGCATCGGCCAGGGCCAGCATGCCGCGCGAAAAAGGTTCGAGCCATGATTCGTCCGCTTGTTGCATGGCCAGTGCAAGCGTGAATGCGAGGGGCCTGGCGCCGCAAGCCGCAAGGTCGCTGAGGTTGACTGCCAGCGCCTTGTGGCCGAGCCGCGCCGGATCGACCGTGGACAGGAAGTGGCGCCCTTCTACCAGCATGTCGCTCGACACAGCCAGTTGCATTCCGGGGCCGGGAGCGATCAGCGCGCAGTCGTCCCCGATTCCCATCGCATTGCGACGCACTGGACGCTTGAAGTAACGCTCGATCAGGTCAAATTCACCCATGGGCGCCATTGTTCACTAAATGCAACGCGCCAATTGGAGCCCGGCATGATGCAGGTCGTGGAAAGATGACTGAAATGGGAAAGGCTGCGGAGCGATGCAAGACATGAAACGACGGGATTTTGACGCAGCAATCATCGATCTTGACGGCACGCTCGTCGATACGCTCGATGACTTTCGGGTGGCCCTCAACATGATGCTCTCGGACCTGGGCCTTGCGGCCCTGGACAGGAACATCATCGAACCGATGATCGGTCGGGGATCGGAGAACCTCATCCGTGCTGTGCTTGCGAATGCTGGCGCGAGCGACTCGCTTTACGAGGCCGCGTGGCTCTCATATCAGAAGCATTACCGCGCAATCAACGGACAGTATTCGGCCGTGTTCGACGGCGCCACGCAAGGTCTGGAGATTTTGCGCTCGCTCGGCATTCGGCTCGCGTGCCTGACAAACAAGCCGCAGTCGTTTGCCGCTGCGTTGCTCGAAGTTAAAGGATTGACGGGATATTTCGATGTTGTATTTGGCGGCGATGCGTTCGAACGCAAGAAGCCCGACCCCCTGCCGCTGGTCAAGACCTGCGAAGCGCTGGGCGCAAGTCCGTTTCGTACGCTGATGATCGGCGACTCCAGCAACGATGCGATTGCCGCCCGTGCGGCGGGCTGTCCGGTGATT
This sequence comes from Ramlibacter sp., assembly GCA_046597415.1. Lineage (GTDB taxonomy): Bacteria > Pseudomonadota > Gammaproteobacteria > Burkholderiales > Burkholderiaceae_C > Ramlibacter. The sequence continues at coordinate 15,731 of JBKJKT010000225.1, forward strand.
CTGGTGACCTATGGCTATAACCATGGGGAACCCGTGAGCGCTGTGGATTGCGACGGATTGCTGGAGTCGCTGGCGCTGGTGGGCGGCTGGCTGGACGCTCGCCGGCAGGCCCTGTAACAACTAGTGCAGTTGCCCGGGCGGCGGATGCGCATGTGGATCGCCATCTGGTCCCGACTCTTCGGTTCCGTCCCACGGGTCCAGTTCCAGCATGGAGTGGATGGTGTCTCGAATCCCGGCTGCGATCAGCGCGATGAACACGATGACGAGCACGACAAAGGAGATCATCCAGGGCACTGACGTGGTGAGCATGCTGAACTCAGCCCGGCGAGCGTAAAGCGCAATGTCGCCCGTCACTGCTGTACCGTCCTGCGCTTCCAGGCTACCCCAGATCGTCAGCGTCGCCGCCAATACGAGGGCCAGCCCGACAAATAGCGCGAACCAGCCAATCCGGTGACTCAATACCCGCATCCCGATTCCTCCGTGTTGTTACGCGAGGACGGTGGCCAAAGACTTCATCCCTGAAGAAGCGTCTCAAAATCGTCCCCTGCGGCCATCTCTGAACGGCTGCAGGAAATTTTAGGGATGGGATTGCGAATTGAATCCAGACGTTCGTAGGTCCGTGCTGTGCAAAAGTCGCGTCAGGCTGGCCTGCGCCGTTGAGCGTAACGACGCGGCTATCCATGCGGCGACCAGAAGGCCGGCCCTGAACACTATTTTCATGCGATCGGTTTCCTGTGGCCAGAGAGGGCCTCTCGCTGTGTGTGTGACGGAATTTTTGCGTGCCACCACGCGAAGGGCTAGAGAGTATTCTCGCGTTTGCTACACTGCCGCCATGTTCATCCACCGCACTATCGTGACGGGTCTCGCCGACCGGGGAGCCTGGCCCTGGCGTAAGTCTTCCGTAGTGCGTATCTGATTGCACGGGGCAGCCCGTGCCCCCGCGTTCCGCCTGCCGGGACACATCCCTTGAACTGATGCTGGACTGATGCGGCGCACCCCGATGCCGCCGAGCTTGTGGAGGCTCAACCATGATCACAGAACTTGAATTCAAAAGCCTGGCTTCGCAAGGCTACAACCGCATCCCGCTGATCGCGGAAGCCTTTGCGGATCTCGAAACCCCGCTCTCGCTGTACTTGAAACTCGCGCACGCCAAAGGCGGCAAACACAGTTTCCTGCTGGAGTCGGTTGTCGGTGGTGAGCGATTCGGTCGCTACAGCTTCATCGGGTTGCCCGCGCGCACGTTGCTGCGGGCAAGCGGCTTCGGCGCGAATGCAGCGACCGAGGTCGTTACCGATGGGGTCGTCGTGGAAACCGACAAGGGCAATCCGCTGGACTTTGTCGGGGCCTACCAGAAGCGTTTCAAAGTCGCTCTGCGGCCCGGACTGCCGCGTTTTTGCGGCGGACTGGCAGGCTACTTTGGATATGACACCGTGCGTCATATCGAAAAGAAGCTGGAGAATTCCTGCCCCCCTGACACGTTGGGCTGTCCAGACATCCTTTTGCTGCAATGCGAAGAGCTTGCTGTCATTGACAACCTCTCGGGCAAGCTTTACCTGATCGTGTACGCGGATCCTGCGATTGCGGAGGCCTTTGCCACCGCCAAGAAGCGGCTGCGTGAGTTGAAGGAGCAGCTGAAATACTCAGTGAGCGCGCCAGTCATCAAGCAGACTCAGGTTTTTCCGGCTGAGCGTGAGTTCGCGAAAGCTGATTACCTTTGTGCGGTTGACCGCGCTAAGGAGCTGATTGCTGGCGGCGACTTCATGCAGGTGCAGGTCGGCCAGCGCATCAGGAAGCGCTACACGGAGTCGCCTCTGTCGCTGTACCGTGCGCTACGCTCGCTCAACCCCAGCCCGTACATGTACTACTACAACTTCGGAGACTTTCATGTGGTCGGGGCCTCGCCCGAGATCCTGGTTCGCCAGGAGCAGACGGACGAGGGCCAGAAAGTCACGATTCGGCCGCTGGCCGGAACCCGGCCCCGTGCTGCATCGCCGCAAGAGGACAAGGCAGTCGAGATGGAGCTGGTGAGCGATCCGAAAGAGCGTGCCGAGCACGTGATGCTGATCGATCTCGCGCGTAACGACATCGGCCGGATTGCAAAAACCGGAACCGTCAAGGTCACGGAGGCGTTTGCCGTTGAACGCTACAGCCACGTGATGCATATCGTGAGCAACGTTGAAGGCATCCTCAACGACGGCATGACGAGCATCGACGTGTTGAAGGCTACGTTTCCGGCGGGCACGCTAACCGGGGCGCCGAAAGTGCATGCGATGGAGATCATCGATCAGCTGGAGCCGACCAAGCGCGGTCTCTACGGCGGCGCCTGCGGGTACCTCAGTTATGCCGGCGACATGGACGTCGCCATTGCGATCCGCACGGGCATCATCAAGGACCAGATGCTCTACGTACAGGCCGCTGCTGGTGTCGTGGCTGACTCGGTTCCGGAGATGGAATGGAGAGAGACAGAAGCCAAGGCGCGTGCGTTGTTGCGTGCCTCGGAACTGGTCGAGGAGGGGCTGGAATGAAACTCCTGGTGATCGACAACTACGACAGCTTCACCTACAACCTGGTGCAGTATTTTGGTGAACTTGGCGCGCAGGTCGAAGTGTTTCGTAACGACGAGATTACGGTTGCTGGCGTTGCTGAGCGCACGCCAGACTTCCTGGTCATTTCCCCCGGGCCTTGTTCGCCGGCAGAAGCTGGAATTTCCGTGGAGGCGATTCGCCACTTCGCAGGCAAGCTGCCGATCCTTGGCGTCTGTCTCGGACACCAGTCGATTGGCGCCGCGTTTGGCGGCAAGATCGTTCGCGCTCAGCAGCTGATGCACGGCAAGACAAGCGTAATCACGACAACGCAGCAGGGCGTGTTCGCCAGCCTGCCGGCGCAGTTCACGGTCAATCGTTACCACTCGCTGGCCATCGAGCCGTCGTCTTGTCCGGCAGAGTTGGTCGTCACGGCGCGAACCGATGATGGCGAAATCATGGGCGTGCGCCACAGGGAACAGGCTATCCAGGGGGTGCAGTTCCACCCAGAATCCATCCTCACTGAACATGGCCATGCCATGCTGAAAAACTTTCTGGAGCAAGTAGCATGAAACGAATTGATCTGCGCAGCGACACAGTGACCCAACCCACTCCCGGCATGCGCGCGGCGATGGCTGCAGCGCCGTTGGGTGACGATGTGTTTGGCGACGATCCAAGCGTGAATGCGCTCCAGGAAAAGATCGCCGGAATGCTCGGCTTTGAAGATGCGCTGTTTGTGCCGACCGGCACGCAGAGCAATCTGTGCGCGATTCTTGCGCATTGCGAGCGCGGCGATGAGTACATCGTGGGACAGATGCAGCATTGCTACCGATGGGAAGCCGGCGGCGGTGCGGTGTTCGGAAGTGTGCAGCCGCAGCCGCTCAATCACCAGCCTGATGGCACGCTCGCGCTGGACGATATAGAGGCCGCCATCAAACCCGATGATCCGCACTTTGCGCGCACGCGCATGCTCGCGCTGGAAAACACGCTGGGCGGCAAGTTGTTGCCCTTCGACTACGTCCAGAAGGCGACGGCATTGGCCCTGAGCAAGGGTTTGTCGCGCCATCTCGACGGCGCGAGGTTGTTCAATGCGGCGACGGCGCAAGCCGCAGGGACGGGCGGCGATATCCGTGCTGAGGCCCGGCGCATCGCGCAATGTTTCGACAGCGTTTCTGTGTGCTTCAGCAAGGGACTGGGAGCGCCCGTCGGTTCGGCCCTGTGCGGATCGCGCGAGGTCATTGGTCGAGCTCGGCGCATTCGCAAGATGGCCGGAGGCGCAATGCGGCAATCTGGCATTCTTGCGGCGGCGGCGAGCTACGCGCTGGATCACCACATCGACAGGCTCCGCGATGACCACGAACTGGCCCGGCAACTCGCTGACGGCCTTGAAGCCATCGACGGCGTCATGGTCGAGCGGCCGCAAACAAATATGATTTTCGTGGAGCTGGTTGGTGCCGCCCGCGAGAAGTCACAAGACTTGATCGGCCATCTCGCTGCGCACGAGATTCACGCGATCGGCTTGTATCGGCTTCGGTTCGTGACGCACCATGATGTCGATGCCCAGGGGGTAGCCCGCGCGGTCACCGCTATTGCCGAGTTCCTCCGGAATTGACCATGCCCGGGTTGCAGTGTTCACAGGTTTCGACCTGACAACCGGCGCTGACCGACAATCCCCCGATAGAACCCAGAGACAGCAAGGAGGCACTCATGCCGATCAGTCCCCAGGAAGCGCTTCAGCGCACCATCGAGCACCGCGAGATCTTCCACGACGAGATGCTCAGCGTTGTGCGCATGATCATGAGCGGCGAACTGTCGCCAGTCATGATGGCGGCGCTCATCACGGGCCTTCGCGTCAAGAAGGAAACCATCGGCGAAATCACTGCTGCGGCGCAGGTCATGCGGGAGTTTTCGACGAAGGTTGATGTTGAAGATAAAACGCATCTCCTGGATATCGTGGGAACAGGCGGCGATGGCTCACACACATTCAACATATCCACGTGTTCGATGTTCGTCGCAGCTGCCGCTGGCGCCAAGGTGAGCAAGCATGGGGGGCGCAGCGTCTCAAGCAAGAGCGGCAGCGCCGATGTCCTGGAGAGCCTTGGGCTCAACATCAATTTGCCCCCTGCGGCAATTGCACAGTGCATCGCCGAAGTCGGTATCGGCTTCATGTTCGCGCCAAATCACCATCCGGCGATGAAGAACGTTGCGCCGGTGCGCAAGGAACTGGGGGTGCGGACAATCTTCAACATTCTGGGCCCGCTGACCAATCCGGCGGGGGCTCCCAACATCTTGATGGGCGTGTTTCATCCGGACCTGGTCGGCATCCAGGTCCGGGCGCTTCAGCGCCTGGGGGCGGAGCACGCGCTCGTGGTTTATGGCCGCGACGGCATGGACGAGATCAGCCTGGGAGCTGCGACCATGGTGGGCGAGTTGAAGGACGGCGAGATCACCGAATACGAAATCCATCCCGAAGATTTCGGCCTGCCCATGGCCAGCAATCGGGCGCTGAAGGTCGAAACGCCAGAACAGTCGCGGCAGATGCTGCTCAACGTGCTCAATAACGAGCCGGGACCAGCGCGGGACATCGTCATCTTCAACAGCGGCGCTGCGCTTTACGCCGCCAATGTCGCTGCATCGATCAGGGATGGAATCGACAAAGCCAGAGCTGCACTTGATTCCGGTGCTGCGAAGGTCAGGCTCGATGCACTGGTGAAATTGTCGAGGTCGCTTGCGGCCTGATCGCTCATATGTCTGAGATCCTCAACAAAATTCTCGCCGTCAAACGCGATGAAATCGCTGCCGCGAAGAGCAAAGTCCCATTCGTGCAGATCCGGGCCGACGCAGAAAGCCGGGTGCTGACCCGCGATTTCGAGGGCGCTTTACGTCGCAAGATTGCGTCTGGGAAGCCTGCCGTTATTGCGGAAATCAAGAAGGCCAGTCCGAGCAGAGGGGTCCTGCGCGCCGATTTCGTTCCGGCTGACATTGCGCAAAGCTACGCCGAATTCGGTGCAGCTTGCCTGTCGGTACTGACTGATCGCGATTTTTTCCAGGGCCAGCCCGACTATCTCAAGCAGGCGCGTGCTTCGTGTGACCTGCCTGTCCTGCGCAAAGACTTCATGGTCGATGCGTACCAGGTCTATGAATCGCGGGCGATGGGGGCAGACTGCATTCTGCTGATTGTGGCCTGCCTGGATGATGGGGCGATGGCAGAACTCGAGGCGGTGGCTCAAAGCCTCGACATGGCAGTGCTTGTTGAAGTGCACGACGGAGCAGAACTTGAACGAGCGCTCAAGCTCAAGACGCCCTTGATCGGAATCAATAACCGCGACTTGCGCACGTTTGAAGTGTCGCTCGACACCACGATCGCATTATTGGCCGCGGTGCCGACCGACCGTTTGCTGATTACTGAATCCGGCATCCTCGCCAAGGCGGACGTCCAGAAGATGCGATCGGCAGGTGTTAACGCCTTCCTGGTCGGGGAGGCATTCATGCGCGCGGATGACCCTGGGCGAGCACTCGCTGACCTCTTCGGCGCTTGACGCATGGATGACCGTCTGGGAGCGTGGCAGCCGGAGGTGTGGCCGTTGGCGGATGGCTGGGGTCCCGCTGTCAATTCCTTTCTTGAAAGTGCGGCCGGGATACGGCTGAGTGCATTTATGCGAGAGCGTCTTGCTGCTGGCGCTGTGATCTATCCGCCTGAGCCGTTTCGCGCACTGGCCCTGACACCTTTGTCGAAGGTGCGGGCGGTCATTGTTGGGCAAGACCCCTACCATGGGCCGGGGCAGGCAGAGGGACTCGCTTTTTCTGTGCGGCAAGGGGTACGGCTGCCGCCATCGTTGCAGAATATTTTCAAAGAGATGCGGCGCGATGGGTTCGGTTCGACCAGCCATGCGAATGGTTCGCTGCTGTCGTGGGCGACAAGGGGGGTGCTGTTGCTCAATACCAGCCTGACCGTCGAGGATGGACAGCCTGGAAGTCATACGAAGAAGGGTTGGGAAATCCTCACGGATCTGCTGCTCGATCAGGCCGCCGCCACTGCGTCTCCGTGTGTGTACATGCTGTGGGGCGCCCACGCGCAAACCAAAGCAGGCTTGATTGAAAGCGCCGCTCAACGAAAGGGGTGCGATCACCTCATCCTCAAGGCCAACCACCCCTCACCGCTGTCTGCGCGCCGACCACCCGTACCGTTCCTGGGCTGTGGACACTTTGGGCATGCTCGCGACTGGCTCGAAGCGCGGGGCTACAACGGCATTTTCTAGCTGGGCGAGAGCGACAGGGGCGGGCTCGTGCATTGGAATCGTGCTATATTTCGAGGTTCGCTGGAGGGGTGCCCGAGTGGCTAAAGGGGGCAGACTGTAAATCTGTTGGCTTACGCCTACGCTGGTTCGAATCCAGCCTCCTCCACCAGTCCTTCAGGCAAGGATGGGCGAAGTAGTTGTTCAGTTGAAGTTGTTGCATTACTGCTGTTTGTGTAGAGCTTGGAAAAGCCTGCTCGGGTTGCCGGAAGTCACCCCCAAGGCGGGAGTAGTTCAATGGTAGAACCCTAGCCTTCCAAGCTAATGACGCGGGTTCGATTCCCGTCTCCCGCTCCACACGCGCGGCAGGTAGCGATGCATAGATGCTGCAGTGAAATCGCCTTTGGCGTAATGAGAATTCGCCCTTGTGGCGTACGAGAATTCGCCCTTGTGGCTCAGTGGCAGAGCACTCCCTTGGTAAGGGAGAGGTCGCGGGTCCGATTCCCGCCAAGGGCACCAGACGTTTGTTGGTCAGTTTTTTTTCGGAGTCGAAAAATGTCAAAGGAAAAGTTTGAGCGGACCAAGCCGCACGTCAACGTGGGGACCATTGGACACGTTGACCACGGCAAGACGACGCTGACGGCGGCCATCACTTCGGTGTTGGCGGCGAAG
>JBKJKT010000236.1:0-22540 GCA_046597415.1 Ramlibacter sp.
GCAGCGCAGTACACGAAGTGACAAGCGTGGGGGCCAGCCGCGCCGCCAGGCCGCCCTTAGGCGCGGCAGCCCCCTTGGGGGGCAGCGCAGTACACGAAGTGACAAGCGTGAGGGCCAGCCGCGCCGACAGGCCGCCCTTAGGCGCGGCAGTCCCCTCGGGGGGCAGCGCAGTACACGAAGTGACAAGCGTGGGGGCCAGCCGCGCCGACAGGCCGCCCTTAGGCGCGGCAGCCCCCTCGGGGGGCAGCGCAGTACACGAAGTGACAAGCGTGGGGGCCATATCACTTTGCTGTGGGCATGACGAACTCCGCTCCCTTTCCGATGCTTTCGGGCCAGCGCTGCATGATCGACTTCTGCTTGGTATAGAACCTGACGCCTTCTTCGCCGTATGCGTGCATGTCGCCGAACAGGCTCTTCTTCCAGCCACCAAAACCATGCCATGCCATCGGCACTGGAATCGGCACATTGATGCCGACCATGCCGACTTGCACGCGGCGGCTGAATTCACGCGCCACGTTGCCGTCGCGCGTGAAGCATGAGACGCCGTTGCCGTACTCATGCGAATTGACCAGTTCCACTGCATCCGCGAGGTCCTTCACGCGCACGCACCCGAGCACCGGGCCGAAAATCTCTTCCCTGTAGATCTTCATGTCGGGCGTGACATTGTCGAAAAGCGTCCCGCCCACCCAGAATCCGCCCGATGTATCGACGTTGCTGCCCGCACCAGCCATGGCGGCCTTGAACTTGCGCCCATCGACGACCAGCTTCGCGCCTTCCGTTTCTCCCTGTCCGATATATCCCGTGATGCGGCCCGCCGCCGCACTACTGACGATGGGGCCCATCTCGGCATCGAGCTCTACCCCGTTCTTGATCTTCAATTGCAGTGTGCGCTCCGTTAGCATCGGCATGATCCGGTCGGCAGCGTCGCCGACCAGCACGGCCAGCGAAATTGCCATGCAACGCTCGCCGGCAGAGCCGAACGCCGAGCCGATCAACGCGTCAACCGCCTGGTCCATGTCGGCGTCGGGCATCACGACCATGTGATTCTTCGCGCCGCCCAGTGCCTGCACGCGCTTGCCGTGCCGCGCACCTGTTTCGTAAATTTTCTGCGCGATGGCCGTCGAGCCCACAAAGGAAACGGCCTTCACATCGGGATGTTCCAGGAGCGCGTCAACCGCGTCCTTGTCGCCCTGCACGACATTGAAAACGCCTTGGGGCAGGCCTGCGCGCTTGAGCAGGTCGGCCATCATGATCGCGGCGGTCGGATCGAGCGGGCTCGGCTTGAGCACGAAGCAGTTGCCCGCCGCTATCGCCACCGGGTACATCCACATCGGCACCATCACCGGAAAGTTGAAAGGCGTGATGCCTGCCACCACACCCAGCGGCTGCCGCATGGTCCAGTTGTCAATGCCGGTCGATACCTGGTCGGTGTAGTCGCCCTTGAGCAGTTGCGGAATTCCACACGCGAATTCGACGATGTCGATGCCGCGAGTGACTTCGCCCTGCGCATCGGTGAACACCTTGCCGTGCTCTGCCGTGATTGCGCGTGCGAGCTGGTCCTTTTCCTGGTTCAGCAATTCAAGAAACTTGAACATGACCCGGGCGCGGCGAATGGGCGGTGTGTCCGCCCATGCCGGAAACGCAGCTTGCGCGGCTGCGACGGCAGCGCTTACTTCTGCATTGTTGGCGAGGGCGACCTTGCCGGTCACGACACCTGTTGCGGGATTGAAGACGTCCGCTTGCCGACCGCTGGCGCCGGCGACGAGGCGCCCGTTGATCCAGTGGTCGATGGTGGCGATGGTGGGGGAGGCGACGGATTTGTCGGGTGCGTTCATGACTTCAAACTCGCATCAGGGGGGAAGATCGCGCCAGTCTACATCCACCTCCACAGGCATTGTCAGCAGGATCTGCGCCATGCCCTTGCCCAGAGGGTCATTGCGCAGGGATGCCATGCCGCCGCCATCGAGCGCCTGCGCGCAAACGAAGTTGAGGGCGTGGATTCCGGGCACGTCGTAGCGCGTCACCGTGCCATGGACGAGATGCCCCAGCCATTGCTGCACGCGTTCTGGAGTCAGGTGCACGCGCAGCAGTGGCAGCCATTCGGGCCTGCGCGCGATGATGCCGATATTCGATGTGTCGCCCTTGTCCCCGCTTCGGCCCCAGGCCAGGCGGATCAGCGGAACTTGCGTGCGATCTTTGCTGGCGGTCGTGATCTCTTGCGGGAGCTGGGGTCGAACGGGCTCCGGCACTGCGGGCTGACCCGAGGGCACGGCAATCCGAGTGATCTGCCCGTCCTGAACGACCATCGGCACCACTTGGGCCTTGTCCAGCAGGAATGCAAACTGCCTGATCACGGGCGAGGGACGTGGCCGCCCATCTGCGCCCATCGTGCCCGGCGACCAGGAGGTTCCGGCAGGTGCAATCTCCCGCGCAAAAATTTCTAGCGCGGCCTTCTGGGGATGCATCGCCGAAACGCGCAGCACCGCTTCGCGAGTCGATTGACCCTGGGCGTGCGGTCCGAAACTGCCCGCTTCAGAACCCAGCACTTCGATCAACGTGCGGCTGTAATCCGGCAGACCCATTTGCGCGAACAGTTCGCGTGTGCGCTCCAGGATCGCTTCGCCTGTGCGCTTTGCCTTGCGCGCCGCGTCGATGCCCACGATGGTGAGTTGTGCGTTGCAGCGAAACCCGTCCAGGTAAGTAGCCGAAACCTTGTACACCGGTCCTGGTGCAAGCCCCTTCGCGCCGCTGACGCGGACCCGGTGTTGCCCAGCCTGTTCCAGGGTCACTTCGCTGAAATCGCACGTGACGTCAGGCAACAAGTAGCGCTGCGGATCGCCGATTTCATAGAGCATCTGCTCGCCCACGACAGCCTCATTGACCAGTCCACCGGTGCCTGCCGGCTTGGTGACGACGAAGCTGCCATCGGCGCTGCATTCAATCACCGGATAGCCGATATGCGCCCAGTCCGGCACATCTTCCCAGTCGGTGTGCAGGCCGCCTGTCGCCTGGCAGCCGCATTCGATCATGTGTCCGGCGAGGCTGCCGTGCGCGAGGCGCGCATAGTCGTCAGCCTCCCATCTGAATTCGTGCATCAACGCACCGAGGGTGACGGCGCTGTCCACGCAGCGGCCGGTCACGACGATCTGGGCACCTGAGTCAAGTGCGTGCTTGATGGGTAACGCGCCGAGATAGGCATTGGCGGTGAGCACCTTCTCCGGCAAGTCTGCCCCGCCCTGGATTCCAGTGATCCTTTCCAACCTCAATTGCCCCAATCGCGCTGTCACGTCATCGCCGATCACCACGGCCACGCGAATCGCCACACCCTGCTCGGCGGCCAGTGCCGTGATCGCATCTGCGCAGGCCGGGGGATTCAATCCGCCCGCGTTGCTGATCACCCTGATTCCTTTTCCCGCAACGTCTTTCAGGATGGCCTTGAGCGTGACAGAGACGAAATCGGTCGCGTAGCCCTGCGACGGATCCTTCGCGCGGGCTGCGGCGAGGATTGAGATCGTCAGTTCTGCCAGATAGTCGAAAACGAGGTAGTCCACATGGCCGTGAGCAACGAGTTGTGGCGCGCCGATGCAACTGTCGCCCCAGAACCCTGAAGCGCCGCCGATGCGAATCACCTTGCTCATGCCGTCTCCCTGTTTCAACGCTTTATACCTGCGGCGTGATGGCCGTATCTGTCACTGGCGCGCCACGGCCCCCCGCGAACAGGGTGGTTTGCGCCACAGCAGGGTCGCCCAGCAGGTAGGATGAAGGGTTCTCTTTCCAAGCTCTTCAACACCCATTCATGCAGGAATCCACGCCGCGCATCGAGCCGCCAGCCGCGCCCGGGAGCGGGCGCGCGCGGGTACTGGGCTCGTGGACGGCAGCGAACATCGCAGAACGCGACGTCGTGGCACGCTTGCAGGGCGAGCTGAAGACTGCAAGCGCGGACGGAGGCTGGGACCTGAAAGAGGCCACCCAACTCGATCACGTCGGGGCGCAGCTGCTGTGGGATCACTGGGGCCAGGCTTGGCCCACACAGCTGGAAATGCTGCCGCCCCAAAAAGCCGTGATGGAGCGGGTAGCCCGATTTACCGTCAAACCGCGTCCGCGCCGCAAGACCAGCTGGCTGCGCAGCTACCTTTCGCTCGGCGAAGCAATCCTGCACGCGTTGGATCACGGCAAGGCATTCATTCGGTTAATCGGTCAACTTGCCCTGAACCTGGGGCAACTCGCACGCGCTCCCCACGAGGGTCCGTGGCGTGATGTCTCCGGGCATCTCTATCGCATCGGCGCGACGGCGTTGCCGATCACGGCACTCGTCGGCGGCCTCATCGGCATCGTGCTCGCCTATCTGACCTCGCAGCAGCTCAAGCAATTCGGCGCCGATGCCTACATCGTCAACATCCTGGGCGTCGCCCTGATTCGCGAATTGGGCCCGATGCTGGCGGCGATCCTGATTGCCGGACGATCCGGTTCGGCGATTACCGCGCAGATCGGCGTGATGCGCGTGACCGACGAACTCGATGCCATGCGTGTCATGGGTATCTCGCACAGCTTTCGCCTGGTGATGCCTAGGGCCATGGCGCTTGCGGTGGCCATGCCGCTTATCAGTGTGTGGACCACGCTTTGTGCACTGGCAGGTGGAATGGTGGCTGCAGATATCTCGCTGGGCATCACGCCGACCTATTTCCTGACCGCATTGCCTGAAGCGGTCCACCTGAACAACCTCGTGCTGGCCACCAGCAAGTCGGTTGTGTTCGGCATCCTGATTGCGCTCATTGGTTGCCATTTCGGCCTGCGCATCAAGCCAGATACGCAAAGCCTGGGGGAAGGCACGACTGCTTCGGTCGTCACGTCGATCACGGTCGTCATTTTGGTCGACGCGCTCTTTGCAGTGGCTTTCAAGGACGTGGGGATTTGATGGAAGAAGCCGAGAGCGTCCTGCCGGCCGAGGGCGAGCCCATGGTGGACATCCGCAAGCTGTGGACGGTGTTCACCACGCCGGACCGCCGCTTCACCGTCCACCAGGATCTGGACCTGACGGTTGAACGTGGCGAGGTGATGTCCCTCGTTGGCGGGTCGGGCACGGGCAAGACCGTGCTCTTGCGCCAGATCCTGGGGCTGGAGACGCCATCGCGGGGCGAGATCCTCGTGCTGGGCAAACCGGCAGAGCGCCTGAGCCAGAAGGGCGCTGCCAGCCGTGTCGGCATGCTGTTCCAGCACGGCGCGCTGTTCTCGGCGTTCAGCGTCCTGGAAAACATTGCGTTTCCCTTGCGTGAACTGCGCTCGCTGCCGCCCCCCCTGATTCGCGAGGCCGCGATGGTCAAGCTGCAGATGGTCGGATTGAAACCGGACGACGCCGACAAGATGCCGGCAGACCTGTCAGGGGGCATGATCAAGCGTGCCGCGCTCGCCCGTGCGCTGATCATGGACCCGCCGCTCCTGTTGCTCGATGAGCCAACGGCCGGGCTTGACCCGGAGAGCTCAGACGGATTCGTCACGCTGCTCAGGTCGCTGCACCGAGACATGGCACTGACAGTCATCATGGTCACGCACGACCTGGACACCCTGTTCGAACTGTCGACGCGCATTGCGGTGCTGGCTGACAAGCGGGTGATCGTGAATGCGGCACCCAAGGATGTGATCGCTTTCCAGCATCCGTTCATTCACGATTTTTTCCTGGGCGAGCGAGGCCAGCGCGCAATGGAGCTGTTGCGCGAATATCCGTTTGCCGTGTAGAAAGAAGTAAAGGTCCCAACGATGGAAAACAAAGCCCATGCGATGGCAGCCGGCATTTTTGTCGTGGCAGTCACTGCGCTGCTCGTCATACTCGCGGCGTGGTTAACCCGTGACACGGGCGAGCGCGATATTTATGAAATTTCAACGCGTGAAACCGTGAGCGGCCTGCAGGCCCAGGCTGCGGTGCGCTATCGCGGCGTGGATGTCGGCAAGGTGTCGAGCATCGGCTTCGATCCCAAGGCTGCGGGCAGCGTCCTGATCCGCCTGGAGGTCGACCACGAAGCGCCGGTCACGCGCGACACGTTCGCACAACTGAGCTATCAAGGTGTGACCGGGCTGGCCTTCGTGCAGCTCGACGACCTGGGAAAGCCTTCACCGCGGCTGGAACCCAACAACGCGCAGCCCCCGCGCATTCCGCTCCGGCCCAGCTTGCTTTCCAAGCTCACGGCGCGCGGCGAAGCGATCCTGGACCAGATCGAAAAGACGGTGAGTCGCGCCAACGAAGTCATGGGCGAGGCCAACCAGAAGCGCCTGGAGACGGCACTCGACAACCTGGGAACTGCCGCCGCCGATGCGAGCCAGCTCGCCAAACGCCTGGATGCGACGGTCGTCAAGAGCGTGGATCCGGCCCTGGCCGAAGCGCGGGTGACGATGAAGTCGATCCAGGTCAATGCCAATGAGATCGGCAAGACGGCCAATGACTTCGGCAAGACCGCGCGACGCCTGAATGAAAAAGACGGCCCGCTGGACCGACTTGCACAGGGCACCGAAGCGCTGTCCCATGCAGCCGACTCTTTCAACTCCGCCACGCTTCCACGCATCAACCGTGTGACCGAGGATGCATCCCGCGCGGTACGCCAGTTGGGCCGCACTGCCAATACCATCCGCGAGAACCCGCAGTCGTTGATTTACGGCACGGGCCAGATCGACCCCGGCCCGGGTGAGCCGGGCTTCACGCCCCCCGGAGCCGCCAAATGACCCAGCGTTCAACCTCTCCCGCGCTGCTTGCAGTACTGGTAGCCGTCGCCTTGCTCGCCGGGTGCGCGACCCCCGACAAGCCCACGCGTGCGGTGCTCTATGACTTCGGGCCGGGCGCAATCGCGCCTGCCACGACGCCTTCGGGCACGTCGCTGCCGTTGGTGCTGGGCGACATCGACGCATCGAGCGCGCTGGACGGCACTGCGCTGAACTATCGTCTGGGATACGCCGACTCCAATCAGTTGCGCCCTTATGCACAGGCTCGCTGGTCGGCGCCGCCTCCGCAACTCATTCGCCAGCGCCTGCGGGACATCCTGGGGCGCGACCGGCCAGTGCTCGATCTGAGCGAGAGCGCCGCGCTGGCCCGCGAAGGCGGCACGATGCCTCGCGTACTGCGCATCGAACTGGAAGAGTTCTCGCACGTTTTTGAATCGCCGACGGCCAGCTTCGGCCTTGTGCGGATGCGCGCTACCTTGTTCGAAAACACCCCAGGCGGCGAGAAGCTCCTTGCACAGCGACGAGTCATCGTCAATGCCCCGGCCCCTTCGGAGGATGCAGCCGGAGGGGTTCGCGCCCTGGGTGCAGCAGTCAATACTGCTGGCACCGAGATCGCGCAGTGGCTGGCGCAGCAGCGTTGAGCGCCATGAGCACTGACCTGCTCGACGAACAGCTGGCGTCGCGGGGCCTTGAACTGCTCGGCCCTTGCGAGAAGCTGTCCGAGCATCCTGAACTGCTGATGGTGTCCGCGTTGCTGCGCGACTTCACCCCGGAAGAAGCCGACCTGCTGGGCACGACCATGGTCAAGGTGCGCGCGAAACCCGGGCAATTGCTGATCGCCGAGGGGGAAGCCAGCAACTGGATGATGCTGCTTCTCCTGGGCACGGTGGACGTGGGCAAGCGGCGGATCGGTGCAGACCCCGACAAGCAGGACCCTGCGGACATCACACGCCTGGCCGTACTCAAGGAAGGCGCGGTGATCGGCGAAATGTCGATGCTGGACGGCGAACCCCGCTACGCGAGCTGCTGGGCCTTGAGCGAAGTCGAACTGGCAGTGCTGACTCGCGCTTCGGTGGGGCGTTTGATCAGCGCGCATCCGGGCGTCGGTGCCAAGCTGCTGGTCAAGCTCACGCAGTTGCTTGCACAGCGCTTGCGCAATACGAGCAGCCAGCTGGTGAAAGTGCTGCAAAAACGCCCGCCAGATGTTCCCGCTACGGACCAAGACCCGGAAAAAGCTTGATGAGGCCCAGGGCCATCACTTCGACGGCAAGCGCGGCGAGGATGAGGCCCATCAGCCGGGTCATGACGTTGATTCCGGTCTTTCCAAGGACGCGCGCAATCGGGTCAGCCAATGTGAAGCACACGGCCGTTGCCAGGCCAATCACCACACCGTAGCCCACCAGCATCGAGAGTTGCAGGACCGATTGCGCCTTTTCGGCATAAATCACCACTGTGGACATCGTGGCCGGTCCCGTGAGCAGCGGAATCGTCAGTGGGACCACGGCGATGCTGGCACCCATCGCAGCCTTTTGCGCGCCGTCTTCGAATTCAGTGGTTTGCGGTTTGGCTTCGGCAGGGTTGGCGTTGAGCATGTTCATCGCGCTGATGAGCAGCAGCATGCCGCCTCCGACCTGAAAGCTGGCCAGCGAGATGCCGAAGAAATCCAGGATTTGCAGACCGAGCAGCGCGCTGGCGGCAATCACCAGGAACGCACTGAAAGCTGCGGTGAGCACTGTCCGTCGGCGCTGGGCGTGCGTGAAGCCCTGGGTGTAGTGGATGAAGAACGGCACGATGGCCAGCGGATTCACGACCGCCAGCAGCGTCACGAGGGGTTTGAAATCCATGATCGCTGGCGCCGGTTAATGCCGGGCGGCGTCTGCGATGGCCTCGGCATCGAGGCGCACGCGCTCGAGCTCCTCGGAAGTTGCAGGCACGCGCCAGCGGAACATGCCGTAGCCCTCCAGTCCCGGCGAGCCCATGCTTGAGGACTCATTGAGGAAATTGTCCACCGTCAGGCGCATCGCCATCGCGCAGTTGTGCCAGCCGCTCGCAATCAGGTTGCCAAAAATCGAGCGACGGCCTGCGGCCTCGTCGAGGTGAAAGGGCTGCGGGTCGAACTTCTCGGCGAATTCCTTGATTTCTTCGGCAGAGACCATGATGGTGCCGAGGTCGCGCGGCGGCCCCGGCTGCAGGTCTTCCCAGTAATACTTGAGTGTTGACATCAACGGCCTCCGGACACGTCGAGCAGCGACATCGTGGTGTAGCTGGCTTCTTCTGAGAGCAGCCAGACGATCGCTTGCGCCACTTCGTCGGCCGTGCCTCCGCGCAGCATAGGGACCTGATGCTCGAGTTGGCGCACGCGATCTGGGATGCCGCCTGATGCGTGGATCTCGGTTTCGATCAGTCCCGGCCGCACGGCGTTGACGCGTATGCCCTCAGCGGCGACTTCCTTGGCCAGACCCAGCGTGAATGCGTCGATCGCGCCTTTGGTCGCGGCGTAATCGACGTACTGGCCCGGGGCGCCCAGCCGCGAAGCCGCACTTGAAACGTTCACGATCGCACCGCCTGCGCCACCATGGAGCGTGCTCATCCTTTTGACGGCTTCCCTGGCGCAGATCATCGAGCCGATGACGTTGATGTCGAACATGCGCCGCAGGCGCTCGAAGCTCATTTCATCGACGCGCGCTTTCGCGTCCACGACGCCGGCGTTGTTGATCAGCGCCGTGATCCGGCCGAGTTCCGCGTCGACCCTCGTGAACATGGCTAGCACCTGATCCTCGTGCGCAACGTCGGCTTGCACGGCGATCGCTCGGCCCCCGCCGGCGACGATAGCCTGCACGACTTCGTCGGCCGCGCCTTTGTTGGACGTGTAGTTCACCGCGACGGCGTAACCCTTGCGCGCGGCAAGCACCGAGCACGCAGCGCCAATGCCCCGGCTTCCGCCGGTGACGATCAATACCTGTTCCAATGCCGTTTCGTGCGCCAAGGGGATCTCCTGCAGTTCAGCTGCCATTACAGCAAATGTGGCGGTCGCCGGCATAAAACGCATACCGGCTTGACGCAGGCGGGCAACGGCGAAATCATTTGCGCTCCGCAGTTGCGGACATCAAATTCTGGAGAACATCGACATGGGCAGCTTCATCGATCTCAAGGCGGCAGACGGCTTCACTTTTCCGGCTTACGTTGCGCAGCCTGCGGGCACGCCCAAGGGAGGCGTGGTGGTGATACAGGAAATCTTCGGCGTCAACTCACACATCCGCAATGTCACCGACGGCTATGCGGCGCAAGGTTACCTGGCAGTCGCACCCTCCACCTTTCATCGCGTGAAGGCAGGCGTGGATCTGGGTTACCAGCAGGAAGACATGCAGGCCGGCATGGAACTCAAGGCAGCCGTAGAAGCTCTGCCAGCACCCGGCGTCATGCAGGACATCCAGGCTGCCATCGACCATGCGAGCAGGGCCGGAAAGGTGGGCATCGTCGGCTATTGCTATGGCGGGCTGCTGACGTGGCGCTCGGCTTGCGGTTTGAACGGCTTGTCTGCAGCTGTGCCGTATTACGGCGGCGGCGTCACGACCCCGGAGGAAATCGCGCGCAAGCCCCGCGTGCCGGTGATGGCGCACTTCGGTGCCCAGGACCACTGGATCACCCTTGACACGGTGAAGGCGTTCCAGGCTGCGCATCCCGAGGTCGAGGTGCATGTCTATGACGCCGATCACGGCTTCAACTGCGATCAGCGCGGCTCGTGGAATGCACCGGCCGCAGCCACTGCGCTGGAGCGGACGCTGGGATTTTTCAACAAGCATCTCGCGTGACGTGATGCGGCGGTGGTTGGTCTCGCGGGCGATTTCCGGCGCGGTGTGCGCGCTCGCGGCGAGTGCTCCGGCGGCGGCAGCAGACTATGCCGGGCCACTCTTCGATGCGCACCTTCACTACAATTCCGAGGCATGGGACGGCAGCGCCGGCCCCCATCCATTGCCCGATGTGCTTGCGCGGATGAAGCGCAATGGCGTGCGAGCCATCGTCTCGAACTCACGGCCCAACGATGGGACCAAGGCGCTCGCCTCATCTGCGCTCACGAAACAGGCGGGAGTAGCGGTGGTTCCGTTTGTGCGGCTCTATCGAAATCGCGCTGACTACGACAACTGGTTTCGCGACGAGACGATCTACACGATGGTCGAATCCGAACTGGCTCGCGGCACCGACGCAGGCCCGTTCAGGGGCATCGGTGAGTTTCATCTGTACGACAGTGGCAATGCGAACGGTCCCGTCGCAAAGAAGCTGATGGCGCTGGCCGAAGAGAAGGGCCTTGCGGTGCTGGCGCATGTGGACGACACGTCGATCGACATCTTGATGGCCAATACGCCGAGCATGGGTCAGCGAATGCGCCTGATCTGGGCGCACACGGGTATCAGCGGTACGCCGGCAGCCCGGGTCGATCAGCTCTTGGCGAAGTACCCGCTGCTGATGGGTGAACTGTCGTACCGGCCCGGCCTGACCTGCGAGGGCGGCAAACTGTGTCCGGAGTGGCGTGCGTTGCTGATGAAGTACCCGGACCGCTTCATGATCGGCTCCGACACCTGGGTGAACCAGCGCTGGCTGTACTACGACGATCTGATGAAGGGCTATCGTACCTGGCTGGGCGATCTGCCGCCGGACACGGCGCGCAAGATCGGTTGGGAAAACGGTGCGATGTTGTTTGGCATCAAGTAATCCTGCCGCAGGATTGGCGGCCGGGCCGCTCATGTTTTTTTCCCCGCCTTCTCGTCTATACGGTAAGCCTCTTCGATCTGCCGTGCCAGCGTCTCTGGGCGCGTCGCTTGCTCGAGCGCACGGATCTCAGGATCGTCGCCAGATGTTGCGCCGGTTTTTTTAGCTATCGCTTCCAGCAGTTGCAGCACCTTGGTGTTCTCCTGCTCGGCGAGCAGGTTGATCTGCAGATCGAGCTGGTTGCGCCGGTCGCTCACGCGCATCTCATAGTTCTGGCTGATCAGGATGAAAGCGGAAAGGAAGATTGCTTCCAGCGAAACGCAGAGCGTCAGGAAGGTGAATGGGTACGGATCGAAGTGTTCGAACCCCGGAAACGAGTTGTATGCGATCCATGTCGCAAAAATCACGACGTGAATCCAGACAAACGTGATGCTGCCGCAAAAACTGGCTACAAAGGCGGCTACTGCGTCCGCAAAGGTGCGGCGCGTCGCGGCAAGCTCTTCCAGTCGTCGCATGGCGGCCACGTTTTTTCCAGTCAGGTCGTCCATGCTGCGGGGCGCATGCGGCCCCTTGGGGTGGTTCATCCGGGCTCCTTAGTCAGGCGCGCCTGCAGCGCAAGCGCATTATGGGTCGCTGCGCCACTGGCGGTGTTGTCGAAGATGCACCAGACATTCACACCGCCAGCTAGCGCCACTTCGATCCGTGCCGCCAGTTGTCCAATGACGCGATCTTCATACGACGAGTAGTACATGCGCGGCGTCCCGTGCAGGCGCAGATAGACAAGATGTAAGGCGCCGGCTGGCATCGCGCCGGGTGCGTGGCGCACCGGATCAGCCAGCACACGCGCCACGTTGAACTCCTTGAGCAGAAGGTGAGCTTCGTCTTCGAACCAGGAGGCATGGCGAGGTTCGACGCTGATATCTCCGGCCCAGCGGCCCGTCATTTCGGAGAAGAAGTCCCGGGCCAGGCAAGCATCGAATGCAAAGCTGGGCGGCAGCTGCACCAGCACGCAGCCCAGCTTGGGCCCCAGTCCCCTGGCATCCTTGAAAAAGCTGTCCAGCAGCGGGGCGCATTGCTTCATGCGCAACTCGTGCGTGATGGCTTTGGGAAGCTTGACGCTGAAGAGAAAGTCTTCCGGTGTGGTGGCCGCCCACCTGGCATAGGTCGCGCTACTGTGCGATCGGTAGAACGACGAGTTGATCTCGACAGCGTTCAGGCACGTGCCGTATCGCATCAGATCGGAGTCGCCTTTGCCGAACAACGACTGGGCATCGCGATGCAGGGTCCAGCCTGCGCATCCGATCCGAAGCTGGCCCCGCAACGGTCGATCCGACATCTAGCGAGCCGTACGGGCGAGATAGTGTTTGCGCCAAAACACCATCGCGAGGGTCACTGCAATGACTGCCATCGTCCCGATAGTGATCAGGAAACCCAGTGGAACCCTGATCAGGGGCATGATTTCGAAATTCATTCCGAAGATGCCGGTGACAAGATTGAGCGGCAGAAAAATGGCGGTCAATGCCGTGAGCGTGCGCATGATGTCGTTGGTGCGATGGCTCTGCGCGGAAAAGTGAATCTGCACCGCGGTTTCTGCGGCCTGTTCGATGCGGCGAACGTGATGAACGACCCGCTGGATGTGTTCGATGACGTCGCGTGCGCGGGCAATGAGGCCGTCCCGTTCAGCCTGCGAAAGCGATGGCGAAGGCTGTTCGCGCGCAGTGTCCAGCCATTCCTGCATGGCGTCGTTCTGCTCCTCGCACAGGTCTTCGAGCGTATGCAACTGCGCTCTCGCCACCAGCAAGCCATTCCAGTCCGCGCCCTGAGAGCCTGGTCTCAGCAGGTCCTTCTGCCAACGGTCCATCTCGGCACTGAGGTCTTTGCGCAGCTCCAGGTAGCTGTCAACCATGGTGTTGATCATTCGCAGCATCAGGTCGGCGGGGCTAGCTGGGAGCCGACTGCGGCTGATCAGTGCAGACCCTTCGGTTTGCACGGCGTCGCTCAGGTAACGCTGAATGAACGACTTCGCGGTCAGGCAACCTTCGGGATGCACCGTGATGAGCAGCCGGTCGAATACTGCGAACGCCACTGCACGAGTTCGGATTCTCTGGAAGGCGGCCAGGGGAGCGTTCTTCGCAGCCGCAGCCGGTTCACTGTCGTCGATCTCATGGCGCGCTTCATCCTCGGTGGCGAGCCGGCGAAAGATCACGAGGTCATAAATGGACGTGTAGTCGTAGTGGGAGGGGTGCGTTGCATTTTGCAGATCCTTCACATGCAGATCGAGAAAGGACGAGCCGCCCATGCGATGCGCCGCCTGCTGTAGCGGGGGCAGTTGCGTGGCCAGGGCTTCGCGTTCAACGTAGATCCAGATGAAGCCGGATGCCGGCTGTGCCGCAGGTAATTGGTCGAGAAACCTGAGGGTGCCTGCGGTGAACTGGACGATCTGCATGACGTTGTGGTCGAGGCCGCTCAGGCGCGCAGCAGCCGGGCGGCGTCAAGTGCGAAATACGTCAGCACCCCATCCGCGCCCGCACGTTTAAATGCCAGCAGGCTTTCCATCATCACCGCATCGTGGTCAAGCCAGCCATTTTGAGCAGCTGCCTTGAGCATCGCGTATTCGCCACTCACCTGATAGGCGAAGGTGGGCACGCGAAATTCGTCCTTCACCCGCCGCACCACATCCAGGTACGGCATTCCGGGCTTGACCATGACCATGTCCGCGCCTTCGGCGATGTCCATTGCCACCTCCCTCAATGCCTCGTCGGTGTTGCCGGGGTCCATTTGGTACACCTTCTTGTTGCTCTTGCCGAGATTGGAAGCCGATCCCACCGCGTCGCGGAAGGGGCCGTAGAAGGCGCTTGAATACTTGGCGCTGTAAGCCATGATGCGCGTGTGGATAAGTCCGGCCGACTCCAACGCCGACCGTATGGCGCCGATCCGGCCATCCATCATGTCCGAGGGCGCCACGATGTCGACGCCGGCGCGTGCCTGAGTCAACGCCTGCTGCACCAGGATTTCCACCGTCTCGTCGTTGAGGATGTAGCCTGTGTCATCTAGCAGCCCATCCTGGCCGTGGCTGGTGAAGGGGTCAAGTGCGACATCGGTCATGACACCCAGGCCGGGGAAACGCCTCTTCAATTCACGAACAACGGTAGGGACCAGTCCCTGGTCGTTGCACGCTTCCCGGCCATCTGGCGTTTTCAGGCTGGAGTCGACCACCGGAAAGAGGGCCATCACCGGTATGCCTGCTGCGACGCATTGTTCGGCCACTGGAAGCAGCAGATCCAGGCTCAGGCGCTCGACGCCCGGCATGGAAGCCACCTTTTCGCGCCTGCCCTTGCCAGCAAGGACAAAGACGGGATAGATAAGGTCGTGGGTGGTCAGCCGGTGTTCCCGGACGAGATTACGCGTGAAATCATCACGTCGCAGGCGCCGGGGGCGGCCGTGTGGATAGGAGGCATGGATCGTCATGCCGGAAATTGTGCGCCAAGTCGGAGCGCTTACGGCACCTGTGGCCCGCGCGTGCAAAGTCACGCATTCGAGGCGCCGGCATGCATGAGTTGGATGACTGTGCCGGCCTCCAAGACGTAAATCGCACAACCTTCCCTTGAATCCGGACGGGCCCTTTGTTAAATTACGCGTGGGCGGCTTGCCGCTCCCCGCTTTTCCTCCCTGAGCGGGCGCCTTAATGTGTGACAGCAAAAAGGCTTCCCACCCCGGCTTATTGAGCCGGGGTTTTTTTTTGGATGGCGATGCACTTCGTGCCGGGTGGGTGTCGGGCATTCGGGCCGCGGGGGACGCCGAGTCCCTACACTCGCACCCATGCTCTGGGTCAAGTCGTTTCATATTGTCTTTGTAGCCAGCTGGTTCGCCGGCCTGTTCTACCTTCCGCGGATTTTCGTCAATCTCGCGCTCGTGCCTCCTGAATCGGCTGCTGAACGTCGCCGTCTTCTGCTGATGGCCCACAAGCTTCTGAGATTCACCACGCTGCTTTCCGTGCCCGCGCTCGTCCTTGGGCTGTGGTTGTGGTTGTGGTACGACATTGGCAAGGGCTCGGGCTGGCTCCATGCCAAGCTCTTCGTCGTGCTGCTTGCCGTCGGGTACCACCACATGTGCGCACGATTGTTAAGGGGCTTTGAAGAAGGCCGTTCCGCTCGTAGCCACGTCTGGTATCGCTGGTTCAATGAAGTCCCCGTGCTTCTTTTGGTCGCCGCGGTTGTTCTGGTTGTCGTCAAGCCGTTCTGACGTATGCAAAAGACATCCGCGTGGCCCTTGTCCCAAGCCTATGCGGCACTGATCGTCTATGCGAGCCTTTATCCCTTCACCGGTTGGCGCGATCAGGGCATCGCGCCGTGGGCATTTCTGGGCAGTCCGTGGCCCAAGTACTGGACCGGGTTCGATATCGCTGCGAATGTAGGCGGATACATCCCGCTGGGTTTCCTGCTGGCACTGAGTTTTGCCAGACGCATGAATGTGAGATTCAGCTCTCGGGGAAACGCACCTGCCATTGCCATCGCTGTGCTCGCAGCTGCGGTGATATCGCTGATCATGGAAGCGCTGCAGACGTACCTGCCGTCTCGCGTGCCATCCAACCTCGATTTCGGGCTCAACACCGCCGGCGCCCTGATTGGCGCGGGCGTTGCGGGCGTGCTTGAGCGTGCAGGCGCCATCGATCGCTGGAGCCAGTTTCGCGGGCGCTGGTTTGTGGAGGACGCACGCGGAGCCCTTGTGTTGCTTGCACTGTGGCCTTTTGCGCTCCTGTTCCCGGCTGCGGTTCCCTTTGGGTTGGGGCAGGTTTTTGAGCGCCTGGAAGTTGCAATGGCCGAGTGGCTCTCGGACACGCCGTTTCTTGAGTGGCTTCCCTTGCGGGAAGTCGAATTGCAGCCCCTGGTGCCAGCGGCGGAGCTTTTGTGTGTGGCCCTGGGAGCCTTAGTGCCTGTGATGCTGGGATATTCGGTGTTGCGAACGCTTGGCCACCGAGCTGTTTTTGCCGTGTTTGTCTTCACGGTCGGAGTCTGTGCGACGGCGCTATCGGCTGCATTGAGCTGGGGGCCTATTCACGCGTGGGCCTGGCTGAGTCTTCCCGTGCAAGTGGGTTTGGGCTTCGGGGCATTTTTAGCGATTGTGTTGATCGCACTACCTCGTCGAGGCTGCGCCGCGCTTGTCCTGCTGGCCCTGGTCCTGAACCTTGCATTGCTGAATCAATCTACGGCCGGGGAATACTTTTCCAACACGCTTCAGACCTGGGAGCAGGGTCGCTTCATCCGGTTCAACGGCCTCGCGCAATGGCTGGGTTGGCTGTGGCCTTACGCTGCGCTGATGTATGTGCTGTTTCGCGTCTCACGCTCCGATTCGCAAAATAGAATGATCCGATGAGTGATGGCATTTCCTACTACAACCGGCATATCTTTTTTTGTCTGAACCTGCGCGACAACGGTGAGCAATCCTGCGGACAGCACAACGCGCAGGGCGCGTTCGACAGGTGCAAGCAACTGGTCAAGGCGCAGGGGCTGGCTGGACCGGGCAAGGTGCGCGTCAACAAGGCGGGATGTCTAGACCGCTGTGCCAGCGGCCCCGTGGCCGTGGTCTACCCAGAAGCCGTCTGGTATTCCTACGTTGATGAGCATGACATCGAAGAAATTGTCGAATCGCACCTCAAAAATGGCATTGTGGTGGAGCGGCTGCTGACGCCGCCTCATCTGGGCCGGTAGACAGCCATGAACCTGAAAACCCGGCGCTACCACGTTGCCGGCCCGGCGGGCATCATTGAGGTGCTGCGAGATGAGCCTCTCGACCCCCAACAGGCTCGCGGCGTGGCGGTGATTGCGCATCCACATCCCCTGTTTGCGGGAACGATGGACAACAAAGTCGTACAGACCCTGGCACGTTCATTTGTGCAGTGCGGCTGGACGGCTATCCGTTTTAACTTTCGCGGCGTGGGCCAGACAGCGGGCGAGCACGACGGTGGCCGTGGTGAACTGGAGGATATGCTTTCCGTCATCGAGACGGAGGCGCCGGCAGGTTCCCTTGCGATTGCCGGTTTTTCGTTCGGTGCCTTTGTCGCTAGTGGAGTCGTCGCCAGGGTGCATGAGCACCGGTTGATCGAGAAAGTTGTGCTCATAGGCACCGCCGCTTCCCGATTTGACGTGAGCCCTGTGCCGGAAGCGCTGCATGACCGCACTTTGATCATTCACGGTGAGGAGGACGACACAGTGCCTCTGGCCGCTGCGTTCGACTGGGCGCGACCCCAGTCACTTCCGGTTACGGTGGTTCCCGGAGTCGGTCATTTCTTTCACGGACAATTGACGCTCCTGAAAAATCTGGTGGTACGCCACCTCCGTCCCTGATCCCCTCATGAAAAACACCTTCCGGTCGTTGGCCGCTGCTTTTGCAACGGCGCTTCTCTGTATTTCGGCGTTCGCACAGACTCCCCAGCCGCCGGAGATTGCCGCGCGTAGCTACCTGCTTGTCGATGTCACTGCCAATCAGGTGCTCGCTGCGCGCGATGCCGATACGCCGGTCGAGCCGGCTTCACTCACGAAGTTGATGACTGCCTATCTTGTGTTTGATGCCTTGCGTGCGAAGAAGATCACTTTGAAGCAGACGTTGCCGGTCAGCACCCGTGCCTGGAAAATGCCTGGCTCGCGCATGTTCATTGACCCCAGCATGCAGGTGCCGGTAGAAGACCTCATCAAGGGGATGATCGTGCAATCGGGCAACGATGCCACCGTCGCGCTTGCTGAAGGTGTCGGAGGTACTGTCGAGCGGTTCGTGCAACTGATGAACGAGCAGGGGAAAGCGCTTGGAATGACTCGCACCGGTTTCCGTAACCCCGAAGGTTTGACCGAGGCCGGACATACCACCACTGCGCGTGACCTGAGCATCCTTTCCACGCGGCTGCTCAACGACTTTCCGGACTACGTGGGGTATTACACGCTCAAGAAATACCGGTATGAAGGCACTCCGACGGCAAACGACACGAATCGCAACATGCTCCTTTTCCGTGATCCGACAGTTGATGGCCTCAAGACCGGTCACACACAAGCCGCCGGATACTGCCTCATCGCAACTGCCAAGCGCGACTTCCCGAATGTGGGCGCACGCAGACTTCTGGTCATTGTGCTCGGGGCTGCGAGCGAAAATGCGCGGGCGAACGAGGCTCAGAAGCTGCTCAACTGGGGGTACACGGCGTTCGAGGGCATCAAGCTCTTCGATGCTAACCAGGCGGTGGTTACGCCTGAAGTTTGGAAGGGCACGCAAAAAACGGCGAAACTTGGCCGCACACAAGCAGTGGTCGTCGCGGTGCCTTCTGGTTCAGCAGCAAAGGTGAAGACCCAGGTTGCTCGACCCGATCCTCTGATCGCGCCATTGACCAGGGGTCAGCAGGTAGGCACCCTGAAGATCAGTTCGGACGACCAGTTGATGCTCGAAGTCCCGTTGTTCGCACTGGAATCCGTGGAACAGGCTGGCGTCATCAGTCGGGCCTGGGACGCCATGCGGTTGTGGATCAAGTAGCCCGTCCGCTGAGGTGACTGAGCTAGACCTGCGCTTGAGCCCTTTCAGCATCCGGGCTATACTCGAGGGCTTTCCCGCAATTTGGGGCGGAGAGGCTCTGCTTTTTCGCAATTGCGAAACCAGTTTCCAATTTTCATGACAGTAATGACGTTTAGGGACGTTTAATGCCAACCATCAATCAACTTGTGCGTCACGGGCGGGAGGTCGAAAAGACCAATTCCAAGAGCCCGGCGATGCAAAACAGCCCGCAACGCCGCGGCGTCTGCACCCGGGTGTACACCACGACTCCGAAGAAGCCGAATTCCGCACTCCGCAAGGTTGCCAAGGTTCGTCTGACCAACGGGTTCGAAGTCATCTCCTATATCGGGGGCGAGGGTCACAACTTGCAGGAACACTCTGTTGTGCTCGTGCGCGGTGGCCGCGTGAAGGATTTGCCCGGTGTGCGGTACCACATCGTTCGCGGATCACTCGATTTGCAGGGCGTCAAAGACCGCAAGCAGTCGCGCTCCAAGTACGGCGCCAAGCGTCCGAAGAAGGCCTAAAAGGTTTTTGTAATTTGTTGGTGCTGCCTGGCCTTGGCGGGCTGAGTCAGCGTAGTGACCCGGAGCGCGGAATTCCCCGCGTGGGTCGAGTAAGCGAAGGCCTGAGTGGCTTTCTGGGCCCCGACAGGGACAAGCCAGCTGAAGCAAAGAAGAGGTGAAACAATGCCACGTCGTCGCGAAGTCCCTAAACGTGAAATCCTGCCGGATCCCAAGTACGGCAATGTCGAACTCGCCAAGTTCATGAATGTCATCATGCAAGGTGGCAAAAAGGCGATCGCCGAGCGTATCGTCTATGGCGCGCTCGAGTTCATCGAAGAGAAGAACCCGGGCAAGGACCCGGTGGAAGCCTTCACCATGGCCATCAACAATGTCAAGCCGATGGTCGAGGTGAAATCCCGCCGTGTCGGTGGCGCGAACTACCAGGTCCCGGTTGAGGTTCGCCCGGTTCGCCGTCTGGCGCTGTCCATGCGATGGTTGAAAGAGGCTGCAAAGAAGCGCGGTGAGAAGTCGATGGCGCTTCGCCTGGCCAACGAACTCATGGAAGCCACGGAAGGCCGTGGCGGTGCGATGAAGAAGCGTGACGAAGTTCACCGCATGGCAGAGGCCAACAAGGCTTTCAGCCACTTCCGCTTTTAAGAACCGTCCCCATTTCGGAGTACGGGCCCGCCATGAGCGGGCCTGTACCCTTTTAAACGAAAGATGATCATGGCCCGCAAAACGCCCATCGAGCGATATCGCAATATCGGTATCTCTGCTCACATTGACGCCGGCAAGACCACCACCACCGAGCGCATTCTGTTTTACACCGGTGTGAATCACAAGATCGGTGAAGTGCACGATGGCGCTGCCACCATGGACTGGATGGAGCAGGAGCAGGAGCGCGGCATCACGATTACGTCGGCTGCCACGACGTGCTTCTGGAAAGGCATGGATCTTTCCTTCGCTGAGCATCGCATCAACATCATCGACACTCCCGGCCACGTCGATTTCACCATTGAGGTGGAGCGGTCCATGCGCGTGCTCGACGGTGCTTGCATGGTGTATTGCGCGGTGGGTGGCGTGCAGCCGCAGTCCGAGACTGTCTGGCGCCAGGCCAACAAGTACAAGGTTCCGCGCCTCGCATTCGTCAACAAGATGGACCGTACCGGCGCCAATTTCTTCAAGGTCTATGAGCAGATGAAGCTGCGTTTGAAGGCCAACCCGGTTCCGATCGTGATCCCAATCGGCGCTGAGGAAAACTTCACTGGCGTCGTCGATCTGCGCAAGATGAAGGCCATCATTTGGGACGAGGCGTCCCAAGGCATGAAGTTCAACTACGAAGAAATCCCGGCCGAACTGCTTGAGCAAGCAAAGGAATGGCGCGAGAAGATGGTCGAGGCAGCTGCCGAAGCCAATGAGGTCCTGATGAACAAGTACCTGGAAGAGGGCGATCTCACCGAAGATGAGATTACCCTTGGTCTGCGCACCCGCACGATCGCCAGCGAGATCCAGCCGATGCTTTGCGGTACCGCTTTCAAGAACAAGGGCGTCCAGCGCATGCTCGACGCGGTGATCGAACTCATGCCTTCGCCGGTCGATATTCCGCCAGTCAAGGGCATGGACGACGATGAAAAGCCGGTGACGCGACGTGCAGATGACAACGAGAAATTCTCCGCGCTTGCGTTCAAGCTGATGACTGACCCTTTCGTCGGGCAGCTTACGTTTGTGCGTGTGTACTCGGGTGTGCTTTCCAAGGGCGACAGCGTTTACAACCCGATCCGCGGCAAGAAAGAACGTATCGGTCGTATCGTGCAGATGCACGCGAACAACCGCCTCGAAGTCGATGAAATCCGCGCGGGCGACATAGCCGCCTGCGTGGGGCTGAAGGACGTGACCACGGGCGAGACCCTCTGCGACCCGTCCTCGATCGTCATGCTCGAGCGCATGGTGTTCCCAGAGCCTGTGATTGCACAGGCCGTCGAGCCGAAGACCAAGGTTGACCAGGAAAAGATGGGCATTGCCCTGAATCGCCTGGCACAGGAAGATCCATCATTTCGCGTGCGCACCGATGAAGAATCCGGTCAGACCATCATCGCCGGCATGGGC
The DNA here is from genome assembly GCA_046597415.1 of Ramlibacter sp. Lineage (GTDB taxonomy): Bacteria > Pseudomonadota > Gammaproteobacteria > Burkholderiales > Burkholderiaceae_C > Ramlibacter. The sequence continues at coordinate 21,555 of JBKJKT010000236.1, forward strand.
GAGTTGCACCTCGAGATCATTGTCGATCGCATGAAGCGCGAGTTCGGCGTCGAAGCCAACGTTGGTAAGCCGCAAGTCGCATATCGCGAGACCATTCGCAAGACAATCGAAGATGCAGAAGGCAAGTTCGTTCGCCAGTCCGGCGGCAAGGGCCAGTACGGCCACGTCGTGCTCAAGATTGAGCCCAATGAACCCGGCAAGGGCATTGAGTTCATCGATGCGATCAAGGGCGGTGTGGTGCCGCGCGAATACATCCCGGCGGTGGAAAAGGGAATTACCGAAGCCGTCACGCAGGGCGTGTTGGCGGGCTACCCCGTGGTCGACGTGAAGGTCACGCTGCACTTCGGTTCGTACCACGACGTGGACTCGAACGAACTCGCGTTCAAGATGGCCGCGATCTTCGGTTTCAAGGAAGGCTGCCGCAAGGCCAGCCCGGTCATCCTCGAGCCGATGATGTCGGTCGAAGTCGAGACGCCCGAAGATTACGCCGGCAACGTGATGGGTGACCTGTCGTCCCGTCGCGGAATGGTGCAAGGCATGGAAGACATGGTTGGTGGCGGCAAGGCCATCAAGGCGGAAGTGCCGCTGTCTGAAATGTTCGGCTACTCGACTACGCTGCGTTCGATGTCGCAAGGCCGCGCTACATACACGATGGAGTTCAAGCACTATTCCGAAGCTCCGCGCAACGTGGCTGAGGCGATTGTTGCTGCACGGACAAAGTAAGTACGTGGGGTTGGGCCAGCTCTGCTGCTCCGATCTGACTAAATGCCAGGTCTGCGATCACACACCCCTACGTGCCCGTGCGCTGGGACTCGTGATGTGATGCAGACGTTAAACCTCACACGGGCATTGCTCTTTGGAGAATTGATATGTCAAAGGAAAAGTTTGAGCGGACCAAGCCGCACGTCAACGTGGGGACCATTGGACACGTTGACCACGGCAAGACGACGCTGACGGCGGCCATCACTTCGGTGTTGGCGGCGAAG
>JBKJKT010000268.1:0-7031 GCA_046597415.1 Ramlibacter sp.
GAACCGCTTACGTGAATCCGCAGCTGGAGGCCGCCTTGTGGCAGCACTGCGATACAATGTATCTCATTCGATCTCTAGGAGGCGTCATGGCTGCTACCACCACTATGGTTCACGTCCGCGTGGACGAGAACGTCAAGACGCAGGCTACGGAAACGCTGGCCTTGATGGGGCTGACCCTCTCCGATGCGATCCGCGTTTTCCTGACCCGCGTCGTCGCCGACCAGGAATTGCCGTTCGCACTCAAAGCACCGAACGCCACCAGCCGCGCAGCAATGGCCGAAGCCCGCGAGATCATCAAGAGCCGCCGTGCTCGCTTCGCCACCTCTGCCGCGCTGCTGAATGACCTCAAAGAAGCCAGCGGCAAGGAAGCGGGCAAGCCTGCCCCGCGCGTCGGACTACACCAGAGAGTTCCTCAAGGACTGGCAGCGACTGTCGCACTCAGGCCGGTACGACATGAACCGGCTCAAAGAGGCGATGACGCTGCTCATCGCCAACAATGGCCCGCTCCCACCTGAATGGCTCGATCACCCGCTGACGGGCGAATGGGCCGGCCATCGTGAATGCCACGTCGGCGGCGACTTCCTATTGATCTACACCCTCGACGACGCAGGCAAGCACGGTTTGGTGGTGTTCGTGCGCAGCGGGACGCACTCCGAACTATTTTCATAGACGTGCAGCGCTGGGAGACGTTTCTTTTGGCGCCGCCAACGCAATTGGTTGCCGCAAAAAGGAAGCCGCGATCAACTAGATTGCATCAGCTCCGCAGGCTTCAAGTCCTCGGCACGAACGACGATAGGGATGGCGGCCTTGTATTCGGCGGGCCAAGCTAACAGCTTGCATTTTTGACGTTTTAGCCAATACTGATAATTATCCTGTTTGACTAAAATCACCTAAATCGTGATCTATGTCGACCTCTGGGCCGACACCAAGGCCAATCCTGCGACCTTGGTCCAAGCCGCGATAAGGCAGACCCTGGAAGACCTGCAGACGCCTGCATCTGGGGTATTGCGCCGTCTCAAAAAACTCAAAGGACTAGAACTCGGCGCTGTGGGCTTGAAGTTCGGTTTCCAGCTCAATGACGTCGGCGCTAAGGGCGGCCCGACGTTGGCGCAGGCGTTGACTGAGCTTGTCGACCTGGCCAAGACCGACGTGGTTTTAATCGTGGACGAGGTTCAACAGGCGCTCGCCGGCGATGACGGGAGCCACATGTTGTTGGCCATCAAGGCCGCGCGCGATGCCATCAATCCGCGTCCGGATACGCCAGGCCATTTCCTGTTCATCGGGACCGGCTCCCATCGTGCCCAGGTGGTGGGCATGACCTTGCAAGGCAAGCACGCCTTCGCCGGCGCTACATCCGTGGATTACCCGACTCTGGGGGAGGAGTACGTCCGATACGTGCTCATTGGACTCGCGCGCGAGGGCGCGAAGGTGATTCCCAGTCTTGCGATTGCCGTTGCCGCATTCGTAACGCTCGGAAGGCGTCCGGAGGAGATGACGCGCGCCCTACGTCAACTGCAGCAGCACGATCCAAAAGATGCCGATCATCTCTTCCCAGTGATCGCGACCACTTTGAAGAGCGCGGCCGCCGACGTGGAGTTGCGCAAGGTCGAGGACCTGGGCGTCCTCGCAACCTCGGTCTTCGATCGCATCGCAAGCGCTGACGGCGATGCGACCGGACTCTTCGGCGCCGACGCACTGGGAGAGTACGCCGCCCAGGTTTCACGAGAAGTGACAGCTGACCAGGTGCAGCGCATTGCCGAAGAGCTGCGCGATGCGAAGTGATCATGCGCAAGGGTCACGGCGCGTACGCAGTTACCGATCCTTTCGTGCAGCACGCATGGCGCGAGCGCAAGGGGGACATTTCGCTGCTCGCTCCAGCCGCAATACCGCCCGCAGCTAAAAATGGACGTTGAGCGCGTGTCACACAACCTCAGGCCAATTCCACGCGCGCAACCAGCCCGCTGCGGTCATCACGATTTCGCAGCAGGATGCGAAGGCCACAGCGCTGCGCCGCAGCCTGCGCGATTGCAAGACCCAGCCCGCTGCCTCGCACCTGGCTGCCCGGCACGCGAAAGAATCGATCGAAAACGCGTGGCAGCAAGTCAGGCGGAATGCCCGGACCGGTGTCGATCACCTCCAGCGCCGGTTTCGCGCCGTCCTGCACCAGCCGCACATCGACGACGCCACCTTCGGGCGTATAACGAAGCGCGTTCTCGATCAGGTTGTCAAGCACGCTGCGCAGATCGCCCGGCGAGCACTTGAGCGTGGCAGGTCCCTCGTGCGGACACACCAGGCCCAGGTCGATGTTTCGCTGGTCGGCCAGGGTGATGAGCGCATTGATGCTCTCATGCAACTGCGCGTGAAGATCGACCATGCCCAGGTTTTCCATCACCGGCGCTTCCTGGCGCGAAAGCTTGAGCAGCTGGTCCACCAGCCGCTGCGCGCGACTCACCCCTGCTTCAAGCTGCGAAAAACTCTGCGCACAGGCGCCATCCGGCAAGTCGCGTCGCACATTCTCCAGCTGCAATGCCACTGCGGTGATCGGCGTGCGCAATTCGTGCGCGGCGTCCTGGACAAACCGGCGCTGCGTCGCGAATGCGGTCCTCAGGCGAGTGAGCAGGCTGTTGAAAGAGATCACCAGGGGCTGGATTTCTTCGGGCACGCGATTGAGCGGCAGCTCAGAGATCGTGTTCTCGTCCTGTTGCGCGGCCTGCCGTCCGATATCTTCGACCGCACGGGACATCATGCGAGCCATGCCCCAAAGCATCAGGATCGCGAGCGGCAAGAGAATGAGCACGGGCGCAATCGCCGTCCCGGCACGTTCAAACGCAACGTGCTTGCGAAAGACGCCGCTTTGAAACACCTGGACGCGCTTGCCGCCATTGCTTTCGGCGGCCGTGGTGTAGACCCGCCACGTTGAATCTGCGGCCTGCAGGTCGTGAAAACCGGGCGCGGGCTGCAGGCCGGCTGTAAGCTCGGGCCACGAATTCATTCGTTGCCGCCCGTCTGCTTCATAGACCTGAATGACGTAGGCACCCTTGCGATGAATACGCTCCGGGCTGGCGGCAGGCACGACGTGCTCCTCCTGCGCGGCGATTGAGTTGCCCAGCTGCACCATCTGGTCGTCCATGAACCCCCCCACCATGCGGTTGTAGGTCCAATAGGAGAACGCGGCGGACACGCCGCCCACCAACAGGAAAAGCGGGATCAGCCACAGCATCATGGCCCGCCGCAGCGAGCACATCGGGCCCTTGGGAAAGAAGTGCATCAGCGCACCTCCTGTCCGCTCGACGCGGGTGCCGTGTTGGCCGCAGCGGCACTTTCAGGTGCGATTCGCCAGCCCAGGCCACGCACGTTGCGGATGGTCTCAGCTCCGAGCTTGCGGCGCATACCGTGGATCAGCACATCGACGGCATTGCTGCTGACTTCTTCGCCCCAACCGTAGATGCGGCTTTCGAGCTGGTCGCGCGACAGGATGGCGCCGGGACGCTCCAGCAATGCATGCAGCAGCGCGAATTCCCGCGCGGAAAGCTGCGAACGCTCGCCCTGCACCAGCACCTCACGCGTGGTGAGGTCCAGCTGCACATCGTTGCCGCCGATCACCGAATGCGCAGCACCGTCGCGCCTGCGAATCACGGCACGCATGCGGGCGAGCAACTCGCGAAAGTCATAGGGCTTGACCAGGTAATCGTCAGCGCCAATATCAAGGCCGGTGATGCGGTCATCGATGCCGTCGCGAGCGGTGAGAACCAGCACAGGCGTGTGGTCGCCGGCGGTACGGGCCTTGCGCAGTACCTCGATGCCGTCACGCTTGGGCAGGCCCAGGTCGAGCAGGACGCAAGCGTACCCGCCGTCGGACATGGCGCTCTGGGCGAGCAGGCCCTCTTTCACCCAGTCCACCGAAAAGCCGTTGGCCGCCAGAGCCTGTTTCAGGCTGTGGCCAATCATCTCGTCGTCTTCAACCAGGAGCACTCGCATGGGTGGATTGTCCTACCGCAGGCGCTGGCCCGCGTTCCATTTCAGGGCGCGCAGTTCATCGCGAAGCCACAAGCCGCCTTCGACGACCAGCCCGGAGGCGGCCAGTGCGACGATTGCCAGGAACGGCGAAAGGGCAATGCCCCACGCGGCGACGCCCGCCAGCATGACGGCGCCGGCGACCACTGCGGTGAGCAGCAGGGCCATGAGGATTCGGGTCGCGGGGCGGGTTTGCATGGTGCGTGTCTTTCCGAAAAGGAATGTCCGCAATGTAGACCTGGACATTTAGCGGCGAATTAGCACCGGGGCGACCCAACTTCCGGTTCGTCCCAGTTCCAGCCTTTCAGAATCGCTCGTCCGGTCCCAGGTATCGCCATTGCCCCACCGGCAGCTGGCCCAGGAGCACGCGGCCGATTCGCACGCGCTTCAAGCCCACCACCTTCAGTCCGACCTGTTCGCACATCCGGCGGATCTGACGCTTCTTGCCTTCTTTCAGCACGAAACGCAATTGCTCCGGGTTCTGCCAATCGACCTGAGCCGGCAAGAGCTGCTGGCCGTCCAGGCTGAGGCCGTGGCGCAACCGCGCCATTTGCGCGCGCGGAAATGCGGCCTGCACGTCGAGCGCCACATCACCGTAGCTCACGCGCACCAGGTATTCCTTTTCGACTTCGCTGTCTTCGCCGATCAGCTGCCGCGCGACCCGGCCATCCTGCGTCAGCACCAGCAATCCGATCGAGTCGATGTCCAGCCGTCCTGCCGGCGCGAGGCCCCTGAGCTGAGAGTGCGCAAAACGGTTCTTTGACGCATCGCCGCGCCAGTGATTGCGATCCTGTACCAGCACCACGGCGGGCTCATGGCCGTCTTCGGCCTGCCCGCTCACGTAGCCCATCGGCTTGTTCATCAGGATCGTGACCTGTTGCTGCTGCTGGCCGTGCGCCTTGCGATCGACTTCAATGCGCGCATCGGACGTGACCTGAAGTCCCATCACGGCGATCTCGCCGTTGACGCGCACCCAGCCCCTGGCGATCCAGTCATCAGCTTCGCGGCGCGAACACATGCCCAGTTCGGCCATGCGCTTGTTCAGGCGTGAAGTTGCGGAGGTTTGGGCGGGCGGTTCAGACAAGGTGGGCGGTCCTGTGAATACTTGACGCTGCCGATTGTCGCCGCTACTCGTGACGCAGCGCCTCGATGGGTCCGTGCGGGCCGCGCGCCGCGCCGGGAAGCCGAAGTATCCCGGCAACACTCAAGACTCACAGGCTTGCTTTCCTCGGCCGCTCACTTTCACGCGGAGTAATGTTCGGGGATGAGCAACCGTCGACGTCTTTCAATGAGGCCCTCAAATGCGTCTGGGCTGCACCGCAAATGCACAAGACGAACCGCGCCATGCGTTCGCCGCTAAATGCCAAATCCAAAACTGCTAAGTAGGATCACGCAGTGTCTGTAGTCCGCCACAAGGCAGCAACATGCGCGTCTATCTTGCTGCGCCTTTAAGGGGATTCAGGTATGGTTCCCAACAGTCAATCCAACGAACCCTTGAACCCAATGGACGCCCCTACTGCCTACCAATTCGTCATGGATCGGTGGCTGCCCAAAACCATCCCAATGAAGCGGCTTGCCCAGTATCTGGACAAGCTTTCGGTGCTGTTTGGGAGTCCGGACCACGTCCACTTCGATAAGATCACAAAAGGCAGCGCAATGCCCAAGTGCGATGTTGACGAAGTGGCTGCGGCCGATGTTGCTCATAACCTCCAAGCGGCGAATGATGGCACTTGGGCTGATGGCGTGAAGGCCCGGAAAGACATCAACCGCATGCTTATGGATGACGGTCAGGTTGGATACCTCCGGGTGTACAAAGGCCCGAAGGTCATGGAGTTCCCAGGGCGTAAAACCCCGCTTGCACAGGAAGTGAGTGTGCATGAAGTTGGCGAAATTGAAGGCGTAGTCATCCGCGTCGGCGGTAGAGACCCAATAGTGCCAGTGCATTTGCAAGGGGCCGAAGGGGAATATTTCAGATGCAATACGACTAGACCGATCGCAAAGGAACTTGCTCGGCTTCTATTTGACAGGCAAGTGCGAGTCAGCGGCAAAGGCAAGTGGCGGCGCAATTCGGATGGCGTCTGGAACTTAGAAGAGTTCCAGATTGCCGGGTTCGTTCCGCTGGCCGACACGCCGCTCGATGAATTTATCAAGGGCATGCGTGCCGTGCCTGGCAGTGGGTGGAATGAAATGGATGACCCCCACGCAGAGTTGAAGCGGATTAGAGGAGACTGATGGTTGTCTTTGATGCGTCGGTGATGATCGACCTATTTGACCCACGCCTCAAAGGCGAGGCGAAGCAACGCATTCAAATCCTGATCGCTAGTTTGGGAAAAGAAAAAGTTGTTATCCCCGCCCCAGCGTACATCGAGTTTCTGACCCGCGCCGACAGAGCTCGCGAGGAATACCACGCGAGCATCGAGGCGAGCTCTACGTTTAGGGTTGAGCCGCTATCCACCAGAGCAGCGATCGAGTGCGCCATCCTCCTCGACGGCGTGTTCTCAAAGAAGCAGAAGACAAGCGTCACGCGAACCAAGCTCAAGTTCGATTGGATGATCATCGCCATCGCCAAGACGCTCGCCCCACGACTTGTCTACTCACACGACGACGACATCGTGAAGGCGTGCAAACACGCGGGGCTGGCGAGCGTTTGCGTAAGCCGCATAGTCATCCCGCCGCCCACGCCCATGACACCCGACTTGTTTACGCCTTCTTCGGAGGGTGGCGGCCTATAGCTATCGGCCTAGCGCTGCCCCGGCGTTCTCAATTCCCCAGCAGGATCTGAAGGATGAGACCGGTAGCTATCGCCACCAGCAGGTAGTCCTCTCCGGATTGCACCCAGTAGTAACCATGCGGTGGCGCATACAGGTGATGGCGGTGCCAGTCTTCGATCACGTACTGGTGATGGCGGTACTCATAGGGCAGGCGATCGCCACGATAGAAGCGGTACCCCGGACCCGCGCCGCGCCAGTCGTGGCGCGTATGCGGATTCCAGTTGCGGCGGTCGTCGCGATAGCCGT
>JBKJKT010000018.1:0-2697 GCA_046597415.1 Ramlibacter sp.
GGGCTGATGATCTGTCCGCCGCCCGGGTAGTCGGGGCCCGGCAGGATTTCGGCAAGCTCGATCTCGGTGAGCTTCTGGTTTTTGATCAGTGCAACGCAGGCGTCTGCGACTTCGCGCAGGTTGTGCGACGGGATCTCGGTCGCAAGCCCGACTGCAATACCGCTCGCGCCATTGAGCAATGCGAACGGCAGCCGAGCCGGAAGCTGCTGCGGCTCCTGCGTGCTGCCGTCGTAGTTGGGAATGAAACTCACCGTGCCTTCATCGATCTCGTCCAGCAGCAGATTGGTGATGCGTGACAGGCGCGCTTCGGTGTATCGCATGGCTGCGGCCCCGTCGCCATCGCGGCTGCCGAAATTGCCGTGGCCGTCGATCAGTGGATAGCGCTGCGAGAAGTCCTGCGCCATGCGCACGAGCGCGTCATACGCGGCCTGATCGCCGTGCGGATGGAAACGGCCGAGTACATCGCCGACCACGCGTGCACTCTTGACAGGCCTTGCGCCGTTGGCTCCTGCGAAGCCCAGCCCCATGCGGGTCATCGAATAGAGAATGCGCCGCTGCACCGGTTTCTGGCCGTCGCAGACATCGGGCAGCGCACGGCCTTTCACAACCGAGAGGGCGTACTCCAGGTAGGCGCGTTGAGCGTAAGCGGCAAGGTCGGGCTGACCATCGTCGCCATCGCCGCCGTCAAGGGAAATGAGTGCTTGCTCCATCTTCGCGAAGGCCGTTCAAAAGTCCACGGGGTACTGCGAAAAAGGAGATGGGTTCACTCGCGCTCGATCCTGGAATCAAGTTGCTGCGCCGAAGCGACGGGCTGCGCGATCAGGGCCCCAGCAGGCAAATTGCCGCGCCCCACAGCGCCGCCGACAGGAATCTCCATGCGAACGCGCCCTGGTACCCGGCTGCCCGGACCGGACACCATCGAAGGCGGTTTGAGCAGCGTGTAGAGCTGCATCACGGTCTTGACGTAATTCTGGGTCTCGCGGTAGTTCGGAATCTTGTTGCCTGCGCGCTGCACGGCGCCCTCGCCCGCGTTGTACGCAGCCAGTGCCAGTTCGATCTTCCCCGGGAACATGTCCAGCAGATAACGCAGGTAGCGCGTACCGGCCTTGATGTTGGTTGCGGGGTCGGTGAGCTTCCTGGTCGCTGCCACCTTTGCGTCGCCGATGACGCCGTAGCGCTCGGCAGTCGCAGGCATCAGCTGCATGAGTCCGACAGCCCCCTTGGGGGAAACTGCCGACGCATCGAAACCGGATTCGGTGGCGATCAGCGCCTGCAGCAACTCGTAATCGACCGAATGCTTCAGCGATGCCGCCCGCATGTGGTGCTTGACGACCCTGTAAGTGGGTGAAACTTCAAAAAACGCGATCAGCCGGGGCGCGGAGGTCGGTACTGCGACGGCGCGCGCTGTCCCCAGGCCGCGCGAAGTATCAAAGCTCTCGCCGCCGCGAAAGAAAAGCTCGTAGCGCTCATCGACCTTTTCCGCCGCGAAGTGCGCGACCCCCTTGGGATCGACATAACCCCAGACCTCCGCGTGCACCGGTGCGGAAAACACCAGAGCCAGCAGGATCGCGGCCATCCATCGAACCTGTTTGAAAATCCCGGACTGCGTCACGCGTTCACCTCCAGGCCCAGGCTGCGACGCCCGGTAAATTCGCTTCGCAGCATCGACATCACGTGGAGCGATTCGAAGCCATCAGCCTGCTTCACCGCGTCACGCAACGTGCCTTCCGCCACAAAGCCTTCGCTGTCATAAAGCGCTCTTGCACGCGTGTTTCGGGATTTCACGTCCAGCCAGAAACGATGCGCATGAAGGTCGTCAAACACAATCTTCTTGGCCGCCCGCAGTGCTGCGCGGCCCGAGCCGTTGCCTTTGCACTGCACCACCATGCGCTTGAGCTCGATGGACTGGTTCTGGCTGCGACACCCGATGAGGATCAGGAATCCCGCTGCTTCGAGCGCGGGGCCGGCCTCCAGAATGAAATGCCGAAAATCAGGAAAACGAATGGCCGCTTCGTGCTGGGTGCTTGCCCAGGGGGTGATGAAAGGCAGGTTTTCCGGATCAAGCTCCAGCGACAGCACGAAGTCCATGTCGCTCGTCATCGTCGGACGCAGCCGCACGCGCGCAGTCGTGCGCTCTGGCGTGGAGACGGTAGAGGTCCTGGATTCGGCGGCGGTCACGTGCGTACAGTCTGGTAATAACTAGATGTCAATTTCCACGGCGTCGCCGTGCAGTTCCATGAGTTCGCGGCGGGCCGCAGCTTCGCCTTTGCCCATGAGCTTGGTGATCAGCGCCTCTGTTGCCAGAAAGTCCGACCGACCCAGTTGAACAGGAAGCAGCCGTCTCGTGTCGGGATTGAGCGTGGTATCCCATAATTGTTCCGCACTCATTTCGCCCAGACCCTTGAACCGGCTGATGTTCCACGTTCCTTCCCGCACGCCTTCCTTGCGCAACTTGTCGAGAATGGCCACCAACTCGCCCTCATCAAGCGCATAGGTCTTTGAAGCTGGCTTTTTACCACGCGCTGGCGCATCCACCCGAAAGAGCGGAGGACGTGCCACATAAACATGGCCGGTGTCGATGAGTTTGGGGAAGTGACGGAAAAACAGGGTCAGCAGCAGCACCTGAATATGTGAGCCATCCACGTCTGCATCTGACAGGATGCAGACCTTGCCATACCGCAAGCCCGAAAGGTCCGG
>JBKJKT010000025.1:0-19186 GCA_046597415.1 Ramlibacter sp.
TTCCTCTGCTCGACACGGTCAGCACCACGGTATGGGGAATGCTGCGGGCAGCAGGCGCATCACCGGCGCAGATCAGTGGCTGGGGAGAACTTTTCCGATGGGCCTGAACGCAGCAAATAGCTGCGAGTTCTTCGGCGCAGCGGGCATCGTCGAGGTCGCGGGACGACATAAACACGAAGGCTCGCCACTGGCAGATCGGCGCAAACCGCCGGCCCGGCGCGAGGCAGAAAGCGGCGTGGACGAAATCTACGAACGCATCTACGTCGCGATACTGGAGCACCGCCTGCAGCCGGGCACCAAGCTCGGCGAAGAACGCCTGGCCGACATCTTCGGCGTCAGCCGCGCCCGCATCCGCGAGGTACTGGCGCGGCTCGCACATGCACGAATCGTGCGGCTCTACCCGAAGCGCGGCGCTTTTGTCGCCAAACCCACCGTGGAACAGGCACGCGAGGTGTTTGAGGCCCGCCGGCTCATCGAGCCCGCCTTGGTGCGTCGGCTGATTGAGACCCTCACGCCCGAGAAGCTCACGCTGCTGCGCCAACATCAGGAACTCGAATTCGATGCGCGGCGGCGCCAAGACGAGCGCGCGGTGATTCGCCTCTCTGGCGAGTTCCACACACTGATCGCGGACCTGGCTGGCAACTCGGCGCTTTCGCGCAGCATGCGCGAGCTGTGCACACTCACCTGCCTTGTGATCTTTCTGTACGACGCGCCGACGGCCCAGACCTGTCGCCACGACGAACACAAATTGCTGATCGATGCCGTGGCCCGGCGCGACCGCGCACGTGCCGAGAAGCTGATGCTGGCCCACCTGGACCACATCGAGAGCAGCCTGTCCTTGCACGACGCGGACGCGGAGCCCGACCTGGCGGCGATCTTCCATGGCTGAGGGCCGCGACTTCATCGGCTACGGGCAGCATCCGCCGCAATTCGAGTGGCCGGGCGGCAAGCGCCTGGCCCTCAGCGTCGTTGTGAACTACGAGGAAGGCGCCGAGCGCTGCGTCATCAGCGGCGATTCGGCTTCCGAGTCCCTGAACAGCGATGTGCCCGGCGCGCAACCTAGGACCGGCCGCCGCAACCTGGCCGTGGAGTCGCACTACGAATACGGCAGTCGCGTGGGCCACTGGCGCATCCTCGAGCTCTTGCGCGAGTGCGGCATCCCCGCCACGTACTTCGTGGTGTCGCAAGCCGCGGAGAAGCATCCGCAGGCGCTGACCGCCATCGTCGCGGCCGGTCACGAAGTCGTGTCGCATGGAGAGCGCTGGATCGATTACGACGGGGTTGATGTCGAAACGGAGCGGCAGCACATGCGACGCTCGCTCGATGTGCTGCAGCGCCTATGCGGCGAGCGGCCGGTGGGCTGGTACACCGGCCGCGTGAGCGCTAACACGCGCCGATTGGTGGTGGAGCACGGCTTGCTGTACGACAGCGATGCCTACAACGACGACCTGCCCTATTGGACTTCAGTAGCGGAACACAACCATCTGGTGCTGCCCTATACCTTCGACTGCAATGACATGCGTTTTTCCTCGGCGCCTGGCTTTGACACACCGGATGATTTCACCTCACACCTGCAGCGCACGCTCGACGCCCTGCGGCGGGAGGCCACACGGCTGCCACGGATGATGTCCATTGGCCTGCACCTGCGCTTAGCGGGCCGCCCCGGACGGACAGAGGCGCTCCGCGAGTTCCTGCTGCGTGCGACGGACCTGCCCGACGTGTGGTTCTGCCGCCGCCGCGACATCGCGCATTTCTGGCGCGAACACTTTCCTCCCCCTTCCCCGTGAAAACTCTTTTCCTCAATCCCAACTCAAGCGAGCGCGTCACGGACACGCTGCGCGCCGCCATCCTTGCGGCCGGGGAAACCAAAGGAGAGTGGCAGGTGCGCCGGTCACCGGGCGCACCCGACGTCATCAGCTCCACGAAGGACGACCGCATCGCCGAGGCTGCTGTAGCAGCACAGTTGCCATCACTGGCGCAGGAGTTCGACCGCATTGTGCTGATGTCCTCGCTCGACACAGGATATGTCATGGCACGGCAGATGCTCGGTGGCCGGGTGCTCGGATTCACGCGAAGCGTGTTGGCGTGGCAGCAGCAACTCGGACAGCGCGTCCAGGCGATCACCTTCGGCGAGGAGATGTCGCCGCTGTACGACGCCGTCTTCGCAGACCGGGTAATCGAGGGGGTGGTGCAGACGCACGCGGTCTGCGCGTCCAGCCCGCTTGCACTTGCTCACGCGGACGTGGATCGGTCCGCGCTGGAGCTCGCCGCAGTTTGCGAACGTGTGTACGCTGGTTCGGGCGCGCCGGTGTTTGTCGTCGGGGCAGCGGTGCTGCCGCTCGCCGCCCGAGTCCGCGAAGAGGGTCGCCCCTGGATCCTCGACCCCATCGCGGACCTCCTTGCCTTCATGTCAGCGCAGCCCCATTGATCCGATGAACAAGATGACCAGCGCAGCCTTGCGCACCGCTCTCGTGTGCGCCTTGTCGTTGCCCCAACTCGTACTCGCCGCCAACTTGGACGGGCGCCAGCTGTCCCCCGTGTGGGCCCTACCGTTTGCAGGCATCCTGCTGTCAATAGCCGTGCTCCCGTTGTTGATGTCGCAGGTGTGGCACCACCACTTCGGCAAGATCGCCGCAGCATGGACACTTGCCTTCCTCCTTCCGTTCGCCGGCGTTTTCGGTGCGAGCCAAGCTGCGGCCAGCGTGGCGCACGTGCTGCTTAGCGAATACTTGCCCTTCGTCATCCTGCTGACGGCGCTGTTCACCGTGGCGGGCGGCATCCACATCCGCGGTAACCTGCACGGCAGCCCGGGGCTGAATGTCGGCATCCTCGCGATCGGCGCAGTGCTGGCGAGCCTGATGGGCACCACGGGTGCATCGATGCTGCTTGTGCGGCCGCTGATTCGCGCCAACGACAGCAGGCGGCATCGCGCGCATATGTTCGTCTTCAAGCAAGTGGGCCGGCGCGCGGTGGAGCGCTGCGGGTGTCAGGCTGAGGATCGGTGCCTCCCGGCCGCTCGCACGCGGCGCGCAGGAGCCTTGCCGAAAGCCTGAGGCAGAACTTGGTTCCGCTGAACCTGCGTTAGTAGAACCAGAACAGCGTGATCAGGCCGAATAGCGGAAGGAGTATGACAAGCGACCAGGCCATGAAGCCGAAGAAACTGGGCATGGCGACTCCACGTTCCTCGGCCATTGCCTTGACCATCAATGTTGGGCGCGTTCCCGATGTATGTGACCGCACCCATGAACACGGAACCTGCGGAGATGGCCGCCAGCGTGGGAGCCATGCTGGTCATAAGCACAGCAGCGTCGCCGCCAGCGATGTTGAAGAAGACGAGATAGGTCGGCGCATTGTCCAGGAAGGAACTGAGCGCGCCCGAGGCCCAGAAGTACATCGCGGGGTTTGGTGATCCATCCGGCCGGGTGACCGCCGTGATGAGCGCGCCGAACGGTCCGTCGACGCCGGCGCGCACCATCGCGATCACTGGCACGATGGTGAGGAAGATGCCGGCGAAGAGTTTCGCGACCTCCTGCATCGGGCCCCATGAGAACTGGTTTGCCGCACGCACACGCTGCGAGGTGAACCGCAGCGACGCCATAGTAATGGCAATGAGGCCCACGTCCCTGACCACACCGGGCAGGCCCACTTCGAGGCCGGCAATGTGGAACGTGACCCCCGGGTTCCACACGCCACTGACCAGCACCAGCACAACGATGACTCCGAGCAGAAAAAAGTTTCCGGCGCCGTCGAAGTCGATGGCGTGCGTGTCCGGGGTCGGGTCACGGGGCAGTAGTTCCTCGCGCCGGTGGTAGTACCACGAATCGACTGCGTAGAAGATGGCGAGCAGCGCGCCGACGAGGACTAGTGTCTGGGCCAACAGGTGCCGCGCCGTCCAGAAGAAATCCACGCCCTGCAGGAACCCGAGGAACAGCGGCGGGTCACCCAGCGGCGTCAGCGATCCTCCGGCGTTCGCGACTATGAAGATGAAGATAGTCAGTCGCGATTGGCGCTGCAGGAAGGGTTTGCTCAGCGCGACGACGTCTTCGTCGCCTTACGGACATGCCCTTTGGCGCTTCAGGCCCAACTAACCTCGTGCGCATCGCGCACGCGCGTGAGAGGTGCGCGTTGTATCAGCTTTTCACGCCGAAGATGGTTTCCAACTCGGCCTCTCCGTCCTGCGCATCCAGCTGCAGGCTGCCCTCGATGTGGGCAAGGTGTTCGAGCATCAGCTTCTCCACGCGCGTCGCGTCTTTTTTCGCGAGCGCGTCGATGATGAGACTGTGTTCGTCATGTCGGCAGCTCTGGGCCGTCGGTGCGTCGTAGATAAAGATCGTAAGGCAGGTCAGCACCGCAAGCTCACGCATGCTGCGCGCGAGAGCCGAGTTCCCCGCGAGTTCGGCGACGAGCGTGTGGAACTCGCCCGAGAGCCGGATCACGGCTCGCTTGTCGTTGCGCCTTCGCGCGTCCGCTTCAAGTTCGGCGTGCTGTCGCAGGCGGCTGATTTTGTCGGGCGTGATGGTGGTAATGAGCCGGCGCAGCACGGCCGGCTCGATCAGGCGGCGCGCCTCGAAGATGTCGCGCGCCTGTTCAATTGTAGGCTTGGCAACATACGCCCCGCGTTGAGGGTAGAGCTCGACAATCTGCTCGTGCGCGAGCTTGGCGAGTACCTCGCGAATGCGCGCCCTGCTAACGCCGAAAATCTCCGCCATCTTTTCCTCGCCGAGCTTGGTGCCGGGTTGCAGCCGGTGCTCGAGGATGGCGACGTAGATGCGTTCATAAATCTCATCGACGGCGGCCTCGCCGTCGGCGCGTTGAGTGTTTTTAGTTTTCTTGAGAGGCTTGCGTGCGGTTACTGGCATGGGCTGCTTTGTGGATGGGAATGCGGGGATTTTTCGACGCTCTTGAAAGGCGCAGTGTGCACTGCCATTGAAACAGCCCTCACCAGCCGGCGACTGCCGCCGACGACGCACGCGCCGCCCGCCCGATGCCCCGCCCCACGGAGAAATCCGTGCCCAGCATCGGCATGGCGGGCTCGGCTTCGACGCTAGCAGCGAGGCGCGCGGCTCGCAGGTTTGTGCAGAAGGTGGTCATCGCCTGCGATCGCGCTTGCGCAACCTCATTCATCCCGCCCGACTGTTTGGGCGGCACCGTACCGAACGCATGGTGCGGGGTCGACGGAAGCGCCGCTGCGCGACTTCTCGCGGCTGGTTCGGTGGCGCTCGGCGACGAAGTCGCGGTATTGAGCGAAGGGATCAGCACCCTCAGACGGATCGGTGGGGGCATTCGGGTTCAGCAAAAATAGGCTAAGCTCACAGCTAGGTTCCAACAAGATTGTCGAACTTTTATACACCAATTTGTCGACAAAGTTCTGCGATACTTTAATGAACCATCCGATTGGAAAACTCTCTATCGCCTTACTTGGCGCGTTTCGCGGCGGTCCCGCCCTGGACAGCGGGCGAATGTCTTCGCTGGTGACCAGCGGGGAGGATGCGTATGCGGTACAGGCCGCCCTGGTAGAGGCACTGGACGCGGAGCAACCCGCGGACGGCGCGCCACCCGCGTGGAAGTCAGGCGGTCCGTCTCGCGTCGCGACCTTGACGCATGCGCGGCTGCCCCGCACCTGCGTCCGGCCCTCGGGCTCGGACATGCGGGGCCTGCACCTGCGCCAGCCCGGCATCGAAGCCGAGCTGGCACTGCGCATCGGCCGCGAAGTGGACGCGGGGCAAGCGGCAACGCTGTCGCACGATGGCGCCGCGAAACTCGTGGATGCCATGTGCGTCTCCATCGAAGTCGTCGACTCACGCTGGGCGGAAGGAAAGACCGCTCCCGCCCTACTCAAGCTGGCCGACTTGCAGTCGCACGGGGCATTAGTGCTCGGCGAGTGGGTTGACTTCGAGCAACAGGACTGGAGCCAACAGTCATGCCGCGTGCGCATCGCTGGCGCTAACTGGCAGGCCTTCCGAGGCACGCACTCGCTCGCAGACCCCACCTGGGTGCTCCCCGCGTGGCTGCGCCACGCCACTCGGGGCGGAGCTACCGTGCCCGCCGGATGTGTCGTAACCACCGGAACGTGGTGCGGCTGGCTGGACGCAAGCGTGGGAGATCGCGTAGAGGTGGAGTTTTCAGGTATCGGCGCCACAATCGTCCAGCTGTAGGTGCAACGTCACAAACCTCGAACGCCGGTGGCAGCAGAAGGCCGGTGTCTCCAAAAAAGAGTTTTAGCAGGTTGTCGCGAGCGATCGGCCAGCGATTCCGCAATCAGCATCACTCTCAGCCGCGCACAATCCCGTTCTTCGACAAGTCGTCGAGCACTGTGGAAAGCGCCCTCAGTTCGTGGCTGTGCGTCCGCGCGAGCCGCGCCAGTCGACATATGCCCTCTTCGGTGAGGTGCACATCGACGATGCGCCGCGGTCGCGCGCATTTGCCTTACGCGTTACGAGTCCGAGCTCCTCGCAGCGGGTGATGAGCGCCACCACGTCGTGGTGCTTGGATTGCACGCGCTCGGCCAACCCTCTGATCGTCGCGTGAGACCTTCCCGGAAAGCCTTTGACCTGCAGCATCAGCCGGGCCGCGCGGCCATGACGGGCTACACGGCTGGGTCAACGCCGCCGATCTGCGGCACTGGCACTTCTGTGCGGGCCGTCACGCGAAGGCCTGAGGAGCAGGCTTGCAGCTGGTGGGCGGATTGGGAGCCGACGACATACTTCTCGATCTGGGCAGCGCCTATGAAGCGGCACAGCCATGGGCCAGCCACTGGCCGGCGCTGGCGGGCAGCTGAGCGCCGGGGCTAGATCGGCTGGCGCCACTACTCGCCGGCCAACCTCTCCTGCAGAAAAGCGACCAAGCTCCTCACTTTGGCCGGCACCAGCTTGGGCGAAGGATAGACCGCGTGCACGTCGTGCTCCGGCAGGGCGTGGCCGGTCAATAGGGTCGCCAGGCTGGCGTCGGCCATCGACTCGCGCGCCACGTAGCACGGGAAGCACGGCCAGCCCCATGCCGGCGCGTGCCGCCGCCAGCAACGCCGACAGGTTGTTCAAACTACGGGCCGGTGACCGGCATCGACACCTCCTCGCCGCCCGGCAGCGTGACGGTCCAGCTGGCGTCGCCCTGCGCGCTGCTGTAGATCAAGGCAGACATGGGCCGCAAGGTCGGCCGGCACCCTTGGCGCCGCGTGCTGCTCCAAGTAGGAGGGCGCGGCCACCATCACCCAGGGGTTGGTTCCGAGGTGACGCGTCCCCATTGGGGAATCGGAGAGGCGCCCATCGGGATCGCAGGTCGAAGCCTTGCTCGACCAGGCTGACATAGCGGTCGTCGAAACTCAGGTTGACGCTCAGGCCGGGGTGCCACTTCAGTAGCGCAGCGGCACCATCACGCGCCGTCCGAACGCCACCGAGATGCTGATGCGGATCTGGCCGCTCATATCAGGCCATACGGCGCGCGATATCCAGCGGAACGCCACGCAGTTGCCGGCCGCGGGCCACCGTGTAACTGCCTGTCTGATGCGGCGCTGGGCGCATGCTCGCCAGCGCAAGGGCCTGCCATGCCGCGGCCTCAATCCCGTCGATGACCGGAACCGGCACTCGGGGCTGTATGGCCGAACGGCTACCGGCAAGCACCGCGCCACTGAGAACGACAACGTCCAGTGCATGCTCCGTCACCATCGCCGCCGCGTTGGCCGCCACCGCGTCGAATACCTCGGGCCCAGGCTGTTGCCCGTATGCCGTGGGCAGCTCGATGGCGCGCCAGCCGCAAATCCGGCCGGTCAAGCCGTAAGCCGCTGTCTGCTCCTGGTAAAGCGGCAGCATCCGCGGCCCGAGCGTCAGCAGGCCGATGCGCCCACCGAGCTGGCAGGCCGTCAGCAGCGCCGCTTCGAGCATGCCAACTACGGGCACCGTCAACAGCTCGCGCAGCGGTTCAAGACCGGCATCGGTGGAGATGCCGAGCAACACCGCATCCGCGTCGTGGGCATGCATCGCACCCAGCTCGAGTGCGCTGCCCGCGCCAAGCAGATTCTCGACACGGCTGCCGACGATCGCCGGACCGCGCGCGGCGGTCACGCCGACCACGTCGGCTGCCTCACCGAGGCACGACCGGGCTGCGAGCACCATACGCTCGGTGACGAAGGCGCTGGTATTGGGATTGATCAGCAGGATCTTCATCGTTCACCTCGCAGGGCGGCACGCAGAATCTCCGCCACAGGCGGCGGCTCCGTGACTTCGACACGGGCCAGCACACGTTGCTCGACCTGCGACAGATGCGCCAGCATCGCCGCGACGGCGGCAGCCGCGTCTCGTCGCTCCAGGGCATTGACGACCGGCTCGTGCTCTTCAGGTGCACAGTCTGAGGCCTGCGCAGGCTCGAACAAGGCGACGAACATCTGGGTGCGGCTGACCAGTCGCCGCACGATCTCTCTCAACTCGGCATTCCCCAGCAAATCCACCAGCAAGAGGTGGAAATCGCCGGCCAGCTGCACCGATTCGTCACGCCGTGAACGCCGGCTGGCTGCCCGCTCGGCGCGCAAATGCACCCTCAGCTTCGCCAGCTGTTCAGCGGTGATCGCCTCGGCCAACAGCGACACCACGCCAACCTCGACGGCCTTGCGCGCCTGGTACGCGTCACTGACCTGGGGACCCGACGGTTGCGGCACGAAGGCTCCACGATTCGCCAGCATTTCCAGCTTCCCCTCCTGGCCGAGGCGCAGCAGCACCTTGCGGACCACGCCGCGGGTCACACCGAACTCTTCGGCGAGATAGCGTTCACGCAGCGGCGTTCCCGGGCGCAGCCTGCCGTTAAGCAAGGCGCTGGTGATCGCCGCATGCAAGCTGTCTTCTGCGACACCTCCCTCGGTCGTCGCGCCCCCCACATCGGATGCCGCGTGGACGGCGGCGCGCGTCATGGCACCAGCGCTCGGCAGAGGGCGGGACTGGGGGGCTATGGTCGGACGGGCCTGCACGGAACTCCTTGGGGCTTGGGGAACGGGACTGCCGCGATTATGCGGAATCCCTGCTTGCATTCTGCCAAAACCCGGCAATAATGGTTAACAATCTATATATAGTTTGGTTGGCCAAAGGGTTTGCAAAACCACCATAGCTGGTGCATCGCACCAAAACCTTACGAGGAAACATGTCCACCTCATCAGCTGCCAGCGCCGGCAACGACCCTGACGCCGTACAAATCTTCGACCTGCTGCTGCTCGACGCCATCGTGCTGACCGCCGATGCGTCCCAGCCAGAGCTGCGCGGCCATGCCATCGGCATCCGGGACGGGCGCATCGCATGGCTGGAGCCGCAGTCGCCTGCCCGCTACGAGGCGCGCCGGACGCTGCGACTGGCTGACCACTTCATCACGCCGGGCTTTGTCAATCCACATGTGCATTCCATCCTGACCATGGTTCGCGGCGTCGCGGCCGATCTGGGATTTGCCCCCTCCTACACACCGGGCATTCCCAAAGGCACCCAGGTAAATCCCGAGCAGGCCCGCGCCCTCGCACGCCTCGGTGCGCTCGAAGCGCTGATGTTCGGGTCTACCGTCATCGGCGACAACTTTGTGCACGCGGACGTCACCACCGAGGCTGTGGTCGACCTGGGGGTGCGGTTATGCCCCAGCTGGCGCATCCATGACGTCGACTTCGCGCGCGTTGCTCACGGAGATTGGCACCACGATCCCGCCATCGGCACCAGTACGCTGGAAGCCGGTTTGGCGCTGCACGAGCGCTGGAAACAGCACCCGCGCGTGCGGGTGAATCTGGCGGCCCATGCCGTCGACACCTGTTCCGACGGCTTCTTGCGAGAGGTGGCGCGCGCGGCCGCGACGCACGATCTAGTGGTGTCGACCCATCTGGGCCAGAGCAGGGTCGAGGTCGATCGGGTGCGTGAACGCACGGGTCGGACGTCCACTGAAGTGCTGGAAGAAACGGGACTGCTGAACCATAGGCTCATGGGCGGGCACTGCATCTATGTGACGTCCTCCGACATCGAGCGAATGGCACGCGCGGGCGCCCACGCCGTGCACATCCCCAAATGCAACGCAGCTTCAGGCCGGATGGCCCCGACCCCGGCAATCAAGCGCGCCGGCGTGAACATCGCGCTGGCCACGGACACGCAGCACGGCGACATGGTGGAGCTAATGCGCTGGGCGCTGGCCACCGCACGAATCCAGGAAGGCGGCGTCGACGACAGCTGGCAGCCGCGACATGTGTTCCACATGGCTACGCTCGGGGGCGCCAAGGCATTGGGCCAAGACCATGAGATCGGCAGCATTGCCGTCGGCAAGAAAGCGGACCTGGTCGTGTTCCAGGCAAACCGGCCGCACCTGCGGCCGCATGTCAACCCGCTCGGCACGCTGGTGCACAACGGCCAGGGCCGCGACGTGGACATGGTGATCGTCGACGGCGAAGTGCTGGTCGAACAGGGCCGGCCCACGCGAGTGGACCTCGATGAGATTTGCGCCCAGGCGGAGCGCGCGGCGCGCGAGCTCTGGGGCAACGAAGGCAAGCACTACTGGCGCTAAGGCCTGCGGCGAACGCTGGCACAACGCTTGCTCAACGGACAAGGTCATTCACTTAAACTTCAGGAGTTCACATGTTCCGACTTTCGCGTTCCAGCTTCGTCCGCCGACTCGCGCCAGCGGCCCTCGCCGCCGTGACCGGCATCGCGCCACTGAGCAGCTTCGCCCAGGAATCCGCCACGTCCTTTCCGTCCAAGCCGATCCGCATCCTGGTGCCGTTCCCGCCCGGGGGCGCTGCCGATACCTTCGCGCGCTTCATCGGCGACCGGCTGGCCCAGACATGGGGGCAACCCGTCCTGATCGACAACCGTCCCGGCGGCGGCGGCATCGTCGCGACGCAGGCAGCGGTGAAGGCTCCGGCCGACGGCTACACCTTGTTGGTCGTGACCGTAGGCCATGCGGTCAACCCGCATCTCTATCCGAAATTGCCCTATGACACCGAGAAGGACCTGCACCCGGTGGCGCAACTCGCCATCCTGCCAAGCGTGCTCGTGGTCAACAACAACGTGGCGGCGCGCACTGTCTCAGAGCTGCTGTCACTGGCCAAGGCGCAGCCTGGCAAGCTCACCTTTGCATCGTCGGGCAATGCAACCACCAGCCATGTCGCCGGCGCAATGCTGACCAGTCTCGCGAAGGTCAACATGATGCACGTGCCCTACAAGGGATCGGCACCGGCGATCACCGACCTGATCGGTGGACAGGTGGACATGATCATCGATCCCCTGACCTCCTCGGCCCAGCACATCAAGTCCGGTAAGCTGCGCGCCCTGGCCGTCAGCACGGCCAAGCGCTCACCGTTGGCGCCGGAGCTGCCGACGCTGGCGGAATCCGGGGTCCCGGGTTACGACTTCTCTGCCTGGTTCCTGATGCTATCGCCCAGCGGCGTACCGGCCCCCATCGTAAAGAAGATCAACGACGAAGTGCAACGCATCATGGCCACGTCCGGAACCCGCGAGAAGTTCCGCGTTCTCGGTGCCGAGCCGGGCCATGGATCGCCCCAGGAACTGCAGCACTTCCTCTCCGACGAGATCAAGCGCTACGCGGCTGTCGTCAAGGCATCCGGCATGCGCGCCGAGTAAGCCCCGCAACGCCCAGCGCAAAGATGAGCCCCACCGTGTTTTCCAGAATGACAGCCAGCGAGCTGCGCAGCGGCCTGCAACGCGGCGAGTGGTCATGCGTCGAACAGACGCGAGCGCTGCTGGAACAGGCGGCATCGACGAATGCCCGGCTAAACGCGATGACCGCACTCGATGACGACTGGGTGCTGGCGCAGGCGCGTGCCGCCGATGCACGCTTACGCCGCGGCGAGCGGCACGACTGGCTGGGCTTGCCTGTCACCGCGAAAGACAACCTCTGGGTCGAGGGGCGAACCGTGAGCAACGGGTCGACGCTGTTCCGCGACTTCGTGGCACCGCGCGATGCGGTGGCGGTCGCGCGCCTGCGGGCCGACGGCGCGGTCATCCTCGGCTCCACGGTATGTTCAGAGTTCGCCTGCAAGGGTGTGACCTGGAACCCTCTGCACGGCGCGACGCGCAACCCCTGGGACATGGCCCGCACCCCGGGCGGCTCGTCGGGCGGCGCGGCTGCCGCGACGGCCGCAGGCATAGGCTGTCTCGCGCTGGCCACGGATGCCGGCGGGTCCACCCGCCGGCCCGCAGCGCATGCGGGCGTGGTCGGCATGAAACCGACGGCAGGCTACATCCCGCACCCGACCGGATTTCGCGAGCCGGTCTACGGTAATTCGGTGGTCGGCTTGATGACGCGCACGGTGGCCGACGCGGCCTCTGCCCTCGCGGCGCTCGTTGGCGCCGACGATGCCGACCCCCAGTCATCCTGCCTGCCTGCGTTCGACGCCGAAGCCGCGCGATGGCAGGCATTGCCGCGCGTGCGTATCGGCTACAGCCCGCGTCTTGGCCTGAACTCCCCGGTCGACGACGAGGTCGCACAAGCTGTCGAGCGCACCGTCCGCGGCCTCGCCGAGGCCGGCCATGAGGTGTTGATGCTCGATCCTGCCTGGCCCGAGGGGGTCGGCGAGGAAGCGCTGATTCCATTGCAGCACGCGGGGCTGGCGGCGCTGTACGGCGACGCATGGCGGCGCCGCGCATGGAACGCGGATCCGGACATCGCGGCCCAGATCGAGGCCGGCCTGCGCCTTGATGGCGTCACGGTAACGAACGCGCTCGAAGTACGCAAGCAGGTCTACGCCTGCCTGCATGCTGTGTTCGCGCGCTGCGACCTGCTGATCACGCCCACCACTCCCGTGACAGCCTGGCCGCTCGCACAGCTCGGACCGACCGAGATCGGGGGACACCCGGTCTCGTCGCGCGCGCACGCGGTGTTCACACCCTTGTTCAACCATGCCTTCCTCCCGACCTGCTCCGTCCCCTGCGGACTCGACAAGCAGGGGCTGCCGATAGGCCTGCAAATCGCCGGCCCGATGTTCTCAGATGCGCGCGTGCTGGCCCTTGCCTCATGGGTCGAAAGACTGTGCGAACGCGATTTCACAAGACCCCATATTCCTGGCACCCCCCATGAAGCACACTGATGCCCCAAGCGGAGACGCTCCCCCCCTGCGCGACCTGATCGGCTACGGCGCGCATCCGCCTCATCCCCACTGGCCAGGGGACGCGCGCGTGGCTGTGTCATTCGTGCTGAATCTCGAGGAAGGCGCCGAGCACTCGATCGCCGAAGGGGATGGCCAAAACGAGGCAGTCTATGAGGTCATCGACCGGCTCGATGGCGTGCCCGATCCCTGCCTGCAGTCGCACTTCGACTACGGAACCCGTGTCGGCTGGTGGCGCATCATGGAGGTGCTGGATCGGTTCGGCGCGCCCTGCACGGTCAGCGCCTGCGGCCAGGCGGTCCTGCGCTCGCCCGCCCTCGCGCAAGACGCAGTGCGGCGCGGCCACGAGGTTTCGGCTCATGGTTGGCGCTGGGAAAGCCATGCCCGAATGTCCGAAGCCGACGAGCGGGACGCGATCACGCAAACCGTCGACGCGATCACGAGTGTGACGGGCGTTCGACCTGCAGGCTGGCACACCCGCTCCGCGCCGAGCCCCCAGACGCGACAGCTGCTGATGGAGGAGGGCGGGTTCGTATACGACAGCGACTTCTATGGCGACGACCTGCCCCACACGCTGATACGCCCGGACGGACGGCCTCATGTGGTGCTGCCCTACGCGTTCGACACCAACGACATGCAGTTCCAGCACACGCAGCGCTTCGTCCGGGCGGCCGATTTCGCTGGCTACGTCAACGACGCGTTCGACTGGCTGTGGCGAGAGGGCGCGAAGACGCCGAGGATGATGTCGGTCGGCCTGCATCTGCGCATGCTCGGCCGGCCCGCGCGCATGTGGGCGCTCGAACAGATCCTCGAACATATGCGCGCGCGCGGACAGGTCTGGATCGCCCGGCGCGACCAGATCGCGCGCCACTGGCTCGCACTGCCCGCGCAAGCCGCACTCATCTCACCTCCTGCTGACACGTCCCGCCATGAGCCCGTTTGACCGCGTGAACGGCGACGCACTGGCCTCGAGCAACGGCCGAATGTTCTCGCGCGGCAGCGGCAGCGGACAAATCGGTCGCTGCGGCGCGAAACGGATCACGGTCCATCGTCGCGCGCGAGCTGTGAGACAACGCGTCGGCCGCTCCGGGCAACCGATGCAGAACCCGGGTCGGCCGGCCATGGCACTGGAGAAAGGCCCGCACTCCCTTGAGCGTTTCCGCCACCGTGTATTCGCCCGCCACCGGCAGCACGTCCTTGCCGTGCAGTGCGGTCGTCGATCGGCCCTGGCGCAAATAGTGTCGATGTTCCGTTCGACCAAATTCGGCTGCCCATCTTCCACCATCAGCACGGCGCTCTTGGCGGTCAGAGTCGCGTTTAAAAACATTTTTTCAAAAGGAGACATTCATGGGTTCTATAGGTGATGCGCACAGTAGCGGTTTCAATTTCTCGCGTCGGGATTTTCTGACAAGCTCTGTGGTCCTCGCGGGCGCCTCGGCGTTGCCGGCGGGGGCCCAAACATCGGACGCGCCGAACAAGCTTGCCCGCTCCTCCCGCGGTATGGTGACGAGTCCGCATGAGCTCGCCAGCCGCGCTGGGCTCGAAGTCCTGCAGGCCGGGGGCAACGCCATCGAAGCCGCCATCGCGATCGGCGCCACGCTGTGCGTGACCTACCCTCATTTCACCGGCCTGGGCGGGGACGCCTTTTGGGTCATCGGCGACCGTAAAGGAAACGTGCGGACCTTGTCTGGCATAGGGCAGGCCGCTATCCATCCATTGAACTACAGCGACGCGATTCCGGTGCGGGGACCGGGGTCGGCGCTTACCGCCGCGGCCACAGTCGACACCTGGGACCAAGCCTATGATTTCAGCCGCAAATCGTGGGGCGGAAAGCAGTCCTGGAACTCGCTGTTTAAGCGCCCGATTGAGTACGCCGCCAATGGCTTTCCGGTATCGCCATCGCAGCGTTTCTGGCAGGAGTTCCGCGCCAAGGAGCTGAAGGACTGGCCGGGTTTCGGGCGCATCTTCATGCCGAAAGGCCGCATTCCCGAGGTCGGCGAAACTTTCCAGCAGCCCGAGCTCGCGCGTACGCTTGAGCGGCTGGCGACCAACGGAGGGCGGGATTTTTACGAAGGTGAGATCGCGGCGCGAATTGCGGCTGGCCTGAAGCAGGCGGGATCGCCCTTGACTGCCGTGGATCTGGCGCGCTGCCACGCGCGCAACGAGACGCCGCTGCGCGTTGCGTACCGGGGCGGGGAATTGCTGGGCCTGCGCCCGCCGACGCAAGGCATCACTACGCTGGAGATCATGGGAATTCTCGATCGCTTCAACCTGGCGACGATCCCGCCTGACAGCGCCGACTATTACCACCTGCTGGTGGAAGCGGTGAAGCAAGCCTTCATCGACCGCAACCGGTACGTCGCGGATCCTGAATTCGTCGACGTTCCCGTCACCCGGCTGCTGTCCAAGGAAAACCTAGATGCCCATGCCAAGCGCATCAGCATGGACAAAGCCGTGCCGTGGCCCTCTGTGTTCAAGCCCGGCGATACCGTCTACATCGCTGCGACGGATCGTCACGGAAATTGCGTGAGTGTGCTGCAGACCGTCTACTTCGACTGGGGAAGCGGCGTGATAGCAGGCGATACCGGCATTCTCTGGCACAACCGGGGCGCGTCCTTCAGCCTCGATTCCAAGCATCACAACGTGCTGCAACCGGGCAAGCGCCCATTCCACACTCTCAACCCCGGCATGTACCTGAAGGAAGGGCTTCCCCATCTGCTCTACGGCACCCAGGGAGCGGACGGACAACCCCAGACACTCGCCACGGTACTGACACGGCTCATCGACTACAAAATGGATCCGCTGTCTGCTCTCGCACGCCCGCGATTCCTGCTCGGCAGGACCTTCTCCGACAGCCGGGACAGCTTGAAGCTCGAGCAGGACGCCGGTGAGGCGGTATTCAAGTCGCTCGCCGGCCGTGGCCATGAGCTCAGTCCTATCCCGGCCCAGAGCCCGCTCGCTGGACACCCCGGCGCGATACGCATCGAGGCCAACGGCAGCATGACCGGCGCGCACGATCCGCGCAGCGATGGTCTCGCGCTCGGAGTCTGAGAGCCCGGCCTGTCGAGGCAAGCAGCTGCGATTCCGCCTACAGGTCGGCGCGCAGCAGCCCGCCAACCTCAGCATCGTGGTGCTGGACAGCCGCCACTTCGACGAGACCGGAATGCAGCGCAGTCACACCAGCCTCGGGGCCGGCCTGTCTGCCGTGGCCAGGGGCTACGCCATCCGGAACGTCCTGGAGGTGCGCGATGCGCTCGAGGTTGGCTCTGTGGCCGCCCAGGTGAATTCCCGCGACGGCTGCACCCTGGCGCAAGTCTTCGTTCGAGCCCATGAACTCCCCCATGCCTTGCCCCCGAGGAACGGTGTCTACGTGAAGAACTGCTTCCGTGCCGCGTTGGGGCTCGCGCCGTTCTAGGTTGCGGGAAAAAATGCAGCCGCCGCGGCGGCTACGGCGTGAGCGGGTTGATGCCGGCGCCCAGCGCCACGCGCGCGGCAGCGATCGCCAGTCGCATGGGTTCAGGACCGATATTCTTGTTGGTCATGGATTTCGTCCTTGGTCTCAGGCGGCGCCGGCGGCAGGCATCGAACCGAAGGCCTGCGCGCCAGCGTAGTGGCCGGCTTGGCCCAACTCGTCTTCGATCGCCAGCAGGCGGTTGTACTTGGCCACGCGGTCGGAGCGGCACAGCGAGCCGGTCTTGATCTGGGTCGCGCGGGTGCCCACCGCCAGATCGGCGATGGTCGTGTCCTCGGTTTCGCCCGAGCGGTGCGAGACGACGGCGGTGTAGCCGCTGTTCGTCGCCATCTCGATGGCGGCCAAGGTCTCGCTGAGGGTGCCGATCTGGTTGGGCTTGATCAGGATCGAATTGGCGATGCCCTCGCCGATGCCGCGCGCGAGGATCTCGGTGTGGGTGACGAACAGATCGTCGCCCACCAGTTGAACCTTGGTGCCGAGGGCGTCGGTCAGCAGCTTCCAGCCGGCCCAGTCGTCTTCAGCCATACCGTCCTCGATCGACAGGATCGGGTACTGGCGCGCCAGGCCGGCAAGCCAGTCGCTGAACTGCGCCGAATCGAAGCGCCGGTTCTCGGCGGCCAGCACGTAGTGGCCGTCGATACGGAACTCCGAGCTGGCGACGTCGAGGCCAAGCCAGATATCGCGGCCGGGCCGATAGCCGGCCGTTTCGATCGCGCGCAGGATGGCGTCGAGCGCTGCGGTGTTGGACGGCAGGTTGGGCGCGAAGCCGCCTTCGTCGCCGACCGCCGTGGTCATGCCCGCGGCTTTGAGGTGGCCTTTTAGCGCGTGGAAGACTTCCGTGCCCCAGCGCAGCGCCTCGGCGAAGCTCGGTGCGGCTACCGGAAGGATCATGAACTCCTGAATATCGACGTTGTTGTCGGCATGGGCGCCGCCGTTGATGATGTTCATCATCGGCACCGGCAGCGTGTACGTTGTCTGCGCGCCCAGATGGCGGTATAGCGGCAGACGCCGCTCAGTCGCAACGGCCTTGGCCGTGGCCAGCGAGACCGTTAGCAGCGCATTGGCGCCCAGGCGAGCCTTGTTCGGCGTGCCGTCGAGTTCGATCAGGCGCGCGTCGAGCGCTACCTGGTCGGCCGCGTCGCACCCGCGTACGGCTTGGGCGATCTCGCCGTTAACATGGCCGATGGCATTGCGCACACCCTTGCCTCCATAGCGCGCGGCATCGCCGTCGCGCAGCTCGATGGCTTCGCGGGAGCCGGTGGATGCGCCCGATGGCGCCGCCGCATGGCCACGCGCACCGCTGGCGAGTGTGACCTCGGCGGCCACAGTTGGATTGCCGCGCGAATCGAGAATCTCGA
This sequence comes from Ramlibacter sp., assembly GCA_046597415.1. Taxonomy (GTDB): domain Bacteria; phylum Pseudomonadota; class Gammaproteobacteria; order Burkholderiales; family Burkholderiaceae_C; genus Ramlibacter. The sequence continues at coordinate 17,900 of JBKJKT010000025.1, forward strand.
GGCCGCGAATCTGTGTGATGGCAGTCATGGCGTCTGTGCTTGGGTGGACAAGGCGCGAATCACGCGGTGGCGATGCGCATCAAGTTGGTCGTACCCGGCGTGCCGAAGGGCATCCCGGCGATGGCGACAATGAACTGGCCCGGTTCGGCAAAGTGGTCACGACGCGCCATTTCACAGGCGCGCTCCGTCATCTCATTGACGTCGGCCACATCGGCGATGTGCACCGAGTGGACGCCCCAGACCAGCGCCAGCCGCCTTGCGGTTGCAAGGCTGGGCGTCAGGCTCAGGATCGGTGATTCGGGCCGCTCCCGCGCGGCGCGCAGGCTGGTGTGGCCCGAGCTGGTGTAGCAGACAATGGCTGCGGCATGCAGCAAAGCCACGGCGCGGCGCATGGCGCAGCACACCGTCTCGGCAACATCACCGCCCGGCCGGGCCGAATTGTGCGACGCATCGATCAACTGCCTATAGGCCGGGTCGGCTTCAACCTGATCGATGATGCGGTTCATCATGTCCACCGCCACGACGGGGTGCTTGCCCGAGGCAGACTCGGCCGAGAGCATTACCGCGTCGGCTCCGTCGTAGATGGCGGTAGCTACGTCGGAGGCCTCGGCGCGCGTGGGCACCGGGCTGTCGACCATCGACTCGAGCATCTGCGTGGCCACGATCACCGGTTTGCCGAGCTTGCGGCAGACGCGAACGATGCGCTTCTGGATGGCGGGCACCTTCTCGGCCGGCAACTCGACGCCGAGGTCGCCGCGCGCCACCATCACCGCGTCGGTCGCCGCGACAATCTCCTCGAGGCGTTCGACGGCCGATGGTTTTTCGAGCTTGACGACGATCGCGGCGCGATCGCCGATCAGTTCACGCGCTTCGGACACGTCCTCCGGGCGCTGCACGAAGGACAGCGCGATCCAGTCGGCACCGAGCTCCAGCGCGAGGGCCAGGTCGCGCCGGTCCTTTTCCGTCAACGCGGTGATCGGCAGCACAACGCCCGGCACATTGACGCCCTTGCGTTCGGAGAGCTTGCCGCCCACCGCCACCCGTGTGTCGGCAAAGTCGGCGCCGCAACGCTCGACCACCAGGCGCAGCTTGCCGTCGTCGAGCAGCAACTCGGCGCCGGGCACCAGCGCGGCGAAGATTTCAGGGTGCGGCAGGCCGGCGCGCTGGGTGCTGCCCGGCGTCGCGTCGAGGTCCAGGCGGAAGGCCTGTCCTGCCTCCAGCATCACCGGGCCCTCTGCGAAGGTGCCCACGCGCAGCTTGGGACCCTGCAGGTCGGCCAGGATGCCG
>JBKJKT010000055.1:0-4748 GCA_046597415.1 Ramlibacter sp.
CATCTGTGAGCTTCGGGAATCCAGCCCGCTCAGTCGGCTGTCGCCACGTGAACGTCAGGTCGCGCACCGCTTCGGGGAGGGACGCCACGCCCGCGAGATCGCAGAGGAGTTTGGAATCGCCCTTTCGACCGTTCACAGTCAGCTCGCATCCGCGTACCGGAAGTTGGGCGTGTCGGACAAGGTCACGCTTTCCCGCATCCTCGCTCAGAGCGAGAGCTAGACATCTCAAGAGAGTGCCTGTTGAGTGCGCTGGTTAATTCAAAAAATCAAATGTCAGAGAAGCGCACGGACGTTGATATCCCCTAACTAGGGGATTTATAACAAACGAATCCGCGTTTGCCGAAGCGGTGGTTGGGGTGAGCTTGGGCGTGCGGTAGGACTGGCCATCGAGGCCAGCGTGGCCGAGGCCAGCAGGCTCAAGAACGTTCGACGACCACTTCGCTGATTTGAATCACCGGAGCCAGGTCGGTGTAGTTGGGAATGTCCCCCATGATCTCTTCCGCGTGCGGCCCAAATGCTGCCTGAAATGAATCGACGGTCTCACAGAAGAAGTGACACATTCCAACGTAGGTCGCCGGCGTTCCGGGTGCGCCTCCGGCCAATCCCTTGTCGACCGTGTAGTAGAGACATGCATCCCCCAGGCGTTTTTTTAAAAGCGGCATATGCGTGTCTCGGTAGTATTCGTGGTTGAATCTAGCCCCCGGTGTATTTGGATACATAACGCTTACCTTGATCATCTCGTTTCTCCAGTCGGTAGTGTTGTCAAACGACAGGCGCAATCGTGCACGATAGGCCAACAACATGCAACCAAGGCGGAGGCTATCGCGGCGATCAGGATTGCTCATCTCCATCGGCAGACCGATCGATAAGATTGCCTGAGCTTCCATTGACCAATTCACTGGAACAAACCGGAGTGCGACATGGATACCAAAATGACTGAATCAAAGTGCCCCTTCAACGCGGCTGCAGGTGTTGGAACGACGAATCGTGATTGGTGGCCGCAGCAGCTGCGCGTCGATCTGCTCCATCAGCATTCCTCCAAGTCCGACCCAATGGGCAATGAATTCGACTACGCAAAGGCGTTTAACAGCCTCGATCTGGCTGCATTGAAGAAAGACCTTACCGCATTGATGACAGATTCCCAGGATTGGTGGCCCGCGGACTTTGGACACTACGGCGGACTCTTCGTGCGAATGGCATGGCATAGCGCGGGTACCTATCGCATCGGTGATGGTCGAGGGGGAGCGGGCCGAGGGCAGCAGCGCTTTGCGCCGCTGAACAGCTGGCCCGACAATGTGAGCTTGGACAAGGCCCGCCGCTTGCTTTGGCCGATCAAGCAGCAGTACGGCGAAAATATTTCATGGGCAGACTTGATGGTCCTCACCGGCAACGTTGCGCTGGAAAGTATGGGCTTCAAAACCTTCGGCTTCGCAGGCGGCCGCCAGGATGTGTGGGAGCCTGACCAGGATTTGTATTGGGGCCGTGAGACAAAGTGGCTTGGTGGTGACCTTCGCTATTCGCAGGGTTCACCTGGAGTTCAAGAGAAGCATGGCGTTCTCGTAAAGGATGACGATAGTCAAGTGACGCACTCCCGCGACCTTGAAAATCCCTTGGCCGCGGTACAAATGGGGCTGATTTACGTGAATCCCGAAGGCCCCGACGGAAACCCTGACCCGCTTGCAGCCGCCATAGACATACGCGAGACGTTTGCCCGCATGGCCATGAACGACGAAGAAACCGTGGCGCTCATCGCCGGGGGGCACAGCTTCGGCAAAACCCACGGCGCAGCACCGGCGGAGAACGTGGCAGAAGAACCCGAAGCGGCCGGAATTGAGCATCAGGGGTTCGGCTGGAAAAACAGCTTCGGCTCCGGCAAGGGCGGCGACACCATTACCAGCGGCCTGGAGGTCACCTGGACTTCCACGCCAACACGATGGAGCAACAACTTCTTCGAAAACCTGTTCGGTTTCGAGTGGGAACTGACGAAGAGCCCAGCGGGTGCGCAGCAATGGGTTGCCAAGGGCGGTGAGGGACTGATCCCGGATGCACACGATCCTTCCAAGCGCCACCGCCCGACGATGCTGACAACCGACCTCTCGTTGCGGATGGACCCTGCTTACGAGAAGATTTCGCGGCGGTTTCTGGAGAATCCCGACCAGTTCGCGGATGCCTTCGCGCGAGCTTGGTTCAAGCTGACCCACCGCGATATGGGCCCGCGTGTCCGTTATCTCGGTCCAGAGGTGCCGGCCGAAGAACTCATCTGGCAGGACCCGATCCCCGCAGTCGGTCACACTTTGGTGGATCAGCAGGACGTTGAGTCTCTTATGAAAACGGTGATGGCTTCGGGCTTGACAGTTCCTCAGCTCGTTTCGACCGCATGGGCTTCGGCATCTACATTCCGAGGCTCTGACAAGCGGGGCGGCGCAAACGGTGCACGCATTCGCCTTGCGCCTCAGAAGGACTGGGCCGTTAATCAGCCGGAGCAACTGGCCAAAGTGCTTCAAGTGCTGGAGGGAATCCGGAAAGATTTCAATTCCGAACATACCGGCGGTAAAAACGTCTCACTTGCCGATCTCATCGTGCTGGCAGGTAACGCAGGCGTGAAGGAAGCGGCCAGGAAAGCCGGTCACGAGGTCGATGTTCCCTTCACTCCCGGACGGACAGACGCCTCGCAGGATCAGACCGACGTTCTTTCGTTCGCTCCGCTCGAACCGATCGCCGATGGCTTTCGAAACTTTCAGAAGACCCGCTATAGCGTACCGTCAGAAGCAATGTTGATCGACCGTGCGCAATTGCTGACGTTGACGGGCCCTGAAATGACCGTGCTAGTCGGCGGTTTGCGGGTGCTGGGCGCCAACGTCGGAGAAAATAAGGATGGTGTCCTATCTGGATCGCCCGGCACTTTGACCAACGAATTCTTTGTCAACCTGCTTGATATGCGTACGGAATGGCACCCGATCTCCGCCGCCACCGATCGGTTCGAAGGGCGGGATCGCAAGACGAGTGAGCATCGATGGACAGCCACGCGCGTCGACCTGATCTTCGGCTCGAACGCACAGTTGCGCGCACTTGCCGAGGTTTATGCTTCGGCTAACGCCGAAAAGAAGTTTGTCGCAGATTTCGTGGCGGCATGGACTAAGGTAATGAACCTCGACCGTTTCGATATTCGGTGAAATGAGATGCGGAGAAGTCAGCTCGAAGGGCGTTCGGTCGGTCGGGCTGCAATCGGTGTTGGGGCGGCTGCCACTTAGATTTGGATGTTATTCAGTGTACGTTCGATGCTGAGCCTTCAAGTTGGTGGTTCGATTCCGCCCCAAACCACCAGAATCAGTTTCCGGGACGTCCCGGGAAATACGAAAAGCCCTAAGCATCAACAACTTAGGGCTTTTTTTTCGCTGGCTGCAGCAGTTACTGCGCACGTGGCTGGTTCTCTCTGGTCATGGGCTGAATATGTCGGCTGCTCAGCAGTGCGCACTGCAAGACGTGCCGGCGTCAGATCGAGTCCTTGAATCCGACCGGCGAAACCCTGCGTAAAGGTTGGCAGGGGCTATGTTGCCCTTGCAAACTTTCCGGAGTGCCTCTCATGAAAAAACTGTTGATCGCTGTCTGCGCTACTTCCCTGCTCGGCGCCTGTGCCATGGGCGGCAACCAGGCCATGAATTCCTCGGCCCCCATGGGCATGAACAACACAAAGATGGTTGGTGGCGCAGCCATGTTCCCGAGCAAGGACATCGTTGATAACGCTGTCAACTCGAAGGACCACACCACGTTGGTCGCCGCCGTCAAGGCTGCAGGCCTGGTCGACACGCTCAAGAGCGCAGGTCCATTTACCGTCTTCGCACCGACCAATGCATCGTTCGCCGCACTGCCTGCCGGTACGGTGGACACACTGCTCAAGCCCGAGAACAAGGCGACGTTGACCAAGGTGCTGACGTATCACGTGGTCCCTGGTCGCGTTGATTCAGCAGCTCTCGCCGCGCAGATTCGCGCCGGCAATGGCCGCGCCATGTTGAAGACTGCCAGCGGCGGCACGCTGACTGCAACGATGAGCGGCTCGAACGTCCTGATCACCGACGATAAGGGCGGCGCTGCAACTGTCACGATTGCGGACGTGTATCAGTCCAATGGCGTGATCCATGTTGTGAACAAGGTTCTGCTGCCGTCCTGAACTGCCTTTGCAGGTATTGATTGGCATGGGTGTCGGTCCGACACGCGGTCGGCTTAGAGTGCAGACATGTCCATCCTGCGCAGCACTTTTCTTCAAGCAGCCTCGATAGCAGCCTACCCTCCTGTTCCACCGTTCGCGGTGCGGGCAGGCTGCGCGAGGTCGAAGCCATGCCGTGCAGGAGAAGCGGGCCCCTGCGTTCCACCGCGACATTCGTTGGGTGCTGGACGACTGGCGACGGAAAATCGATCGACATGCGTCTTCTACGATGGCGAACTCCGTTCTTCGTTGCCTATTGGTAAGAAAGCCTGACGTAAGAAAGCTCCCGCATATTCCGTTGTCGGTCAGCAAGGCTCAAGGATTCCAGCTGCCGAAAGATCACTTCATTCAGTCTCTGGCGTGACGATGAAGCGTCCGCAGGCCGACTGCGCTTGACGACGGTCTTCCCCAAAGTGACAACATCCATATGGAGCAAGCAAAATGGCGGTAGCAGCTGGCACGACGACTGATGCGCGGGAACGATCCCGTCCGATGACCCGCGAAGAGAAGAAGGTGATCGCGGCTTCTTCCGCAGGCACAATTT
>JBKJKT010000104.1:0-25516 GCA_046597415.1 Ramlibacter sp.
GTTGCACTTAACCGTTGTTGAAGCGTCAAAACACGCCGAAAAGAATAAGTGCCAGAACCACGAGAAGTGGAACCCCAAGAAGCCATAGGATAAAAGGCATTTGAATCTCCCTGATTACATGATTCAAAGATAAGACAGGCCGGCCGTTCTAGTTGGGCTCAGAGTGCACCAGCACTGGTAGGCAGCTACCTACGTTCCAATTCTGGATGCGCCCTAAACCTCTGACTGCGCTACGGCTGAAAGAGCGAAGATATTTTTCTGCGCCGCAAAGCCGCTGCACGCGACGATGTTCGCGCTTGTTCTGCGCAAGCTATGCGGGGCGCCCGGCTGCGATCCAGCCTTGCACCGTTGACGTGGCCAGACGGTACCGGGCGCAGTTGTACTCCTGGAGGTTCGCGAGTTCCCGGCGAAGCAGCGGCTCTAACAATTGCTTGTCTGCGTCGGTCAGTTCAATCGCGGCCAAAGCGTCGCTCACTGCCAGCCGGTGACGCACGACAAGCCCAATGGCCTCGGTCAGCTGCGAGCGGAACTTCACTCGATGCGGATCAGGCGCTCCCATTGATTGCGTGACAGCGGCGTACTTGGCGCAGGAGCGCCGGTAGGTCCACGCGAAGAGATCGGCAGCTGGCGCCATGTCACGCATTTCGTAGACCCCCAGCATCGCATCGGCATAGTCATTCTGATCGACATCGAGAAATGACAACGGTGCGCAATTGAAAATCATGAGCGGGATATTGGCAGCCAGACGACTGACGCGCTTGTTTCCGTCTTCGAAGGGCTGCAGGTACGCGAGGTTCACCCAGAGGAAGAAGGCCGCCTCCAGCGGATTGTTCACCAGCGCCGCCTTCTGCAGTATCTGCTCCAGCATCTCATGGAGCAACTGGGGCACTTGCGTGGGTACATACACCGTATCGCTGATGCGCACCACCTTACGCCGGATCGCGCCCAGGGCCATATCGTCTGCCAGCAAATCCTGCATGAGCACAGCATGCAGGTTGTGGATGACTTCCATCTTCAAGCCGTGCAGTGGGACCGTGTCCACCATGAACTCAATGGCCTGCTTATGGTTGAGCAGCATGATGGCATCGCGGTCACAGCCTGAGGCGCCGGACTTGAAGAGGGCCTCGGTGTCCAGTCGCGATAACTTGTTGCCTTCGAGGCGCGATGACGACCAGGACAGATCGATGAGGAGTTGCTCCAGCACATTGCGCGCGTAGGTACCGGCAGGCTGTTGGTCTTTTGTCTTCCCCATCAGATGCAGCTCATCGGCGAGCGTGCGGGGCAAGAACGCCGAGCTGTTGGGCACATAGGCATCGACGAGCGCGAGCTCATAAGTCACAGGCTCACGCGCGCCAAGGGGAGCGCGCAAGCGATCTCGCGCCTGGCTTGCTGCTTGTGACCAGGGAACCAGAGATGTCGTCGCGGATGCATAAATCGTTGTGGGTTCTGCTGCCATCAACGGCGCGGCAAATCCGATCAGTGGACGCGTCAAGGCATAACGGGTCGAACGCCCGCCGCCAACTCGGGAAACCCGTCCCTGTTGTACAAGCCGGGTCAGCGCTCGCCGCAGCGTGCTATCGGCTACGCCTGCTCGCTCAGCCAGCAAGCCAGGGGAGACCGGCCGTTGCTCGTTCAGGGCCTGGAGTTCTGCAAGGATTTCAAGAATCCGCTGATCAAGCTCGACAGTGGCCATTGGCTATTTCGCTCATTTTTATGAGCGATTTAATTCAATATGAGCGTATTATATTCAAATAATCCAAAATCGCTCATAATTTGGCTGGTTTATGAGCGAAATGAAAAAATTGAGCAATTTTCTGTGAACGTCGTGGTCTGCCCGGTCTCACAAAAGCGCACCTTCCGCGGCACCCGCTGTTAGATCGCGACCAACTGCCGCACGCCCTGCGCTTCCATCTCCTTGCCCAGGCCGCGCGCGATGAACTCGCCGCGCTCCATCACCAGGTAGTCGTCAGCAAGTTCCTGCGCAAAGTCGTAGTACTGCTCCACCAGCAGGATTGCCATGTCGCCCCTGTCCGCCAACATGCGGATCACACGCCCAATGTCCTTGATGATGCTCGGCTGAATGCCTTCGGTGGGCTCGTCCAGGATTATCAGCTTGGGTTTGGCTGCAAGCGCACGTGCAATCGCAAGTTGCTGCTGCTGTCCGCCGGACAAATCGCCACCGCGACGGTTGATCATCTGCCTGAGCACTGGAAAGAGCTCGAACAGCTCAGCCGGAATGGGCGTACCCGCACTTTTGTAGGCGAGCCCCATGCGCAGGTTCTCTTCTACCGTGAGCCTCGCGAAGATCTCGCGTCCCTGCGGCACGAAGCCGATACCTGCACGTGCACGCTGGTAAGGCGTGGCCGCCTGAATGGGCCTGCCCTCGAATTCGATAGTGCCAGTGCGAATGGGCACGAGACCCATCAGTGATTTGAGCAATGTAGTTTTGCCGACGCCATTGCGCCCGAGCAGGACCGTCACGCGACCCACGTGCGCTTCGAAACTCACATCGCGAAGGATGTGCGAGCCGCCGTAGTACTGATTGATGTTCTTGACGTTCAGCATGGAACCTCTCTTGTCCCGCCCGCTGGGGGAGGGGCAATTGGACTTGTCCCCTCCCCCGCTGGGGGAGGGTTAGGGTGGGGGCACGACGGCCGCTGCGCCCCCACCCCGCCCCTCCCCCAGCGGGGGAGGGAGAAAGTCAGTTCAGCGCCCAAGATACACCTCGATCACCCGCTCATCGTTTTGCACCTGCTCCAGCGTCCCTTGCGCAAGCACCGAGCCTTCGGACAACACCGTCACGATCTCCGAGATCACCTTGATGAAACTCATGTCGTGCTCCACCACCATCAGCGAATGTTTGCCCTTGAGCGTGAGAAAGAGTTCGGCCGTGCGTGCCGTCTCTTCATCGGTCATTCCCGCGACAGGCTCATCGAGCAACAGCAGCTTCGGATCCTGCATGAGCAGCATGCCGATCTCCAGCCATTGCTTCTGGCCGTGACTCAGATTGCCCGCCTGCCGCGTCACGCTATCGGCCAGGGCAATCGTGTGCAGCACCTCCGCGAGCCGGTCGCTGTGGCCGGAATCCAGGCGAAAGAACATCGACGACTTGACGCCCTTGTCGGTCTTGAGGGCCAGCTTCAGGTTCTCGAACACCGTGAGCTGCTCGAACACCGTCGGCTTCTGGAACTTGCGTCCGATGCCCATCTGCGCAATCTGCGGCTCTGTGTATCGCAAGAGATCGATGGTGCTGCCGAAGAACACCGTGCCCGAGTCAGGTCGCGTCTTGCCCGTGATGATGTCCATCATCGTCGTCTTGCCCGCGCCATTGGGCCCGATGATGCAGCGCAGCTCGCCCGGCGCGATATCGAGCGACAGGTTGTTGATGGCCTTGAAGCCGTCGAAGCTTACGGTCACGTCTTCGAGGTACAGGATGCGGCCATGCGTGACATCGACCTCGCCGGAGGTGACCAGGTGCGAAAAACCTGCCGCGCGACCGCCCGATTCGGTTTCGCCGCGCAGCACTTTTTCCTGGCGCGCCTTGAAGCGCTGTTCGCCTTGTTCAAGCAGGTCGGGAGTCATCTGAATCGGCTCCGGATCTGCTTGACCAGCCCGACGACACCATTGGGCAGGAACAGCGTCACGGCGATGAACAGCGCCCCAAGGAAATAAAGCCAGTACTCAGGCGCAGTGACGGTAAGCCAGCTCTTGGCCAGGTTCACGATAAAGGCGCCCACGATCGGCCCGATCAACGTCGCGCGACCGCCGACTGCTGCCCAGATTGCGATCTCGATGGAATTGGCCGGACTCATCTCACTCGGATTGATGATGCCGACCTGCGGCACATACAGCGCACCCGCCACGCCGCACATCACGGCCGAGAGCGTCCAGATCGTGAGCTTGTAGCCGATGGGGTTGTAGCCCGAGAACATCACGCGCGTTTCCGCGTCGCGGATCGCCTGCAACACGCGGCCGAACTTGCTGGCGATTAGCCATTTGCCGAACAGGTAGAACCCCAGCAAGGTGAGACCCGTGATGACGAACAGCGTCATCCGCATGGAAGGCGTTGCAATCGCGATACCGATGATGCGCTTGAAATCGGTGAAGCCGTTGTTGCCGCCGAAGCCTGTCTCATTGCGAAAGAACAGCAGCATCGCCGCGAACGTCATGGCCTGCGTGATGATCGAAAAATATACGCCCTTGATGCGCGAGCGAAATGCGAAATAGCCGAAGACGAACGCGACGATACCCGGCACGACCACGATCAGGACCAGCGTGGCGAGGAAGCTGTCGCTGAACGTCCAGTGCCACGGCAACTCTTTCCAGTCGAGGAACACCATGAAGTCGGGCAGGTCGCTCTTGTAGTTGCCGTCGCGCCCGATCTGTCGCATGAGGTACATGCCCATCGCGTAACCGCCGAGCGCGAAGAAAAGCCCGTGGCCCAGCGACAGGATGCCGGTGTAGCCCCAGATCAGGTCCATGGCGAGCGCACAGATGGCGTAGCACATGATCTTGCCGATTAGCGCAACAGCGTAGTCGCTCATGTGGAAGAAGCTGCCCTGCGGCACGACGAGGTTGAGCAAGGGAGCAACCGCGCAGACCGCGATCAGCGCGATGATGAATGCAGTCCAGCCTTTGGGGCTGAGCACCCTCCCCCTTTGGGGGAGGGCCGGGGAGGGGGCATGCGGCGTAGGCATCGTCCGAGGCGTTGAGGATGCACGCGCCGTCGTGCCCCCACCCTGCCCTCCCCCAGCGGGGGAGGGTTCCGGATCCAGACCGGGGGTTCCAATCACTGCGCTCATGCTTCCGCACTCCGGCCTTTCATCGCGAAGATGCCCTGCGGCCGCTTCTGGATGAAGATGATGATGAGGACCAGCACCGCAATCTTCGCAAGCACCGCGCCGGCCCATCCTTCGATGAACTTGTTGAGCACGCCCAGGCCGAGCGCGGCATAAACCGTGCCCGCGAGCTGCCCCACACCGCCCAGCACAACCACCATGAACGCATCGACGATATAGCCCTGCCCGAGGTCCGGCCCGACATTGCCGACCTGGCTGAGCGCGCAACCGGCAAGCCCCGCGATCCCCGAGCCGAGCGCAAATGCATAGGTGTCGATGCGCGCCGTGTTCACACCCATGCACGAAGCAATCGGCCTGTTCTGCGTGACACCGCGAACGAACAGCCCCAGCCGCGTCTTGCTGATCAGGAATGCCATGCCGCCCAGCACCGCGAAGGCAAACGCGATGATCAGGATGCGGTTCCACGGTAGTTGCAGGTTGCCCATGACAACGACGCCACCGCTCATCCAGCTCGGGTTTTCAACGCCGACATTCTGTGCGCCGAAGATGCTGCGCACGAGTTGCTGCAGCATCAGACTGATGCCCCATGTGGCGAGCAGCGTTTCCAGCGGTCGCCCATAGAGAAACCGGATCACGCTGCGCTCCAGCGCTGCGCCCATCAGCGCCGCGGCTGCGAACGAAACCGGGATCGCTGCGATGAGATACCAGTCGAAGGCACCGGGCAGGTATTTCTGGAACAGTCCCTGCACCACATAGGTTGCATACGCGCCGATCATCATCAGCTCGCCATGCGCCATGTTGATGACGCCCATCAGGCCGTAGGTGATTGCAAGCCCGAGTGCCACGAGAAGCAGGATGGAGCCGAGGCTGATACCGGAGAAGATCGCGCCGAGCTTGTCGCCCCAGGCGAGCGACGACTCCACCGTGCGCAGCGTAGCTTGCAGCGTCGACTTCACGTCTGCTTCGGTTTCGACCTTGATGCGCTCGATCAACAGTGTCTTGGTGTTGGGATTGTTGCTGCTGCCGAGCAACCTGGCCGCTTCCATCCGCTTGACCTTGTCCGCGCTATTGAGCAGCACGGAGGCGCGCACCATCGCGAGTTGCTCTTTCAATGACGCGGTGGTCTCTGCGGCAATCGCTTTCTCGATCAGGGCAAGGCGTGAATCGTCGGTCTCGTTGCGCAGCGTCTTGATCGCTTCCGCACGTTGCTTCTCGTCTTTGGAAAAAAGGCGCAGCGATGCCATGGCGTTGTCGAGTTCGCTGCGCATGCGGTTGTTGTTGATGACGTCTTCGGCGTCTGCGGGAAGTGCGATGTCGGCACCGGTTGCGGGGTCGGAGGCCTTGTCGTTTTTCACGACCAGCGCCTTGCCGCCGGCGACCTTGACCACATCGTCGATGAGGGCCTGGATGAATGCGGCCGTCTTGTCGTCGGCGGCACCCAGGGCTTTGTGCAACGCCTCGATCCGGGCATCGGTTTCACCCGACGCCATGGCGTTCGCCTCGGCCGGAGTCAAGGCGTGGGCGGTGGCGCAGAGCGTGAGCAGGAGGAAGAAAAACGCGCGAATGAACATGGAAGATTTCTGCAGTCTCCTTCCCCCTCTGGGGGAAGGTTGGGATGGGGGCATGCGTTTAAAGTTCAGCGCTGTCGTGCCCCCACCCCGGCCCTCCCCCAGAGGGGGAGGGAGAAAACAACCCTTACTTCTTCGCCGGCTCGTCAGGCTTCTTGTCGTTGCCTTCGATATACGGCGACCACGGTTTGGCCTTCACCGGGCCGGGCGTTTTCCACACCACGTTGAACTGGCCGTCGGCCTTGATCTCCCCGATGAACACCGATTTGTGCAGATGGTGATTTTTTTCGTCCATCTTCGAGACGATGCCGCTCGGTGCCTTGAACGTCTGGCCGGCCATCGCAGCCACGACCTTGTCGGTGTCGGTGGACTTGGCCTTCTCGACAGCCTGCTTCCACATATTGATCCCGATGTAGGTCGCCTCCATCGGGTCGTTCGTCAGCGGCTTGTCCTTGTGGCCGGCAATGCCCTTGGCCTTGGCGTACGCAGCCCACTTCTTCTCGAATTCGGTGTTGGTCGGGTTCTTGATCGACTGGAAGTAATTCCAGGCGGCCAGGTGACCCACCAGCGGCTTCGTGTCCACACCGCGCAGTTCTTCTTCGCCGACCGAGAAGGCAACAACCGGCACGTCCTTGGCCTTGAGGCCCGCGTTGCCCAGTTCCTTGTAGAACGGTACGTTGGAGTCGCCGTTGATGGTGGACACCACCGCCGTCTTGCCGCCAGCCGAGAACTTCTTGACATCGGCGACGATGGTCTGGTAGTCGCTATGGCCGAACGGCGTGTACTTCTCGTCGATGTCTGATTCCTTCACGCCCTTGCTCTTGAGGTAGGCGCGCAGGATCTTGTTGGTGGTGCGCGGATACACGTAGTCGGTGCCCAGCAGGACCCAGCGCTTGGCACCGCCGCCATCCTTGGACATCAGGTAATCGACTGCAGGAATCGCCTGCTGGTTGGGGGCTGCACCTGTGTAGAACACGTTCTTGGAAAGTTCTTCGCCCTCGTACTGCACGGGGTAGAACAAAAGGCCGTTCATTTCCTCCACGACCGGCAGAACTGACTTGCGCGAGACCGAGGTCCAGCAGCCGAAGATCACGGCGACCTTGTCCTGGCCGAGCAGCTGCTTGGTCTTTTCAGCGAAGAGCGGCCAGTTGGATGCGGGGTCCACGATCACGGGCTCGAGCTTCTTGCCCAGCACGCCGCCCTTGGCGTTGATTTCGTCGATGGCCATGAGCACCGTGTCTTTCAACACAGTCTCCGAGATCGCCATCGTGCCGGACAGCGAGTGCAGGATGCCGACCTTGATGGTGCCACCCGACTGCGCAAAGGCAGGCATGCCCACTGCGCCAGCGATGACGACGGCGGCAGTCAGCGCCTTGAGTGTGAAACGACGTTGCATTGAAAAGCTCCTTGCAAGGGGATGAGAGAAGAAACAGGGCCGCAAACGGATGCGTATGCGGACGGTTTGATTCTGGCCACCCCCGACGTCCGGGCATATACGCCGGGTGGCGTATGTCAGATGATGTCGAGCCCGCAAGACAGCCTTCTCCAAGGACAACCACACATGCAATCAACCACACGCGCTATTTCTCCATCAACCTTGCAACCATGGCCATCGCTGCAGGCGCACCAGCAAGGCGCCAATACACCGGACCCGCATGACGCGTCGTTTGACGCCGCAATTGCAATCGAACGCATCTCCGCTGATGAACACCCCGTCGCGTCCATAGCGTACGAAGTCCCGGATTCCTTCGAATCGAAACATGTTGCGCCGGAACAGTTTCCAAGCCGTCCCGTGCCGGCTCCGCACCCCACGATTTCACGCGCACAGAGCGCCCGGCAGGCACTGGTGCGAGCGCTTGCGGGCGAAGACACCCACGAAGCGGCGCGTGCAGCACACGAGGCCATTTCGCAATTGGCTGGACTCGCAGTCGAACTTCCCGAAGGTGAGGTTGACAGGGTGCTCTCCGGATTCCTGCGGGACGCCGTCGCGGCGGGGCACGAGAAACAGGCTGCTGCCTGGGTCGATGCAGTCGCTGGCATCCCGGGCTTCGGTCCGCGCAAGCTGGCCCTGCTTCAGGGCGCCGTCGCACCCATATCTGCAACAGCCTGGACACCGCAACTTGCGGCGAATCCGGTCGGCGCGATTGACCTCGCTGCAAGTTCTTCGCCAGGCAGGCCATTACGTTTCGGCGTGCCCCTCCTCATCCGCACGTTCATGAAGCAGAGAGGACGCGGCGACGCCGACCCACGCTGGATGAACCCGATCACTGAAGCGGAATCAAAATCCGTCAGAGGATCGTTCTCCTATGTAGCCGCCGTTCTCGATTCGCCGCTCCTGAGCGACAGCCAGGCCAGCGACGTGATCGCTGTTTCGACCATGAGCCATCAAGGCGTCGCCAACGCAGGTGGCTCGAACAAGACAACGCTCACTGCACTGCAGTTCGCGATGCGGCAATCGCATGTCTGCGGATATGGCTCTCTCGTCCTGGCGATCCTGAGTTCCAGCCGTTCCCCTGAGATGAAGTCGGCCCTGCTGCAAAGGTTGGACACCGACTGGGTCTGGCTTGCACGCAAGCTCGCCGCACTGGGGGCTCAGCCCGTGCCCGAGAACCCGGACGAAGATCAATTCGGATGGGCCCGGGCGATGGCTGGAGAGATGCGTGAGCTCTTCGGTCAGGCCCCGGCGAAAGAGACCGATCAGATCGAATCCGCAGGTGAGCTGACGCTTCCACGACCACGCAGTCGTAGAGACTGACTCAAACTTCGAACTGCGGATGCAGCTGGCGGATGCGCGTCATCGCCATGCCCGCTGCCGACGTCCGGGTTTCGACACCGAGCTTCGCAAAAATACGTTCGAGATGCTTCTTGATCGTGGCGGGGCTTGCGCCGAGGATGTCAGCAATGTCGCGGTTGATCTTGCCCTTGACGACCCAGTAGAGCACCTCCGCCTCGCGTTGCGTGAGCTTGAAGCACAGGCTCATGGCTTCGATGACGGCCGTGTCGGAAACTTCTCGCATCACGATCAGCCAGTCCTCGTCTCCGGTTTGCTGATGCAACCGGAATGTGAGCCGGCGCGCGCCAAGCTCGGCCGTCAGGCGCGGAGGCTCGATCTGGTTCAGGGCGTCTTTCAGGTGACGCCGCAGCCAAGTGACCACCGGCTGCGGCGCCCGCGGAGAACTCGTACCGTAATAGGCCATCAGCAATTCACGCGCGAGTGGCGTCTGCCACATCAGCTTGCCATCGCCCGCCCGTACCGTGATGCTTGCATAGCCGAATGCATCGAGTGCGTTTCGCGTCTGCCGCGCCTGTCGTGCGCCCTGCATATGAACACCCATTCGCGCGAGAACCTCCTTGGGCTTGATGGGCTTGGTCACGTAATCGACCCCACCGGATTCAAGCGCTGCGACGAGGTATTCCGTCTCGGTCAGGCCCGTCATGAAGATGATCGGAATGTGCGCCGTCACGGATGAGGACTTCAGGCGTCGGGCGACTTCGAAACCGTCCATGCCGGGCATCATCGCATCGAGCAAAACGATGTCGGGCACGGCCTGAAATGCGCGTTGCAATGCTGCATCCCCGCTGGTCGCGACAAGGACCGTGTAGCCCGATTCATCGAGCGCATCGTGCAGCACCGACAGGTTGTCCGGCACGTCGTCGACGATCAGGACAACCTCGCCGGCGGTGCGGTCGAAGGTCGCGCCAGGCAATTGATCCGGGCGTGCGCTCATCGAAGGTCCTCCTCCACAGGCCCGGCGGGCGAGGCCGCATCGAGCTTGCGCGCCATCGCATCAAACTGGAACTGGCGCGCGTGGTCCCGCATTTCGGCAGCGAAGGATGCGCAGTCCGGCTGCACCGCTTCGATCTGATCGAGCTGATTCATGATGCCGCGGTAATACCCCAGCTGGATCGCTTCCTTCAGGGCCGCCAGCCGGTCTGCAGCAGGCCATGTCCATGCCTGGGACCTCGCAAGCAAAGGGGCCTCCAGCAATGGCGAAACTATCCACTTCAGGCCCAGTTGCCGCTCCATCCAGTCGAGCAACTCGCTGTGGCGAACGGGTTTCGTGATGAAGTCTTCGGGGCGGATACCGCAGTCGTTCTCAAGATTCTTGTCGAAGGCATTGGCGGAGACCACTGCGATCCTGGCGCGCTGCAAGCCGAGTTGCCGCGCACGCCGTATCGTCTCCCAGCCGTCGATGCCAGGCATCGCAAGGTCCATGAACACTGCATCGGGCTCGAGGCCCGCAGCCACCAGATCGAGGGCATCATGACCGCTGGCCGCCGTGCGAAGCTGAAACCCGAGGGGCTCGAGCAACTGGACGAGCAGATCGCGGTCGGCCTCTTCGTTATCGACGACCAGGATCTTTCGGCGCGCACCTTCATAGCCACGCCGCGGTGAAGGGGCGAGCAGTGGCTTCGCGCACGGGGCGCTGTGTACTTGTGGAAGGAACAGCTTGATACAGAACCGCGACCCTGCCCCCGGCTGGCTCGACACCTTCAGCTCGCCGCCCATGAGGTCTGTCAGCATCTTCGCGATCGTGAGTCCGAGACCCGCACCCGGTGCCATCAGCGCCACGCTGCTGCCTCTGGCAAAAGGCTCGAAGATGCGGTCGAGATCCTCGCCGGACATGCCGGGGCCCGTGTCCTCTATGTCTATCCAGGCCATTTCGCGCGCATGCCTCACCCGGAAAGTCACCTGCCCCTGGCTGGTGAACTTGATTGCGTTGCCCAGCAAATTGATCAGGATCTGCCGCACGCGCTTTTCGTCGGCACGAACGACCTCGGGCAATTCGCCGACATGCTCGAAGCGAAAACCCAGCCCCTTTGCCGCCGCCTGTGGTTCGAACATGCCCGCCATCTCATGGACCGTGTCTGCAAACGCCATCGGCTTGACGTTGAGCGTGAGTTTGCCGCTCTCGATCCGCGCAATGTCCAGCGTTCCTTCGATCAGCGACAGCAGATGCTCACCGCCTCGTTTGATGACGGTCACGGCCTGTTTTCGATGGGGCGGCACGCCGGTGTCATCGCCCATCAGCTGCGCGTAACCCAGGATGCTGTTCAGCGGTGTGCGCAACTCGTGGCTGATGGCGCTGATGTAGCGGCTCTTGGCCTGGTTGGCCTGCTCGGCTGCATGACGGGCTTCGTCGGCTGCGCGCCTGGCCTCTTCGGCAATCTGGCGCGCTTTCTGCAAGGCTTCGTCGGTTTTCTTGTGCAGCTCGATTTCGCGCAACAGGAGGTGCGCCTGCCGGTTGGATTCTTCCTGCGCCACCTGCCGGCTCTTGTGCGAAAGCACCAGCCACCACGCAACGATGCCCGCGATGACGACGAGCGCCATGTAGGCCTTGAGAAAGCCGGAACGCAGCGAGCTCTCCGACAGCGTCGCGCTCTCCACCATCATCGCAATTGACTGCGCCTCCTGGTGATACAGCAGCCCGAAAACGGTTGCGAGCAACGGCACGATGATCAGCATCAACAGCAGGAAATGCCCGAGCCCCGTGTCGAGGTACGGCCACGCCCGCCTTGGAAGTGCCCAACGCAATGCGCCCGACCATTGGGCCGACAGCGCGGCCTGCGGCTTGCAGAGGTCCCCGCATCTAGCATCAAGCGTGCAGCACAGGGAACAGATGTGGCCCTGGTAAGCGGGGCAATGCGCCATATCCGGTGATTCGTATTCGCGCTCGCAGATCACGCACTTTCGCAGCGCCGTCAGGTCGGTGTCGGTCTCTGGAGCACTGCGCGCGATGTAGTACCTGCCTTTCGTCGCCCATGCGATCAGCGGCGCAGTGACGAAAGCCACGCTGAGCGCGATCACGGCAGAGAAAGCCTGCGCTGCCGGCCCGAAGACGCCCAGGTGCGCAGGGATCGAAAGCGCTGACGCCAGCGCCATCGCACCGACGCCGACCGGATTGATGTCGTAGAGATACGCGCGCTTGAATTCGATGCCAGGTGGCGAAAGACCCAATGGCTTGTTGACGACCAGGTCGGCTACCACCGCCATCATCCAGGCGATGGCAACATTGGAGTAAAGCCCCAGCACATTCCCAAGCGCCTGGAACACGTTCATCTCCATCAGCATGAAGGCGATGAGCGTGTTGAACACCACCCACACCACCCGTCCCGGATGGCTGTGTGTCACCCGCGAGAAGAAGTTGGACCACGCGAGCGATCCGGCGTAGGCATTGGTCACGTTGATCTTCAACTGCGAGATCACGACGAAGATCGCGGTCGCGGCTACTGCCCAGCTGTAATTGGGAAAGACGTACTCATACGCGGCGAGGTACATCTGGTTCGGATCGACGGCGCGGTCGGGCGGCACCATGTGCTTGATGGCAAGGTACGCCAGCAAGGCGCCGCCCAGCATCTTGAGTACGCCCAGCACGACCCAGCCGGGTCCACCCACCAGGACGCCCAGCCACCAGCGCCCGCGGCTGGCGGCCGTCTTTGCCGGCATGAAGCGAAGGTAGTCGGCTTGCTCCCCCATCTGCGTGATGAGGGCAATGCCCACCGTGAGTCCAGCCCCAAACAGGTGCAGGTTGAAATCAGAATTCAATCCTTTCTCACCGGCGTAGTGCATGACACCGGCGAACGCACCAGGTTCGCGCACCAGCACATAGACGAAGGGCACGATCAACATCACCAGCCAGATCGGTTGCGTCCATACCTGCAAGCGGCTGATCGTGGAGATGCCGTGAGTGACCAGCGGAATGACAACCAGCGCGCAGATCAGATAGCCCCAGCTGGGCGGGATTCCCAGTGCAAGTTCCAGCGCATAGGCCATCACAGCAGCTTCGAGCGCAAAGAAGATGAACGTGAACGACGCGTAGATCAGCGAAGTGATCGTCGAGCCGATGTAGCCGAAACCCGCGCCACGCGTGAGCAGGTCCATGTCCACCCCGTAGCGGGCCGCGTATATGCTGATGGGAAGCCCCGTTAGAAAAATGATGAGCCCCGTGGCAATGACCGCCCAGAACGCGTTCAGAAAGCCGTACTGCACCATCAATGTCGCGCCGACCGCTTCGAGGATCAGGAACGAGGCGGCTCCGAAAGCGGTGTTCGCCACGCGAAAGGCCGACCATTTGCGAAACCGCTGCGGGGTGTAACGCAGCGCGTAGTCTTCCATCGTCTCGCTGGCGACCCAGCTGTTGTAGTCGCGGCGGACTTTGACGACACGCTGGGGGGCGTCGGCGGGGTAGATGGGGATGACTTCGCTCACAGGAGCGATTCGCAGGTTCCGTGCCCGCATGCGCCATCCGGCGTATGGCTCACCCCTTGCCTTGCACTAAACTGATCCCGCCATGGAACTTACCCCCCGCGAGAAAGACAAGCTGCTGATCTTCACGGCGGCGCTGCTGGCCGAAAGGCGGCGCGCGCGCGGCCTGAAACTCAACTACCCGGAAGCGATGGCACTGATCTCCGCCGCCGTGATGGAAGGTGCGCGTGACGGCAAGACCGTCGCCGCCCTCATGAGCGAAGGCCGCACCATCCTTTCGCGCGCCGACGTGATGGAAGGCGTTGCGGAGATGATCCCCGACATCCAGGTCGAGGCCACCTTCCCCGATGGAACCAAGCTGGTCACCGTACACCAGCCCATCGTCTGAAAGCAGGTTCATGATTCCCGGAGAACTCTCTACCGACGACGGCGACCATGTGCTCAATCCGGGGCGCCGCACGATCACCCTGGTTGTCAGAAACACCGCCGACCGTCCAATACAGATAGGGTCGCACTATCACTTTGCCGAAACGAATGGCGCGCTGGATTTCGATCGCGATGCGGCGCGGGGCATGCGGCTGAATATCGCGTCGGGCACCGCAGTGCGTTTCGAGCCGGGGCAACAACGCACAGTGGAAGTGGTCGATTACGCGGGCGATCGGACCATCTACGGATTCCGCGGTCTCGTTCAAGGAAAGCTCTGACCATGGCCACGATTGGACGGCGCGGCTACGCCGAAATGTTCGGCCCGACGGTGGGTGACAGGGTTCGGCTCGCCGACACCGACCTCATCGTCGAAGTGGAAGACGATTACACGCTGCGCGCCGGAGGCTACGGCGAAGAAGTGAAGTTCGGCGGCGGCAAGACGATCCGCGACGGCATGGCGCAATCGCAAAGAACGCGAGCCGAGGGCGCGATGGATTGCGTGCTCACCAACGCACTCATCATCGATCACTGGGGCATCGTCAAGGCCGACATCGGCATCAAGGACAGCCGCATCGCGGCCATCGGCAAGGCCGGGAATCCCGACACGCAACCCGGCATCGAGATCATCATCGGCCCCGGCACCGAAATCATTTCGTGCGAAGGCAGCATTGTCACTGCCGGCGGCATCGACAGCCACATCCACTTCATCTGTCCGCAGCAGATCGAGGAAGCACTCGCCTCCGGCGTCACGACGATGCTGGGCGGCGGCACCGGCCCTGCAACAGGCACCTTCGCCACCACCTGTACGCCCGGCCCCTGGAACATCGAACGGATGTTGCAGGCCGCCGACGGCTTCGCGATGAACCTGGGCTTTCTGGGCAAGGGCAACGCCAGCCTTCCTGCAGCGCTGCATGAACAGATCGACGCAGGCGTGATCGGCCTGAAGCTGCATGAAGACTGGGGCACGACGCCTGCGGCGATCAGCAACTGCCTGGACGTGGCGGAACTCACCGACACGCAGGTCGCAATCCACAGCGACACGCTCAATGAGTCTGGCTTTGTCGAGAACACGATTGCCGCGACCAGGGGACGCTCGCTGTGTGCTTTCCATACCGAGGGCGCCGGCGGAGGTCATGCGCCTGACATTCTGCGCGTGGTCGGCGAAGAGAATTTCCTTCCGTCGTCAACCAACCCGACGATGCCCTACACCCGCAACACGCTCGACGAACACGTCGACATGCTGATGGTGTGCCATCACCTCGACCCCGCGATCGCGGAAGATCTGGCGTTTGCCGAGAGTCGCATTCGCAAGGAAACGATTGCCGCTGAAGACATCCTGCATGACCTGGGTGCGATCAGCATGATGTCGAGCGACAGCCAGGCGATGGGTCGGGTCGGGGAAGTCATCATTCGCACGTGGCAGACGGCCCACAAGATGAAGCAACAGCGCGGCGCGCTGGAATCAGACGGAACGCGCAACGACAACTTCCGCGCGAAACGCTACATCGCCAAATACACGATCAACCCCGCGATTGCCCACGGCATCTCGCACGAAGTCGGCAGCCTCGAGCCCGGCAAGTGGGCCGACATCGTCATCTGGAAGCCAGCGTTCTTTGGCATCAAACCGGCGGTGATCATGAAGGGGGGCTTCATCGCCATGGCTGCGATGGGTGATCCCAATGCGTCGATACCCACACCGCAGCCTGTGCATTACCGGCCGATGTTCGGCAGCTTCGGTGGCGCGATTGCAAGGGGCTCGATCACGTTCGTCTCGAAGGCGGGTCTCGACGCGGGTGTGGGAGACAAGTTCGGCCTGCGAAAGAACCTGAGCGCCGTGAAGAACATTCGGGGCGTGAAGAAACAGCACCTGATTCACAACAACTACCTTCCAGAAATGGAGATCGATCCGCAGACTTATGCCGTGCGCGCAGACGGACAACTGCTCGTCTGTGAAGCAGCGACGGTGTTGCCGATGGCGCAGCGGTACTTTCTGTTTTGAGATGGACGCCCCCATGCTCCAGGTCTCCAAACTCCTGGCCGGCGGACACGGCCTTGCACCGGTGTTGCTCAGGCGCGCGGCCACCGTCCAGCTCGACTGGGATGTGCGCCAGAAAAGCCGGTTCGACTGCACCGATTCACAGGGCCGTCACCTTGGCGTGTTCCTGCCGCGCGGAACCGTCGTGCGTGGCGGCGATGTCCTTGTCGCCGGCGACGGCTCGCTCGTCAAGGTGCTCGCCGCGCCGCAGCCCGTGCTCGTGATCACGCACTGCGCTCAACACGGCACACCTTTCGACCTGACACGCGCGGCTTATCACCTGGGCAACCGCCACGTCGCGATCGAACTCAAGCCCGATCACCTGAAGATCGAACCCGATCATGTGCTGGCCGACATGCTGCGCGCAATGCACCTGATCGTCCGGCCGGAAGAAAGCGCATTCGAACCCGAAGGCGGTGCCTATAGTGCAGGTGGCCAGTCGCATGCGCATCCTCCAGCAGTCGGCCCCCTCGCACACGGAGCCTACGGCGACGATGGCCACGAACACAGCCACGACCACTCTCACTGACGCCGACCTGCTGGGCCTCGTGTGGCTGGCTTCGCCGGCGTTACCCGTGGGCGGCTTCTCGTATTCGGAAGTGCTGGAAGCAGCGGTCGAAAGCGGTCTCGTCACCGATGAAGCCACTGCCGCCAGCTGGCTCGTCGACCAACTTCATCTCACGCTGTCACGGGGCGATCTCGCAGTGCTTGCGGTAGCGGTCAAAGCCTGGCGCGCGGGCGACCTTGCACGCATCGTGCAACTCAATGACTGGGTGCTTCAGACGCGCGAAACGAGCGAGCTGCGCCAGCAGACTGAGCAGATGGGTCGCTCGATGATCGAGTGGCTTCGCTCGATCAGGCCGCAGACAACGCCCGCCCACTGGACCTATCCCGTCGCGTTCGCACTTGCGTCATCTGCAGGCACGGCGTGCCCGCGCGCAATCGCCCTCACCTTCGCATTCGGATGGGCAGAGAACATGATCCAGGCGGCCATCAAGTCCATACCCCTGGGGCAGAGTTCAGGACAACGCATCCTGTCGAGGCTGGCCACGGAAATCCCGGCAGCCGTTGATCACGCACTCGCGCTGCCTGACGATGCGTGGCAGGCTTTTTCACCGATGCTGGCCATTCTTTCGGCGCAGCACGAAACCCAATATTCAAGGCTCTTTCGCTCATGACACTTCACCACATCGCCAATCGCACCAGGAAGCTGCCGCCACTGCGCGTGGGTATCGGCGGCCCGGTCGGTTCGGGCAAGACGACGCTGCTCGAAATGCTGTGCAAGGGTATGCGCGACAAATACGATCTGGTCGCCATCACCAACGACATCTACACGAAGGAAGACCAGCGCCTGCTGACCGTCAGCGGGGCGCTGCCAGCCGAACGCATCATGGGTGTGGAGACTGGTGGGTGTCCGCACACGGCGATCCGCGAGGACGCGTCGATCAATCTCGAAGCGATCGACCGCATGCTGGTGGAATTCCCCGATGCAGATATCGTGTTCGTCGAATCCGGCGGAGACAACCTTGCTGCAACGTTCAGCCCCGAACTTTCGGACCTCACCATCTACGTGATCGACGTGGCTGCCGGCGAAAAGATTCCGCGCAAGGGCGGGCCCGGCATCACCAAGAGCGATCTTTTCGTCATCAACAAGACCGATCTGGCACCGTACGTCGGAGCAGATCTGGGGGTAATGGAGGCCGACACCAGGCGCATGAGGCGCGACAAGCCGTTTGTAATGACCAATCTCAAGACCCAAACCGGCCTGGCTGAAGTAATCGCGTTCATCGAGCGCAAGGGGATGCTGTCAGAGGCTTGAGCGGCAATTAGCTGCCAGGGACGCGACCTGCGATACGACGCTGTGCGAGTTAAGATGAAGCATGCCGAGAATCCTTGTAGTTGACGACGATCGCATACAGCGGATGGTGGCGTCGCGGGCACTGACAAGCGCGGGGCACGAAGTCCTTGAAGCAGCCGATGGCGATCAGGCGCTCGAGGTCGCCCGCGTCCATCACCCGGACCTGGTCGTGTGCGATGTGGTGATGCCGGGAATGAACGGATTTCAATTCGTTACCGCGCTGCGCGATGAAGAAGGCATCGCGGGCATTCCCGTCATCATGCTGACCTCCATGTCCGAACGCGCAGACATGCGCGCCGGCATGAACGCCGGCGCCGACGATTACCTGGCCAAGCCGTTCAGCTTCACCGAACTCACCGAAGCCGTGAGCGCCTTGCTGTCCAAGCGGCGCACGTTGCAGGAGGGCCTGATCAGTTCGATGAACACCTCGTTTGTCACCGCGCTGGAAGAGCAGCGCGAATTGCTCGCTGCGCAGTACGAGGTCCGCATGGTCAACGAGATCAACCAGCGTTGGGAAGAGGATGGCCACCCCGATGCTGAGCTGAAATACGACCATGCGATCCTGCTCAAGGCCGAGATCGTCAGCGCGCTACAGTCGCAGGCCAAATCCAGCAATGACGTCAATTCGCTGGTGCGTCAGGCCTACGACGCGTCGCGCGATGCGCTTCACCTCTACAACGCCGCGCACCTGCTGCCGGCCGGCAATGACCTGGTAGCAGTCTATGTCGATGAGCCGGATTCGGTCCGCGTGCGCGCGACGGTTCGTGCAGTCCGGGCCGCTCTGAATTTGAAGCAGAAGCTGTCCCGGCTCGTCGGCGGGGGCAGCGAAGGCGCCGAAGGCGAGCCTGGAGCGACGATTGCACTGCATTGCGGACCGGTGACTGTGCTGCGCATCGCCGACCCACTGCACGGCGGGCCGGCGTCGACGCTCGCCACCGGCACTGCCATGCAGGAACTCGACGCGATTTGTGCATTCGCGCACACGGCGCAGTGGGGCGTCGCGGCCACGGCGATGTTTGTGGCACAAATGGCCGGCCAGGTTGTTACCGGGCGCACCGCGCAGGTGACGCCGGCGGGGTCTACTGATCCATTGGACGTCCTGGAAGTGCTCTCGTTGCGATGAGCAACGCCAGCCGCCCTTCCGGTTCGCTGCGGCCGGCGGCTCTCGCGGCGTTCGGCGCACTGTTGCTGGGCTTGGCCGTGACGTTCGCCGTCGCATGGGCGTTGTCAACGTCGATCCACGCGGAAGAGCGGGCGCGGTTCGACGGCACCGTACGCCGGATTGAATTGGACGTGGAGCGGCGGATCAACCGGGCGTCGTATGGATTGCGAGGGTTGGCTGCAACCTACGCCTCGTTCGGCGACCTGAGCATCGACACATTTCGTGACTGGGTCGCGGCGCGCGATCTGGAACGCGAATTTCCCGGCGTGCGCGGCTTCGGCATCATCCGGCGGGTTGAGCGTGCGGACCTGAATGCGTTCGTTGCGCGGATGCGCACTGCGGACCCCGACTTTCAGCTCAAGACATCGGGGCAGTTGCCAGATCTTTTCGTTGCCTCCCAAGTAGAGCCGAAGCCAGCCAATTTTGTCGCCTGGGGTTTTGATCTCGGCCAGGAGCCGGTGCGCCGCGAGACACTCGAGCGCGCGGTGGCCACCGGGCAACTCGCACTCACCGATCGCGCGTCCCTGCTCCAGGACGTCAAGCGTCGCGCGGGCTGGCTGATGGTGCTGCCGGTTTTTCGCAGGGGCGAAGACCCACGCTCCGAGGCGGGCCGGCGCCGCTCACTGGTCGGGCTGCTCTACGCGCCCATTGTCGCCGCCGATGTGCTGGCAGACGTGCGCCGGACCTTCGGGTCGCAGGTGGATTTCAGGCTCTACGACGGGCCGGTCGCCGACGGCCAGTTGCTGTTCGACTCGGCTGACGACCCCCAGCAGGGCCTGAGCACGGGCGCGCGTGGCGGCTGGGATCGCAGGAAGATGCGCGCGTCGCGCACCATCGAAATGGGTGGCCAGCTGCTAACGCTCGATCTGGCAAGCTCGGCGGAGATGGACGCGAGTTCCGGTGAGACGACGCTCCCGCTCCTGGTCGCCCTGGCTGGTTTGCTGCTGAGTGCCCTGTTGGCGCTCTCGGTGTGGCAACTGGCAAGCGGGCGCCGCCGCGCCGAAGCGCTGGCCAACGCCATGACCGCAGATCTGAAGGAAATCACCCAGGATCTGAGGGCGAGTGAGGCTTTTCTTGAGCAGGCGCAACGCATCGCCAACGTCGGTGGCTGGGCGGTGAACCTGGAACCACTGGCGTTGCGCCTGTCGAATCAGACACTGCGCTTGGTCGACCTGCCCGCGGATTCGACGCATACGATCGAGCAGTTCATCGACTTGTTCGTGCCGCAGTCGCGGGAAATGATCGAGCGGGCAACGCAGGAAGCCGTGCGCGACGGCACCCCTTGGGACCTGGAGTTGAATCTCGTCAGTGCTAAGGGCGTTTCGCGCTGGGTGCGCACAGTCGGCCACGTCGAGCGGCAGGGCGAGCGTTCGGTTCGCCTGATAGGTACCTTGCAGGATATCTCCGACCTCAAGCGGGCGCAAGAGGCGCTGCAGGCCAGTGAGCAGTTCATGCGTGTGGTCACCGACAACCTGCCGGGCCGGGTGGGCTATTGGGACCGAAACCAGCGTTGTGTGTTCGCCAACAGGGTCTATGGTGAAACCTTCGGCAAGACACAGGAGCAGATGATCGGTTACACCCTGCCCGAAGTGCTGGGGGAGGAGCGCTACCGGGAGTTCCTGCCGAACATCGAGGCGGTGCTCGCGGGCAAGTCCATGTCGTTCGAACGCGAGGAGACCAACGCCGCGGGCATCCGGCGAACCATGCTCGTGCACTACATCGCGGACATCCGCGACGACGAGACGAAGGGGTTTTTTGTGCTCGCGCTCGATGTGACAGAGCAGAAGGAGGCGCGCGATGCCGCACGGCAGGCGGTTGCGGCGAAGGGCCAGTTCCTGGCGAACACGAGCCACGAGTTGCGCACGCCGATGAACGCGATCATCGGCATGCTCGCCTTGCTGCGCAACACGGGGTTGTCGCCCCGCCAGCTGGACTACACCGAGAAGGCGGACGGCGCTGCTCGCTCGCTGCTCGGCCTGCTCAACGACATCCTCGATTTCTCGAAGGCCGACGCCGGTAAGCTGGAGCTGGTCCCTTCGCCCTTCCTGCTAGAAGTCCTGATGCGCGATGTGTCAGTGATCCTGTCGGCCAACCTGCACTCCGAGCATGTTGAAATCCTCTTCGATATTGATTCGGCGGTCCCGCCCGCGCTCATCGCCGACGACATGCGCTTGCGGCAGGTGCTGATCAATCTGGGTGGCAATGCGGTGAAGTTCACCGAGCGCGGCGAAGTGGTGATCGGGGTGCGACTTGTGGAGCGTACTGGCGACCACGCGCGGCTGGAGTTTTCGGTCAAGGACACCGGTATCGGGATCGCGCCGGAGCAGCAGTCACGCATCTTCGAAGGCTTCCAGCAGGCGGAGGCGTCCACGGTGCGCAAGTACGGCGGCACGGGGCTGGGGCTCGCGATTT
Organism: Ramlibacter sp.; assembly: GCA_046597415.1. Classification (GTDB taxonomy): domain Bacteria; phylum Pseudomonadota; class Gammaproteobacteria; order Burkholderiales; family Burkholderiaceae_C; genus Ramlibacter. The sequence continues at coordinate 21,468 of JBKJKT010000104.1, forward strand.
CGCAACACTTGGTGCGGCTCATGGGCAGCCAGCTGGAGCTCGACAGTGCGCTCGGGCATGGCAGCCGCTTCCACTTCACGCTCGACATGCTGGTGGACACGAGCAAGCGCGCCGCGCAAACGCCGCTGCGGACCACGAAGGAGGTGCGCGCACTGTTCGTGGACGACAACAAGATCGCGTTGCAGACGCTCAGCGCGCTGGCTGCAAGCCTCGGATGGATCGCCGATACCGCCCAGGGTGCCGAGCAGGCGCTGGAAGTGATCGAGGCGGCAGGCACCCCCTATGACGCGATCTTCCTGGACTGGCACATGCCGGGCATCGATGGATTGCAGGCGTCGGAGCTGATGCGGCGCCTGCCCAAAGTAGGCCAGAGCGCGTTGCTGATCATGGTGTCAGGCAAGGCCCGGGCGCGCTTCGCCGCACTGGCGGACGGCGAGCGCAACAACCTCGACGGCTACCTTGTCAAGCCGGTGACGGCCTCCATGTTGCGTGATGCGATCGACCACGCAACGCAAGAGCGATCCGGTGCACCGGTCGAGCCGGCGCCGGGCAACCAGGCGTTGGCGGGCCTGCGCCTCTTGGTGGTCGAGGACAACCTGAACAACCAGCAGGTCGCGCGCGAGTTGCTCGCTTCGCGCGGCGCAGTCGTGGACATTGCCAGCGACGGGCGGCAGGCACTTGACCGCGTGATCACCGATCCCGCCGCCTATGACCTGGTGCTCATGGACGTGCAGATGCCGGTGATGGACGGCTACACCGCCACGCGTGAGATCCGACGCGCGGGCGTGACCTCACTTCCCATCGTCGCCATGACGGCCAATGCGATGGCGGGGGATCGCGAGGCGTGCATCGCGGCAGGCATGCAAGATCACGTGGGCAAGCCCTTCGATCTCGACGTGCTGGTATCGACGGTGCTGAAATATATCGGCACCCCGGGTCGGGGCGCTCCAGCACTGGTCGGCACGCCGCCTGCGGGCGGGGAAGTCGATTTGCAGTCAGCGGTGCAACGGCTCGGTGGCGATCTCGGCTTCTATCGGCGCCTGTATCCGTCTATCCAGGCGGATGCCGCGGCGATGCTGACGTGCCTGGAGCAACTTGTCGCGCGCGGTGAACGCCAGGAGGCAGGCCGGCTCTTCCACACCTTGAAAGGTCTGGCCGGCACACTCGGCGCAACTCGCCTGGCAGGCGCCGCCGCCCAAGCTGAACAAGCAATGTCAGACGGCGCGAAGTCAACAGCCAACTCCAGCTCGACCGGGGTCTCCTCTGATGGGGCCGCCTTGCTTGCCGCCACTCGCGAAGCATACGCCGCGGCCTGCAGCCGGATCGACGACGAGCTCTCCCGGCTTCCCCCGTGACTTGACCCGGGCGCCGGACTATTATTGTTTCCGAGCTCGTAACCGCAGTACCCCAATGTCCACCACTCCCAAGCATCCCTTCACCGACCCGCCGACGCAGGGGCCTGAACCCTACTCGGAATTCGATGCTATCCCCGCGCCCGACGTCGTCGAGAAGAGCTCCGACACCACGTGGCAGTTGTGGGACGATGTGCGCGACCGGGAGCGGGCTCGATACGCCGACACCGCTCCGATGACCGCCCCCGGTTCACCCTCCTTGCTGGACAAGGCCGACCCGGCGCACCCCGTCGCGCCGCTACGTCCGGCCGTGGCGACCAGCGCCTCCGGCCCGGAGAAGCTGCTGGAGGAATGCCGGCGCAATAACCGCGTGTGCCCCCTGCCCGCGCAGTGGCAGGAATTCGATGCGCTCTTGCGCGCCCGGGTGCAGCACGATCCGCGTTCTTCGCCGGTGGCCCCGCTGAGCCCGCGTGATTGGCAGGGCACCACGGCGCTGGCCAAACGCTCGATCTTTCGCACCGTAGTCGACTGGGCCATCGACAACACGCTTACCGGCGAGGCCCTGCGCTACCTACGCGCCTTGCCCGAAGAGCACTGGCATCACATCGGCGACTGAGTCCGCCTACAAAGGCAACTGGGTGCTGTTCTCGAGCGCAGTTTGCGCTACCGCATCGAGCGCGCCGTCGACGACGCTGCCAGAGGCGAGCAGGCGCATAACGCCACTGTCCAGCAGTTGCGCCAACACATCACGCGTCATTGATTCGGGATTGCCCGATGCGTCGACGAAAATGAACCCGACCCCGTGTGGGCTGGCCCACGTCATCCGCTGCCGCGTCCACTGGCCGTCCTGCAGCACTTCGACATATTGACCGGGCGTGAGTTGATTATTCGGCTGCAACACTGCGCCCCCTCCCTGCGCTGCAACTATTTCTGGAGAGCCCGAGCCAGCCGCGTGGCTGCGCTTATCGGCCTGCATCAGCGTGCGCGCCATCGACCCGCGTTGCCGGCGAGTGCGTTCCTCAGCTTCGTCCCAGCTTTGCCGCAGCATCAGCCCTGCGAACTGGAAGGGTTGCTCATCTTCGATCGGCATCTGGGCGAGCATCTGCACGGCTTCGCGAAGCGGCTCGAGAAACCCCAGGAAGCCGGGCGTGTTGCGCTGCGGCCAGGCCAGGCTTCGTTGCGTCATTTCTTCCAGCAGTTGGCGCGCGGGATGCTGCCGGTCCACGAAGAAGCGCTGGTCATGCTGCACCAGTCGAAGCAGAGCTGGCTCAAGCTCACGCACCGCCTGCTGGACATCCGGCAGGAGTCGCTCGTCGGACGCCACGTTGGCAATCATGAGGCGGGCGACTTCGCGTGCCAGCGTCTGTGTGGGCGAGTACTTGCCGTCCGCCTCAGCGCCTGCGCCAGGGGAGGCAGCCTCCGGCTGCCAGACGCCCTTGCGCCAGCGGTCCTGCATGCGGCGCACGACGTCATCCATCTGCTTCATGCCGTGCAGCGCTTCGACAGCGGCCGGCATGGTCATGCCGTTCATGCTCTCGCCGGCAGGCCGGCTGAGTCCGCGGGTGCCGTCTTCTCCCCGCACGACGTTGGCCAGCAGGTGTTTGAGATCGTGCAGTGTCGGACCTGCGGCATCGCCGGTGAGCCGACGGCGGGGCTCATCCTGGAGAGTGATCCGGTATCCCGCCGCCGAGACGCCGTCGCGCGTCAAGGACTCAGAAAGGTTGCGATACAACACCGCGAGTTCGGGGCCTAGAGCCCTGCCCAGGTGCACCATCCATCCTGCGCGTTCGGCCGGCAGTGCCCGGGCTTGCCCCAGCGCGCGGTGCAATGCCCGGATCCAGATTTCCGGCCGCAGCGGATTGGCCGCAGCAACGACCCGCTCATGGCCCTGCGCTGCGCTGACCAACGCGTCGAGGGCAGCAAGCTCCGCTTCGACCGCAGCCATCGCCGCCTGTTGGCCGCGCAGCAGTTCGACGGTGTCGTTGACCTGGTCCTCGCCCATCAGCTCCAGCGACCCGAAGCTCAGTGCCTTGGTGGGGGCCTCGGCGCCGGCGGCGATTTCGATTTCTTCCCGCAACAGCGTCGGGAAAGCTGCAGCTACTGTCTGACTCGTCCAATTCAGTGCCTTCGCGGAAAAGGCGAGGCGGTTGCGCTCCGCGAAGTCAGGTGCCGCAATGGCCAACTGGGCCTGGGCCCTGACCGCCTCTGCCACCGTCCTCGCGACCAGCGCAGCGCTCTGATCAGCCGCCAAGCTAAGGTATTGCCTCAAGGGGCTGTCGGCCGAAATAGGGGCTGGACGGGGCATTGATCACACTCCACTCATGGATTTGCAAGAAGCATATTCAAGGGTCCGGGCGTTCGGGTCAAGTGCGGCGCGGCGCCGGTCACAGCATACGTCTGTCCGGCTGACCCACTCGACTGCAACGCAGGGCGCGGTGATTCCAGCAGATCGGCCCATCGCCGACTCGATATGCCATCGAAGTAACCTTCGACCCATTGTGATGAAAATCCTGAAAGTGTCCGAAACCAGACTGACGAGGGCGCCCGCTACACTACGCAGGATCGACAGGAGAGTTGGCAGAGCGGTTGAATGCACCGGTCTTGAAAACCGTTGTAGGAAGAGTGGCAGAGTGGTCGATTGCACTGGTCTTGAAAACCAGCGATGGGAAACTATCCGTGAGTTCGAATCTCACCTCT
>JBKJKT010000144.1:0-3863 GCA_046597415.1 Ramlibacter sp.
CGACCTCGGCCGTGCCCTGGCGATGGAGCCCGAAGTGCTGCTGCTCGACGAGCCGATGGCCGGCATGAACGTCGAGGAGAAGCAGGACATGAGCCGCTTCATCCTCGACGTCAACGACGAGTACGGCACCACGGTCGTGCTGATCGAACACGACATGAGCGTCGTGATGGACATCAGCGACCGCGTGGTCGTGCTCGACTACGGCAAGAAGATCGGCGACGGCGTGCCCGAGGCGGTGCGCACCAGTCCCGAGGTCGTCAAGGCCTACCTCGGCACCGCCCACTGATTCACCGGACACCAAAGCCATCATGGGATTCTTCCTCGAAACACTGCTCGGCGGCCTGATGGTGGGCATGCTGTACGCGCTGGTCGCGCTCGGCTTCGTGCTGATCTTCAAGGCCTCCGGCGTCTTCAATTTCGCGCAGGGCGCGATGGTGCTGTTCGCGGCGCTGGCCATGGCGCGCTTCGCCGAATGGCTTCCGGCCTACACCGGCATCACCAACCCGATCGTGGCCAACATCATTGCCTTCGCCGGCGCGGCGCTGGTCATGTTCGCGGTGGCCTGGCTGGTGGAGAAACTGGTGCTGCGCCACCTGGTGAACCAGGAAGGCGCCACGCTGCTGATGGCCACGCTGGGCATCGCCTACTTCCTTGAGGGCGTGGGCCAGACGCTGTTCGGCAACAGCGTCTACAAGATCGACGTGGGCATGCCCAAGGACCCGATGATCGCCTTCGAGTCCACCTTCCAGGGCGGCATCCTGATCAACAAGGAAGACCTGATCGCAGCGCTCATCGCAGCGGCCCTGGTCGCGCTGCTCGCGCTGTTCTTCCAGAAAACCGCCACGGGGCGCGCATTGCGCGCGGTGGCCGACGATCACCAGGCTGCGCAGTCCATCGGCATTCCGCTGGCGCGCATCTGGGTCATCGTGTGGTGCGTCGCGGGAGTCGTGGCGCTGGTCGCCGGGATGATCTGGGGCAGCAAGCTGGGCGTTCAGTTCTCGCTGTCCACAGTGGCGCTGCGCGCGCTGCCCGTGGTGATCCTGGGCGGTCTGACCTCGGTGCCCGGTGCCATTCTCGGTGGCCTCATCATCGGCGTCGGTGAGAAGCTCTCGGAGGTGTACATCGGCCCCATGGTGGGCGGGGGCATCGAAATCTGGTTCGCCTACGTGCTCGCCCTGGCCGTCCTGCTGGTTCGTCCGCAGGGACTTTTCGGCGAAAAGATCATCGATCGGGTCTGACAATGTTCTACAGGGAAAACGGTCAATTCAAGAGCACCTACCGGGCGGACCAGCAGATCTTCCCGATCCTGCAGGACCGCATCGCGATCGGCCTCGTGCTGATCGCAGGTTTCGTGCTGGTGCCGCTGCTCGCCAGCGACTACGCCGTCCGGGCCATCCTGCTGCCGTTCCTGATTTTTTCGATGGCAGCAATCGGAGTGAACATCCTCGTCGGCTATTGCGGCCAGATTTCACTGGGGTCCGGCGCGTTCATGGCCGTCGGGGCGTACGGCGCGTTCAATTTCTTCGTGCGCGTGCCAGACATGCCCATGCTGGTCGCCATTTTGCTGGGCGGCCTGTGCGCCACCTTTTTCGGCATCCTCTTCGGGCTCCCGAGCCTGCGGGTCAAAGGTCTTTATCTGGCCGTGGCCACGCTCGCTGCGCAGTTCTTCTCCGACTGGATGTTCCTGCGCATCAAATGGTTCACCAACGACTCCTCATCCGGCGGCGTATCCGTCTCGAACCTCAGTGTCCTGGGCATGTCGCTGGAGACGCCGCTCGCCAAGTACCTGTTCTGTCTTTCCCTGCTCACGGTGATCGCCCTTCTGGCCAAGAACCTGGTGCGCGGCGCAATTGGGCGCGAGTGGATGGCGATCCGCGACATGGACGTTGCGGCCGCGGTGATCGGTATCCGGCCGGTGTATGCGAAGCTCACCGCCTTCGCCGTGAGCTCCTTCATCATCGGCGTCGCGGGCGCGCTCTGGGGCTTCCTCTACCTGGGCTCCTGGGAGCCGGCAGCCTTCTCGGTGGATCAGTCATTTCGCCTGCTGTTCATGGTGATCATTGGCGGGCTGGGATCCATCATGGGCAGCTTTTTCGGCGCCGCATTCATCGTCACGTTACCGATCCTGCTCAATCAGATGTTGCCGCTGCTCGGCAGCCTCGTCGGCGTCGAGATTTCGACTGCAGGCATCTCCCATGCCGAACTCATCATCTTTGGCGCGCTCATCGTCTGGTTCCTCATCGTGGAGCCGCATGGTCTGGCCCGGCTCTGGAGCACGGGCAAACAGAAACTGCGGCTTTGGCCTTTCCCCCACTGAAAGTCGGCAGCACCGACAGCGATTTCCCCTCATCACCAGGAGACAACCATGAAACTTCGTCAACTCGTATTCGCAATGGCCGTGGGTGCAGGCGTGCTGTCCACCGGCGCTGTCATGGCCCAGGCCAAACAGCAATTCTTTCCGGTGCTGACCGGTCGCACCGGGCCGGTAGCGCCCAATGCCACCCCTTGGGCCAACGGCCACAACGACTACATGAAACTGGTGAACGCCCGGGGCGGCATCAACGGCGTCATGACCCTGATCGAGGAATGCGAAACGGCCTACGACACGGCGCGGGGCGTTGAGTGCTATGAGCGCCTCAAGGGCAAGCATGGCGGCGCAACCGTGTTCCAGCCCCTGTCCACCGGCATCACATTCGCGCTGACCGAAAAAGTCCCCAACGACAAGATTCCGATGATCACGTCCGGGTACGGGCGCAGCGACTCGGCCGACGGCCAGGTATTCAAGTGGAACTTCCCGCTGATCGGTCACTACTGGGTGGCCGGCGACACCGTCCTGCAGCACATCGGCAAGCAGGCCGGCGGAATGGACAAGCTCAAGGGCAAGAAGATCGGCGTCGGCTATCACGACAGCCCCTTCGGCAAGGAACTGCTGCCTATCCTGCAGGAGCGCGCGGCGCAGTACGGCTTCACGCTGCAGATGTTGCCAATCGCCGCTCCTGGCGTGGAGCAGAAGGCCACCTGGCTGCAGGTGCGCCAGCAGCAACCCGACTACGTGATCCTGCAGACCTGGGGCGTCATGACGCCTACCGCGATCAAGGAAGCGCAAGCGGTCGGCTACCCACGCGAGAAGATGTTCGGCACCTGGTGGTCGGGCGCCGAGCCAGACCTGCGTGACGTGGGTGCCGGTGCCAAGGGTTACAGCGCGGTGATGATGCAACATGGTGCCGAGCCACAGTCGCAGGTGGTCAAGGAAATCATGGAGAAGGTGCATGCCAAGGGCCAGGGCACCGGACCGAAGGAAGAAGTGGGCAGCGTGCTGTACATGCGCGGCGTGATCGGCGCCCTGCTGGCGACCGAGGGTGTGCGTGCTGCGCAAGACCGCTTCGGCAAGGGCAAGGTCATCACTGGCGAACAGGCTCGCTGGGGCTACGAGAACCTGAACCTCACGCAGGCCAAACTCGATGCGCTGGGCTTCAAGGGCGTGATGCGCCCCGTGTCGACCAACTGTTCCGACCACATGGGCTCGGCATGGGCCCGCGTGCACACCTGGGACGGCGCCAAGTTCACCTGGAGCTCGGATTGGCTGCAGGCCGACGAGCAGGTGATCCGCCCGCTGGTCAAGACCTCCGCGGAAAAGTACGCCAACGAGAAAAAGCTGACCCGCCGGACACCGGCCGATTGCCAGTCGTAACCTGACTTCCTCCCTCCCCCGCTGGGGGAGGGCTGGGGTGGGGGCTTTGCGGCCTTCACGCTGCAAGGGGCGATCAGAGGCTGCAGTGCCCCCATCCCAGCCTTCCCCCAGCGGGGGAAGGGGCCAAACACCGAAAACCTCAAATGGAAAAACCCAACATCGTTCTCAACGT